>JANLXT010000256.1:0-3867 GCA_031365225.1 candidate division FCPU426 bacterium
GTCGCGTCATCGGCGACGAGAAGTAGCTGGTTTCCTAGTGCGGTCAATTGCCCTGGAAATGCCAAATCGCTAAGGACGTCAAACGTCTTAACGAGGACTGTTCCAGCAGCTGTTCCGTCACTTCGCCAAAGGTCGTTGCCATCGCCAATCAGATAAACCGATTGACCGACAAGCGTAAGCGAATGAGGCCTATAGTCATAAGGACCTGGGGCCGCGCCGGGATAGAGGTCTTTAACCATGTTGGTACCAGCCGCGGTACCATTGCTTCGCCAGAGCTCGTATCCATGGCTGCCGTCATAACCGACAAAATAAAGCGTGTTGTCCACAGCCAGGAAGCTGAGAAAGCTTTGGAAAGTTGAACCTGGATTGATATCTGCGACCAACACTGTGCCGCTCGCAGTGCCATCACTCTTCCAGAGCTGAGTCTTGAAATTAAAGAAGATAGTGCTTCCGACCGCAGTGATCTTCGACCAAGGATACGAGTAGCCGAGAGTGTCGGCAATACGACTTGTACTAGCTGCAGAACCATCGCTTCTATAGAGCCCAAATCCCTTTACGCCATCGGTCGCAAAAAAATACAGGCTATTTCCTACGGCAGTCAAACCGGCAATACGTGAAGATGCAGCACCGAGATTGATATCCGAAACAAGCATTGTCCCAGCTTCGGTTCCATCGCTCTTCCATAATTCAGAGCCGCTGATTCCGTCGTCCGCGACAAAATAAAGTGAGTTACCAGCTGGTGTAAGTAGCCCTGGCGACGAACCGCCTGAGCCGGAAACAATGTCCCTTACTCTTCCCGTTCCCTCAGTCGTACCGTCACTCTTCCAAAGCTCGGCGCCATCGAAGGCTGAACTACTACCCTCAAAATAATATTTATTCTGAAACGAAACGCCTCCTCCGCCGGCTACCTTCGCCACCACATTTGTTCCCGCATCGGTGCCGTCACTTGTCCAAAGCCCTTCCCCCGCGGAAAAGAAGAGCTTGTTTCCAAATGCGGACATAGAGTTGTTGACGATGCCAACGGGGCGGTCAGAGACTCTCACTGTTCCTATTTCCGTGCCGTCACTTTTCCAGAGAGATTTCTGATTTAGCGAACTATCGTAGGCGTTGAAGTAAAGCGTCTGATTTACCGCCACGAGGCCAGCCGGCTGAGCATCGGCTGGGTTCGTGTTGAAGTCCTTGACCATCACAGCCGCAAGCAGACACCGCACCTCGAACTGCTCAAAACGGAGCGGCCTAAGAAAAGTATGTCGGCTATTACGGTTACGGTTGCGGGACGAACGGTGCGGAACCATTTTAGATCCGAATTAAGGATTGCGAGGACAATGGTGGCCGAGCCCAGGTACCTTAACTCAGGTCGCGACAAGTCGCAAGAGTGGGGGTGAGAGTTCTTGAGCCACAATTGTATAACACCTGATTATCGTAAACTAGTTGCGAAGGAGTTTATGGCCCAAGCCAAGATGAACAAGCACGTTCCAATCGCACCATGGATGCGTCCAGACCTTTGCGCGATCCCCAAGATTGAAAGAACGACCCCCGCTAACCCCACGACTCCGCCCGGCACCACAGTATAAAAACTGCCTGGGGCGACGACTATTCCGCCCAGAAACACAGCCGTCAGAGCCACACCCACCACGCCGGTTGGAAGGAGGGCGACGGCTTCGTTCATTCGTAGTTGTCGCATTCGTTTCGTCCCCTGAGCCAGTACGCTCTAAAAGAACATCCAGCAGCAAAGCGCGGCGCCGATCCCTATCCCAACGAATCCAAGTACGGCAGCCATGCCCCGGTTCTCAGTCCCGACATACTTCTTGAGATTCTCCTTGTCGCCAGCGATTGCAAACGACACTCCCATACAACCAAAGATCGCTGCTGCTCCGCCCAAGAATAGGAAAATCATGAATCTACCCTCGCTGTTCTCTAGTTTGAAGGTTGCCTACTTAATTGTCCCCTCTGCACACAGAGACACGCGTAGCCGAGTGACGCGGGAAACATTTTGAACACAATCCTCAAGATAGCTATAAGCTCCTTGCCTGAAACGGTTTACGGCCGATGACAAGACTCATCGAAGGCTCGGGGCACGGCGAACACTGACAGGCCAATTCGCCACCCGTCCGCTCAAAATGCCCTCCGTTTGGGCTGACTCTGGCAGCCATGGTTAGTCGCAGCGATTGAGGCGAAGCCTTCTCTTGTGAAGCCTCGCTCCAGCATGGGCAATGCTGACGCCTCGAGTGTGCTTCGGTTTCTGGCGAGATATACTGGGCACATGCAATGGGACGGAATTCACGACTTGGTTCAGCGCGCGCAATCAGGCGACGCTGACGCCTGGCGACAAATCGAGGTTTACGCTCGGCCGTTCGTGGTCGGCCTGTCGAAGCGTTATTTTATCGCGCATGGTGCCGACAAGAGCAGTAGCGACCTGGCCCAGGAGACACTGGCACGTGTGTTCGCGTCGCTGGCGTCATTTCGAGGTGGAGGAAACGATCACCAGACGGGAGCAGTCTTTCGGGCTTTGCTCACCCAAACATTGAAGCGATTGGCCATCAACTTCGCTCGCGAACCACGCAGCCGAACCCCAAACGGTATCGTTTTGCAGGCAGATGCGGCTAGCAGTTCGGCTCCTGGCGTAACGAATCCGATGGACAGCTCGCCGACGCCCAGCCTTGAAGTGCGACTTCGCGAGCGCGAGGCCACAATTGCGAATGCTTTACGTTCACTTGATCCATTGACGGGAGCTGTGCTGGAGCTGAGTTTTTTTCACAATTTGTCGCTCAATACCATCGTTCAGCGGCTGTCACTCACGGCGGAACAAGTCGACTCGCGACTTCCAACCGCCGCGAGATTCGCCTCCGAAACGAGTTTGGTCACGAGCGTTGACGACGTTATCGACCGAGCAATTCACAATTTGCATACCGTAAAATCCCATTCGTCAGCAGCCATTGCGGCCGAGCAGTTGAATCTAACCGTTGACCAGGTACGCTATCGTTATCACAAGGGATTGGAGCAACTAGGATTTCTCTTGCAAGGAATCCGCGAATGACACAACTGGCCGGACCCGATCCCGACCGTCGCTTCGATATCGCGACACCTCCCACATCTCCGTTGTCCGCTGACGAGTCCCGACTTCAGGAAATCACGGACCAGATTGTCGAGCGCTTGCGCCGCGGAGAGCGAGTGGCAATCGAGGATGAAATTCTTGCACACCCGGATTTGGCTGATCAATTGGAGGTTCGACTACCGGCCGCTGCGAAGCTGATGGGCATCGAGTTGGATCCTTCCGGAGATATTCGGAATGCGAATGCAGAAGCGGCCGTTGCTACCTTGCCGGTGGGTTCCACCGTGAACTTAGCGAAGTCCTATCCCCATGGTGAATCGCTGTTTGCCTGCCGCTATCGTCTGTGGGAGCAACTCGGGACAGGCGCCTCAGCGATTGTCTATCTCGCATTCGATACCAAGTTTGAACGCGATGTGGCACTGAAAATCTTTCGCGCCCACATGCTGACGGGCCCCGCTTCGATCACTCGCTTCGAACGTGACGCCCAATTGGTCTCGCGATTGCGCCATGCGAACATCGTGCCCCTACACGAGAGCGGACAGTCAGAGGGTATCCCGTACATCGACTTTGAATTAGTCCGGGGCGAGAGTCTCGACAAATTGCTTCAAAAGTCAGCTGACGAGCCATGGGAGCCGCGTCGAGCGGCTGAGTTGGTGCACAAAGTGGCATTGGCGCTGCATCATGCCCACGAGAAGGATATTGTGCATCGTGACGTCAAACCCGCCAACATCCTCGTTGACACTCACGGCGAGCCACAGCTAACCGATTTCGGTTTGGCGCGGCACCTGGAAGCGGACGCCTCGATGACACGAGAC
>JANLXT010000257.1:0-3853 GCA_031365225.1 candidate division FCPU426 bacterium
CTCACGATTTCGCCCACGTTTAGCGTGAGCCCGACCTTCAGCGCCAGTCCCACGATCACGCCCACCTGGTCGCCCGCACCAACACCGGTTTGCGGGTGGAATACTTTTAGTAACGCGGCCTGGGCCCTGGGACAGAGCAACCTAAGCAGTGGCAATTCCAACAGTGGTGGTCTCAATGCTTCGGCGTTGAGTGGTCCTTGGGGTGTGGCGACGGTCGGCGTGCGTTTTCTCGCAGCGGACCGCGGTAACAATCGGATATTGATATGGAATAGCGCGCCCGCCAGCTTCGCTGAGCCAGCGGATAGGGTGTTGGGCCAGCCCAATTTCACTTCCAATGGCATAGGTGTTTCGGCATCCACGTTGAATCAACCCTTTGGCGTCGCGTCCAACGGTGGCGTGGTGGTGGTGGCCGACTACGGAAATAATCGCGTCCTGATCTGGAACAGCTTTCCCGCGAGCAACGGACAGGCGGCGGATGTGGTGCTGGGTCAGCCTAATTTTGCTAGCAACCTCGCGAACAATGGCGGGATCACGGCCTCTTCGATGAACCAGCCTTGGCGGGTCAGTTACGCTGGCGGGAGATTGCTGGTGGCGGACACTGGCAACAACCGTGTGCTTATTTGGGATAGCTTGCCCGTGGTCAACGGCCAGCCCGCCGACAGGGTGCTGGGTCAAGCTCTGTTCACAACGGCGGGGACAGGGACTTCAGCGACAACGCTCAATCAGCCCCTTGACGCGGCGACGGACGGGACTCGCGTGACCGTATCAGAATTCAGCAATAACCGCGTGCTGATATGGAATAGCTGGCCAAGCAGCAATGGTCAGGCCGCTGACCTGGTGTTAGGTCAGCCTAATTTCACCTCGTCTGCCTATAACAGTGGCGGTCTGTCGGCTCAATCCATCGGTAGTCCCTACGGCGCGGCATTTGTGGGCAACGGACTGGCTGTCGCGGATCGTGGCAATGAGCGCATCTTGCTGTTTAACACTTTCCCAGTGGCTAATCAGGCTTCAGCAAACGCGGTGATAGGCCAGTCTAGTTTTTCGAGCTTTACGTCGACTCTTGATGCTCAGCATTTTAATTGGGCGGTGCAGGCGGTGGCTATCGGCACCAAGTTGTACGTGGCTGATTACAACTATAATCGTGTGCCCATCTTTGACTGTCTTTTTGTGCCAAGTCCTACGCCGACCTTTAGCGCAACCCCGACCCCTGGCGGCTGTTCGGGGCTCAGCGTCAGTAGCGCGGACAGCTTACCTTCGACCTCATTGAGCGTCGATCTTAGCGCTGAAGGGTCGCTGGACTGGGCGCATTGGGGCCAATTTGGCGTGACAAACTTCAACCACAAGCTGGGTGCGAACCTGATATCGGACGTGAGCCAGATCGGTTCCCCTTGGAATACGATCGTCGACCCGGCGGTCGCGTTTTTCAACTGGTCCAATGGCACGCCCAATTTCAATGGCACGTCAGAACAGGGCGTGTACTACCAATGCGCCTCGGCCAGCGGCTGGTCGTTCACCGCCCCCGCGGACCTGACCCGGCGGCGCTTGAAAGTTTATGCAGGGTTCTGGAACAACGTGGGTGCGGACGCGCAGTTGACCTTGTCGCTAAGCGATGGCAGCGCCGCGCCTCAGATCTTGGTGGCATCGAGCACTGGCACGGCCTATACCCGGGTCTACACCATCGATTACCAGGCGGCGGGTCCAGGCGAGACGATCACGGTGCAATGGATCAACACCAACGCCGGCTGTCCTGTCTTCTTGCAGGGGGCCACGCTGCAAAACGCCCCGGCTTGCGGCGGGGGCAGCACGCTGTGTACGACCAACCTTGTATCTAGCCGTCAGCAAGTCAGCCCGGCCAGCTCGAGCAATGTCGACTTGACCGCTGAAGGCAGCGCGGATTGGGCTCTGTGGGGCAACCTTGGTTATCCTTCGTTTGAGCACAAGGCTGGCGCGAATCTTCTCACGGATGTTGCGCCCATCGGTGTTGGGCAAGCGAGTTATAGCGACCCTGCTCTACCCTGGTTCTCGTGGACCGATGGCACTGTCCAGCCGATTTCCACTTCTCAAGCAGGGTATTACGTTTGCGCTGCTGCGACCGGATTTCAATTTACCGCGCCTGCCGATACGACGCCACGGCGGTTGAAAGTGTATGTGGGGATGTGGAATTTTGTCGGAACAATTGGACAGATGCAAGCGACGCTGTCAGACGCAAGCGCCCCAGTCTTTACAGACCTCATTACTGCGGATGGCGTTCACACGCTTTATACCTATACGTTTGATTATAAAGCAAATAGTGGCGGGCAGACCTTAGACATACAATGGATTGACAATGGCGCTTGTGCAGCTTTTCTCTTTGCCGCGTCTCTGCAAAATATTGCGGATTGTGTGTTGTCTAGCCCGACACCCAGCGTTACCGCGACGGTTACTGAGACGGCTACCGAGACTAGCACAGCGACGGCCACAGAAACGAGCACGCCGACAGCGACCGCGACCATCACTCAGACAATCACGCCTACGGTCACCGAGACGATCACGCAGACGACCACTCAGACCATCACGCCCACCGTGACAGAGACGATCACCCAGACGGTTACTCAAACTATCACCGAGACCATCACGCAGACGATTACACCCACGATAACGCAGACCATCACGCCGACTATCACTCAGACTGTCACTCAAACTATCACCGAGACCATCACGCAGACGATTACACCCACGATAACGCAAACTATCACGCAAACTATCACTCCGACTATCACTCAAACTGTCACCGAGACTATCACGCAGACCGTGACGCCCACGATCACTCGCACGATCACGCCAACAATCACCGAGACTGTCACTCAAACGATCACGCCCACCATCACGCAGACCGCGACGCCCACGATCACTCGCACGATCACGCCAACTATCACCGAGACTGTCACTCAGACGATCACGCCCACGATTACTCAAACAATCACGCCGACGATCACCCGGACGATCACACAAACGATCACTGAGACCACGACTCAAACGATCACACCCACGATTTCCCCTACGGGGACCGCTACTATCACCACGACTTCAACTGGTACGCAGACGCGGACCATCACCGAGACCATGACCCGGACGATCACGCCGACGATCACTCAAACCGTGTCCCCAACGAACACTCGAACCTCGACACCGACGCCTTCAATCACAAATACGATCACCCCGACGATCACGGGGACGGGCACTCCGTCGATCACGTTGACGGTGACAGAGTCCATCACGCCTACTCGGACTAAGACCATCACCGAAACTGTTACGCGGACATCGACGCCCAGCGAATCGACCACGCGCACAGCGACCGTGACGCCCTCGGTGACGCCAACTTCGACACCTTCACTTTCGGCGACACCTAGCCTCACAGCGTCGCTCACACGCACCGAAAGCCCGACCGCGAGCGCGACCCGCACGGTGACCGTGACACGCACACCCAGCGTCAGTCCCAGCGCGACGGTGTCCTTGACCAACACGCCCTTGCCCAGCGGCACGCCGACGCGAACGCCCTTTGTCACGGCCACGCCCACGTGGACCGAGACCAACACGCCTGGTCCTACCGCCACCGCGGTGGTCCCCGTGGTCCTGAGCGTCAACGTGTTCAGGCCTAGCTTGGGCGCTCCGCTCAAGATCGATTTGCGTCCTAGCGAGGATGGGCGTGTGATCGTGCGTATCTTTAATCTCGCGGCCGAGATGGTGCGCCCAGTCTTGGACGCGGACCTCAAAGGCGGTTTGTGGTTCCAAGCAACATGGGATGGTCGCAATCCGGATGCCGAAATGGTTTCCAATGGCGTCTATTTTGTCAGTGTGCGCGGTGGGGGAATTC
>JANLXT010000262.1:0-7751 GCA_031365225.1 candidate division FCPU426 bacterium
GGTCGCGGAAAAAATGGCTAAAACAGACCGATTCCATTTATTTCAGGGGGTGTGGGGATGATGGTCGGGTGGTCAAAAAGAAAACCCGACGCCGACACGCGGGGAGGATCTGGCGGATACCGGATTCCCGACTCGCAATAGAATCGGACCGACCCAAACGCCGACCTCCGCCGTGATCGCGTCCAGCGACGGAGACTGCATCGCCAGCGTCGGAATATCTGCGCCGACGTACCAGCGTTTGCCGATTTTTGTAATTTCTTGCTCACTGATTTTTTTGCTCTCGTCCGTCTGCGTGAGGCTGTCGGATAATTCCTGCTCAAGCCGTTTCACGTCCTGCTGCAGCAGGCTGACTGTCGACTGCACCATGTGCGACGTTTTGCGCGTCACGTATGCCGTGGACCCGTCGGGCATTATTATCGGCGTCGCTTCCTCGACTGTGTCTGTGTCCGTTTTTATTTGCTGGTCCAATCGCAACGCCGTTTGCTCGGCTGTCCGTTTTTCGGCTGTCACCCTCTCTAGCTGTGACATTTTTTCGGTGATGGTCAGCCTGTAATATTTTTCACGCGACGCCCAAGCGGTCAGGCAGGCGAGCAACGCTACTAAAATTGTGTAATGTCGCCAGTCAAGTGTCGGCATTATTCTCTGCTCCCGTAGTCGCCAGCAACGCTCAATGATTTAGATGCTCGGCGCGTTTTGGCATATCCAGAATTAGATTTCACCATTTTATAAAACTTCCTAACGTTCATCTCCCACGCCTTGATTTTCTTATCCTCGCCACCCGTGTAGTTTGTCGCCAAAAAATGCCAATATCCCTTGCGTAAGTGTTTATCGTCCGCCATTGTCCAGCGCGCATTTATTTTTGAAATCAATCGCGCTGTTTCGGCGTATTGAAACTCTTTGCGCTCAAAGTTCTCGGAAATCCAGCGGGTTTTTCCGTTGTACCCTGTCTGTCGGTTTTCTCGCCCGTTCTCCTGGATGCGCACGCTCGCCAACAACGCTGGCTCTATGCCCCATATGTGAGAAACTTTTGAGATTATCCCTGCATCCACCTCGTCAATATCGCAATCCAATTTCGAAAATGTCGCGGCGTTATATTGCCTCAGCGCCTCATTCTCTCTTTCAAGCGTCCGCACATCCGCGCTAGTCACGATAACAAACGCTACCGCCAATAACGTCACGGCCAACGATAGGGTGAAAGCCGCACTTGCTAGAATCCTCATGTCAACGCCCCTTTGCAACGCGCCCACAACTCTAATCGGTTCTCCAGCCCATTGTATCCTCCGTTTATGATTTTTGTCACCTTTTGAAAATCATTTAAATCAGCAATTTGATTGCATCCTTTTTTCTGCCATTCCCACCCTGCTGACATTGACGCGGGCAATGGCGCTAGCAATAACTCTGGATGCTCGATTAAATCAAGCCTGAGCGCCCGCCCTGCTCGATCATAACTATCCCTGCCAGTCAATTGGAGCAGGCCTCGCCCCCTGTACCGCCAGCCGTCGCCACTGTTTTCGTCGCCGTTGCCCATGCGGTCCCCGTAGGCTCTGTTCGCTATGCGTTGCGGATTGCGCGCGTATGTTTGCGCTTCATCTGACGTGAAATATTTACCGAATGTTTCGACTAGGCCGATTGGGCCATAATTTAAATTTTCCTCAAGGCTCGCTAGCAAATTTGATTCGTGTCCTAATTGCGCCACAAACATAGCCTGTCGCTGTGTCGTGTTTATTTCCCAGCAATCCATTGACGACGTTATGGATTGCGCCCACTTCTCGGCGTTTGCTGGCGTGCACCCTAGACACGCCAGCAATTTTTCGGCAGTCATTACTGCACGACGGTGGTGCTGGCGGTCATCGCCTCTGTTTTGTCGCTAGACCCCTTGCTGGACCCAAAATAGTAGTCGACGATTGTTCCTCCTTTTGCTATCAAAAATCCGACGATTAGCGTCACCACTTTCTCGTTTGTCTCTGGCAACGGCCCGGCAAACAATCGCATCAGAACCCAAAATAGCGAACCGATGACCACTGTCGCTATTGCATACGTCCCGATCTCTCGACCAAATCGTTTCCAATCCATTGCAGACCTCTAAGAGTTTTGGGAACCACGTTCTATTAAATACACTGTCAATGATTGCGACCCGCCACCGCCTGACGTGCTAGGGCGAATGTATCGCGTGATTTCCGTAATCTGTTTCAATCCTGTGGCCGTGAATGACAGGGCGTTACCTAGAATGTCTGTGAGCGTCACCCAATTTGACCCGTCGTTAGAGCCTTGTATGAGGCACGTCGCGCCGTTGAACGTCCCCGCTACCTGCGCCGATCTGTCGGCTGTACCGGGCTCCGAGTGCGCGTCACCTGTCGCGTTGGCCGACGTTAGCGGTGTCCACACAATTGACATGACTTTACGGCTCAAATAGCTTTTAATTTCTGTGGACGTTATAGCGACGGTTGCCATTTAAAACCTCCTAGTGCGCCTCAGCCAAAAAGAAAAACCCAAAGCGGGCGGTATAACAACCCCGCTCGCGACCAACGTCGCGCCCTCAAGCGTTGTCGCGAATGCCCCTGTCACTGTGGACGCCCCGACTGCAACTAGCGTTGCACCTGCCAACGTACTCGCAAACGTTCCCGTAAAAGTTTCTGCTCCAGAACTCGCTAGCGTTGCGTCTTCGAGCGCGCTTGAAAGCGTTCCGCCGACATACGGCTGTGTGACGAACCTGCCGATTGTTCCCCGAAACTTGACAGGCCCCTTTGAAGAATTGGGAGCGCTCCCGCGTCCGATCCCGCGTCCGCTAGGCCAAAATGATTTCCCGTTTGTTGGAAACGGCATGGACTAGTTTAGGCACTCCACGACATACTGCTCGATTTTGATTGTGTTAGACCCACTGCTGACCGAAAACCCGCAAAATAAATCTAACACAGTCGCGACGGTGCTATCAAACCCAGCGCCAACCGCAGGCGCTGTGTTTGGCGCGAGCATCATTGCGTGTGAGTTTGCCCCGTCAGTTTGTCCAGCCGTCGGCGTGAACATAATTCCGAATACTCGGCCCTGTCCCATGCAATTCGCAGACGTGCCAGCCCCCAAGGCCCTGCACGTTAGCAAAACTTCCAATTCAAATGGGATGTTTGTGTGGGCCGTTGCGTTTAACTGGATTACGCCAGTCGTGAACGCAATAGCCGAGCCGATCATCACCTGAAAGACAATCGTCCCGGGCGTTGTGACTAGAGTCCCGACGCCACCCGCAACCCTCACGCGGATTGTTTTTCCAACGGACCAAAAACCAACGGGCAACGACGCGAGCGCTTGAGCGTTGATTACCGTTTTTGCTGTGGTAAATGTCCCGAAACTGGTTCCCGCGCCCTGCTGTGTGACGATTGTTTCCTGCCATGTTTGTAATGACATCAGAACTCCTTGGAGTCGAATGAATAAACGTATCTGTTATTACCGACAATGACGCTCTTGCCAATCATGCTGTCTACTAACAGGCGCGCAAAAAATAAATGCACTTTCCCTTTGTAGCTCCGAACAGGTACGGCGGTTTGCATCACCCATACTACGCCACCCATTTTAAAACTTTGGCGCATCAAAAAATTAGGGTCGTTCTCGATAAATTTCGAAAGCAGGGACCCCCCCGAAAGGCCCTGCTTCCATGCCCTCTCTGCGCCTGTGCCTGCTAGATCGATCATTATGCATTGCCCTCGGTAAACACTGCGCTGGTCACGCTAACCGCCGCGTTAATTACAATCGCCGCCGTATTTAAAATAATGTCCGTCGCTGATGTTCCGACTGAACAATCCAGGACGTGCGTCGTTCCGTCTGATTGGACAATACGCCCCCATGTCGCTGTGCCCGTAGCGTCAGCAGCGCTGTCCTGTGTGATTGAATTGAGCGTCAGTGTTCCAGATGACGCGGCAGGCGCAAACGTGGCATTACAGGTTAGCTCCGCGAGCAACGTAGTCGCTGCGCCACCTGTCGCTGGGCGCGCGCCGTCATAAATCCTTAATTTAGCCGACGCCCCTGCGCGTGATGTGATTTGATCGAGACGATTATTTCGCAACGTGACGTTCATGCCTATTGCCATTGTGTGCCTCTATTGTGAAAAGAAACTTCCGATACCGAGCTTGGCAGCAATAGCGGACACTATACCGAGCATCCATTTTTGCTTATGAGCCAAGCTCTTAATCCGCAAACTCAACGCCGCATTTTCTGGTGCGTGCTCTGTGTCTCTGTGATTATTCATTGCCTCACCAACAGCAATTTTGAGTTTATCCGAAATGCGATCTAAGTCTATTTCGTCAAGAGGCATTATTCGCTCCTTTATCAGGCTCTTGGAGTGGGGGTTGTGGTTGGTGTCGGTGTGATAGACGGGCTCGGAGTTGCCGTGACAGTTTGGCTTGTGATTGCCCTTGTGGGTATACGAGTTGGCGTGACCGCTGCAACGCCAACCACCACAAATCTTCCAGCCTCTATTTCAAACAAAACTCGCTTGCGTTGCTCTGCGACTACTGCTTGCATACCCGTTTGATTTTGGGGGGCAGCATGGCCTTGAGTGACAAACATATTGAGAATCAGACCCAGCTTCATTCTGAGGACGTTTATTAGCTTCAGCCCTCGTTTGTCGGACGAGGAAATCACGGGGGCAACGAATGTTCCATCGGCTGTGAAAGCGTGGATGGTGTAGGCACCAGAATATGTTATGGTCCCGCCCGTCCCACCGCTTGCACCAGCGGTTAGGTAGCGAATAATGACCACGCCAGAACCACCCACTCCGCCATTGCTGGGTGTCCCTGTCCCACCACCGCCACCACCGCCACCGCGATTAGCAGGGGCACCATTAGGGGTCTGGTTTAATGCGGGGCCTACACCAGCCGCTGCGGACGAGTCGGCTGTACCGGGCACTCCTGCTAGGTAAACTCCGCCACCACCGCCACCCGCATAGGTGACGCTGGCCCCACTAATTGAGCTAGCGTAGGCCGCACCGCCAGCACCAGCAGACACGCCAGCTGTTCCCGCCGCACCCACGCCTGCAGCACCACCACCACCACCTGAATAGTAATTGCCAGCGTTTGCACCGCCGCCGAAAACATTCGAGCCAGAGCCAGCGGCGGCTGCGGCTGTGCTGAAACCAGCACCACCGCCAGAGCCGCCGGAGGTCGCATTAAACCCGCCGTCCCCTCGTCCACCACCGCCACCACCATAGGCTGTGACGCTGTTGAATGTGGAATTGCCGCCTACGCCACCTGCAGCAGCAGTGCCGCTAACGCCGCCAGCGCCCACAACAACCGGGTAAGAGCCGCCTTGCGTAAGCGACACTGTGGATGTTTCTAAAGAACCACCACCGCCACCACCGCCAATGTTTGACCCACCGCCACCACCGCCGCCCGCCAAAAGGGAATCAACGGAAACGGTTGCCGCTGCGTTCCCCGCTGCCGACAAAAATGCCAGCGCTATGAATAAAAATGCCCGCTTCATTAAAGCTTCGGCTTCAGCACGGTGATGAACGCATTGACCGTGGATGCCGTTGTGGGCCTAAAGTAAACTATCGTGCCCTCCGCTAGCGGGTCGTCGCTGGTTGCGGTCACGGAAGCTGCTGTGTAGCTACCAAGTGAAGCTCCAGCGGGAACTGTAGCGCTGGAACCGTAGTCCCAATAAAATCCTTGCGATTCACGGGTCGAAAAATAAACCCTAAACGGGCCAGTCGCCACGCCGGCAACGGTGCTGAGGTTTACCGCAAGCCCGGCCGTTGTGACTTGGATGGCCGTAGATGAAGCGTACTGAAAAGAAACTGCAAGCCCACTGACCGTCACTGCCCCGCTAACCGTCGATGTCGCTGGCTGGATTTTAGAATAAAACGCACTAGTTTTTACCGCAGTCCCCGAAGAGCTTGCGCTGTAATTGTAGAATGACACATATCTAGCCCTAGGGGCAATGGCATAGCTCCCTGGACTGGTCAGCGAATACATTTCAATTGCGCCTGTGGTGTAGGTCAGGTTCCCGTTGCTAAAATAAACTTTCACCAACGCGTTTCCTGTCGATGACAGCGAAAGCCAAATTCCAGAAGTCCCCGACAAATCAATGGCTGTGCTACTCGTTCCCGTGAGCGCCTGATTCAAGGCATATGTCAGCGTAGCAGGGACGCCCCCGATGCCGTTGGTCATGTTTTCGGTCGGTGTCACGCCCACCACGCCAGCACGCCCAATCGTAGCCATTGCTATCAAAAATATTAATCCTTTAAACATTTAGTCCTCTTTTTGTTTGGGTGATTCCACAATGTCAGGGACTGGGCCAAGACCGTCTTGGCCCAGCATACAAACATTACGGACGCAGCGGGTAATTAACGTCGTATTCAAATTCGGCTGTGGCAACGTTGAAATTACCACTCGCGCCTGTTCGAGCGAGCAATATATTCAAAGTGTCGCCGGGCTTAATCACTCCAGATGTCCCGACGGTCCCGCTCAACGGGATCCAAACGCGATTCCATCGGCTGTCATACAACCGCCCAATAAATTGGGTCTGCACATTTGTAGCAGGCCCGACAAATACAGTTGCGGTTGATGTCAGATTGCCCATGCTAATTCTCGCAATGTCAGCTTGGACGGTCACAGTGTTCGTCACGGTGGTATTGACCGCATACAGCCATAGTGAACCGTTTCGCATATAGTCAGCAGGAACAGTTAGCTGGAATGTAGCAGACGCCGAACCAGTAGAAAATACCGCGACGGTATTGCTCAGATATTTTGCTTTCCACACCGTGGTGTCGCCAGCTAGTACAGACACGCCCGGCACAGTGATTGCATCGGCCTGCAAAAACGCTTGCGATTGAACAATCACGCGCCCAGTTTGACCGTATCCACGGACAGGCGTATTAGTGCGTGTCGGCGTAAACGTGGGACTGGGGGTGTAGGTCAACGTGGCGGTCGGCGTCCATGTTGGCGTATACGTTGATGCTGCGTGGCCTAGCGTCGCCAACATCATCACTGCCAAAATAACCATAGTCGAAAACATTTTTTTCATCGTTGTATTCTCCAGAGAGGATAAGAAGTTGATTCCCTTGCGCGTTGTGATGGGGTCAGGGTTTAGCTTTTTGTCATACATTGCCCCCCCATAGCGAATTATTCATTTTCGTCCTTTCCAGCAGCCGATTCACGCTCATCGTTGTCTGCCAGCGCAAGCTGGGCCTCGTCATAGCCGGGATCATTCACCCCAAGCGTCCCTGTGGTTTTTTTCTTGGACGCTTTCGCGGCCTTGGCTTTTTTGAACCAGTCAATAAAGTCTTGGAAGTTTCCCATTTTTTGTCCTCTTGTGATATATTCCCGCCATGAATCACCAGCGAGAAATCATTGTTAATTTTGTTCAGTCAGCCTCACTGGCTGATTGGTATTTTTATTTAATTCTTCAATTCGTTTTCCTTGCCTATGTCATTGCCCTTGGACGGTGGCTTTTAGCTGTCTGCTCAAAAGAACAGGGTTAATGCCAAACCTTTTTTCTATTGATTGAAGTTGTGGCAGAGGCTTCGTCGTTTTCTTTGGTGCATTGAGATTGAATGGCTTGAATGCACGCTTTGCTCTCATACCAGTTATCGCCGCTAAGGCCTCGGGAACAAACGGGACATTGGTAGCGCCAGAAATTATCCTCGCCAACGTAGCGGTGTGACTGTTTCCAGACGGCACCGTTCCTAGTGGCGTTCGTTGCGTTTCAATGTCCTCTAATCCTGTCGCTAGTTTTCTAAAATCCGCAAGCTGACCAGGCGCGCTTTT
>JANLXT010000266.1:0-20877 GCA_031365225.1 candidate division FCPU426 bacterium
GGTGGGGCCATGGCCTGCCATGGCCCTCTCCAATAGAAACTCAAACCTGATCTCCCTTAACAGCCCTGCCCAAGATACTCAAGCCAGGGACCTTGAGGCCCAAGGAATTGAGCAAGAAAAATCTGGGACTTCTGTTCAAGAAGGGCCATGGCAGGCCATGGCCCCACCACTTAAAGTTGGCTCTCCCTTAACAAAAGCCAACCCCAGATTCAAAGCCCCAGCTGCTGGCTCACTCTCTGTGATGATAGGCTCTTTTAAGTCAGCAGTGAGCAGGCAGGCAAGGCTGCAGGGGTTTGCTCCTCAGCAGGCTATTTGGCAGACTCGTTTTTACGACAAGATCATCAGGGATAAAAATCATTTAGAAGCAACAAGGCGTTATATCTCAAAGCATCTTAGATCAATTTAAGCTTACAACTCCGGTTCCCCACCCTTGCGCCGGGTCTTTTGCTTGGACCGGAGGCTCTTGGCCACGCCTTTAGGCACAAAGGCGTCAATGGGGCCACCCAACTGGGCGACTTCTTTGACCAACGACGACGAGATGTAGGTGTAGCGCTCGTCGGGCATCAAATACACGACCTCAAAATTCTTATTTAGTTTTCTATTCATCAACGCCATCTGAAATTCATACTCAAAATCTGACAGCACACGCAGACCACGCAAGACCACGGGGTTGCCTTGGCTTTTGACAAAATCAACCAAAAGACCATCAAAGGTGATGACCTTCACATTGCGCATGCGCTTGGTCTCGGCCTGCAACATGGCGATGCGCTCGTCCACGCTAAAGAGAGGGTCCTTGGCGCCATTGCGCAAGACACCCACCAGCACCTGGTCAAAGAGCGCGGCCCCACGGCGAATCAGGTCTAGGTGGCCATAGGTCAGCGGATCGAAAGATCCGGGATACAGCGCGCGACGCATCACAGCCCCATCTGGACGAGGGTGCGGATGTTCTCAAGCGCGATGGGATCTTGTGGCGACAGCTCGAGCACGCGCGACCACAGGCGACGCGCGTTGGCGTTATCTTTTTGGTAGTAGTAGGCGGTGGCCTTGCCATTGAGCGCGCTGATCATGTCCGGCTGCATGGTCAGGGCTTTGTCAAAGGAGGCGTGGCTCTCTTCAAAACGATTGAGCTTGGCCAGCACCGTGCCTAAGTTGTTGTACGCCAAGGGCTCGTCGGGTTTAAGCGCGCTGTAGCGGCGAAACGCGCGCTCGGCCTCGTTGAGTTTTTCGAGGGCAAAGGCGCTGTAACCACATTCTTTTTGCGCGTCACTATCATTGGGCGCCAGCTCGGCGGCGACTTTCCAGGCCTTGTACGCGCCTTCGCCATCTTTTAGCTTTTTGTTGGCCTTGCCCGCGCCCTTAAACCCATCCACCGACTTGGGGTCCAACGCGCAGACCCGGTCCCAAGCTTTGCGAGCGTCTTCCCAACGCTTCTCTTCGGCCGCGACGGTGGCTAGCTTGGTGTAGGCTTGCACCAAACTGTCCCGACTGGCTTTGCGGGCGCTGATGGCGTCCGCGATCCAGGCCGAGGCGCGTGGTTTTTTATCACGTCCCACGTAAAAGGCCGGGTCGTCACTGCTAAAGTTATAGGCTTTTTCCCACGACGCTAAAGACTGCTCGCGCCAGCCCCGGGTGTGATACAGATCGCCCAAGGCTTGGTACACAAAGGGGTCCTCGGGGTCGGCTTGCAGGCTGGCCTGAAACGCCGCGATGGCCTCGTCTTCTTTGCCCGACTTGAGCAGAAAAACCCCGGTGTCGTAATGCGATTCTTTAACTTTGTTGCCGGCGCAGCCCCCGATCACCAAAAGGCTAAACAGGACGATCGTGATGTTTTTTCTCATAGGGCCAAGGCCTCCACGCGCGGGGTCTCTGCTTCGCTTTCGATACGCAGCAGGGCTCGTTCTAAGATCTCTATCACTTGGTCGTAGTCTAAAGTTGCGTTGATCTCGGCGCGCACCTGCGCCGAATAGGGCAGGCCTTTTAAGTACCACATCGCGTGCTTGCGCATCTCTGGCAAGCCAGGCTGGCCCTTGTAGTCCCAGTTCAATTGTATGTGCCGCTTAAGCGTGGCCACCCGCTCGCGGGGGCTGGGCGCGGCCGGCACCCCGTGGCCATTGAGCACCGCCAGGCTGCGGCTAAAGATCCACGGGTTGCCCATGGCGCCCCGACCAAACATCACGCCGTCAACCCCAGTCTGGCGCATGCGCTCGGCCGCGTCTTGCGGCTCAAACAGATCGCCGTTGCCGATGACGGGAATGCTGACGGCTTTTTTGACCGCGCTGATCACGTCCCAATCGGCCAAGCCCGCATAGCCCTGGGCGCGGGTGCGCCCGTGGATCACGAGCCCAGCGGCACCGGCGGCTTCGATACGCTTGCCGATCTCGACGGCGTTGACTTGCGTCGCGTCCCAACCAATGCGTATCTTAGGCACCACCGGCAAAGGCGTGGCCTCGACCACAGCGCGGGTGATGGCTTCGACGCGGGCAGGTTCTTTCAAAAGGGCTGAGCCACCGTTGTGCGCCACGACCTTGGGCACGGGACAGCCAAAATTAATGCTGATCAGATTGGCGCCTTCGGCCTGCGAGATGCGCGCGGCTTCGGCCATCTCGGACAGCTCACAGCCAAAGAGCTGTATGCCGATGGGTGGCTCGTCAGGGCGCAGTTCCATGATGCGCTTGGTTTTTTTGGCGCCGCCCCGGGCCAAGGCCGCGCACGAGACCATTTGGGTGTGCGTCAGCGCCGCGCCCTGCTCTCGCACCAAAGCGCGAAAAGGGATATCGGTGACCCCGCATAGCGGGGACATCAAAAGGGGGTTGGCCAGGCTGAGGTTTCCAAATTTTAACATTGTCTTAGTGCCCAAGATCAGGAACCACGCCCAGATCAAACTGAGAGCGCTGTCCAGCTAACAAACGCAGACCACCCGCGTAGGCGATCATCGCGCCATTGTCCACGCACAAACTTAAACTAGGCAAATAAACCTGCATGCCGTTTTGTTGGCAGGCCAGCGGCAGTTCACGGCGCAGATAGCTGTTGGCAGCCACACCACCGCCCACGACCACCCTAGTATACCCTGTTCGCTGTCCCGCTTCTAAGACCCTGGCGATCAGCGGCCGGATCGCGGCCTCTTGAAAACCAGCGGCCACCGGCGGCAGGTCCAAACTGTGGGCGGCCTTGGCCTTTTCGATATGCAGCTTTAACGCTGTTTTTAGGCCCGAAAACGAGAAATCTAGGCTGCCATCTCTTAGCGACGCCATCGGAAAACGAGGGGCGCTGGAGCCCTGATAAGTCACCGCCAGCTTATCTAACGCTGGCCCGCCTGGAAATCCCAACCCTAAAAGCTTGGCCACTTTGTCAAACGCCTCGCCCACCGCGTCGTCGCGGGTGCGGGCTAAACGTTCGCGCGTCTGGGGACCTGTCACCGCGTAAAGACTGCTGTGGCCCCCGCTCACGACCAGCCCAAGAAAAGGATATTCAAGGTCAGGGTGCTCTAAGAACGCCGCCAAAACGTGGCCTTCAAGATGATCCACGCCGATAAAAGGCAGGTCGTTGGCCAACGCGACACCCTTGGCCGCGCTCAAACCCACGGCCAAACTGCCCGCCAAACCCGGACCGTAGGTGACGGCGATACCCGCCAGATCTTTCAGCTGACAATTGGCCCGCGCGAGCGCCTGACGTAGCACGGGCCCCAGGGCTCGCAGATGTTGGCGCGAGGCCAGCTCGGGCACCACGCCGCCGTATTCGGCATGCACAGCATCTTGACTGGCGATCACGTTAGACAAGACTTTGGGTCCGTGAAGGTCGACCACCGCGGCGGCAGTCTCGTCGCAACTGCTCTCGATGCCTAAGACCAGCGTCGAAGTCACGGCGTGACCAGTTTGGCCAGATCCGAGACCGGGACCAAGCGCACCCCGTTGGCAGCAAACTCTGGCGCCATGCGGATCAAGACTCGCAACGTGTTGGGCCGGGGGTGGCCGATCGCCACGCAGCTGCCATTCTTGATGGCCAAGCGCATGGCGACGCGCGCTTCTTTTTCGATCGCCAGCGCGTCGTCCACGTTATCTAAAAACACGCGCCGCGCGACAAAGGGGATCCCTGCGCCACGCGCCGCGTTCTTGCCCTGCGATCGGGCACTGGTCAGGCTATCTAAAAAGAAAGCCTGCTTCTCCCGCAAAAATTCTGCCACCACCGCCATCAAACGGGGGTCTTCGGTGGCTTTGCTGCCCTCATGATTGTTAAGGCCCTTGGCGCCCGGCACGCTTAACCAATGCTGGGTCAAGAGAGCGCGGGCTTCGTTCGCGCCCATGCCCGCCATTAAAGTCCCTTTTTCGCGCTTAACGTTGCCGTGCGCCTGCATGGGCAGATGCAAGATCACTTGATGCCCGCGCTCAGACGCGGCGGTGGCGACCTGCTGACTGAAAGGCAAGCCTGGCAAGACCGCTACCGTCACCGCCCCGGGGAATGCCACCAGTTCTGGCAAGACATGCGTGTGGTAGCCCCAGTCATCCAAGACCAGCGCCAAACGCCCTTTTATCGCGGGCTCGGGACTGGCAGGCACGGGCGTCGCCACAAGCCCGGTGCTAGGCTTGCCCGGACCTGGCTTTTGATTAACAAGATAAACAGCCACCGCGAAAGCCACCCCGATCACGAGCAGTCCTAGCAGGCGGCTCCCACGGCGCTGACTCATTTGGTTTTGCGAGACCCGACCAAGCCAGCCACCTTCAGCACGTCCAGCGCGCGACGCACCTGTGTGTCATTGGCCAACGCCACGTCCCGCGCGGCATCTTCGCCCTTGAGACGACGAGCCAGCTCTTCTTTAAGCTTGCCCATCACCTTGCTACGGTCCTTGATCAGGTCGTCTTCGTCGGCTTTTTTGTTTTTACGGCTCATCCAACCCGAAAAATCCTTCAGGATCTTCGCTTCCCGATTTTCTGGTTTGAGGTGGTCCCAATTCTTGTCCGAGACCTTGACTTCGGCCTTGGGGCTCACGCTTTCAAAACTAAAGCTGGGGTTCTCGACCAGGGTGTCTTTGATAAAGCCCTCAAAGGACCCTTCTTCGATCATCTTGAGGGTGCCGCGGGCATAGCTCTCTTCTTCGGCGACGATGTCGGGCTCCAAGCCCTGGCCGTGCAAGGCCCTGCCCTTGGGCGTGAGATACTTGGCCGTGGTCAAGCGCAGGCCCGCGCCGTCCGAGAGTGGAAAGATCGTCTGCACACTTCCCTTGCCATAGGTCTTGGTGCCGACCAAGACTCCCAGGTTATGGTCTTGCAAGGCGCCCGCCAAGATCTCACTGGCCGAAGCCGATCCGCCGTTGACGAGCACCGCGATAGGGCCTTCAAAACCTATGCCCCCTTCGCTGTCAAAGCTGATGTTTTTATTCTTAAAACGCCCGTCCGTGCTGACGATGCGCTTGCCTTCAGGCACAAAATTGCTCGAGATCTCGGCGGCGGCGTTGAGCAAGCCCCCCGGGTTGTTGCGCACATCGATCACCAGGGACTTGGCGCCCTTGGCCTTGATGCTGGTCAGCGCTTTGTTAAAGTCTTCCGAGCTATTGCCCATGAAGGTCGTCAGGCGGATGTACCCCACCGTGCCCTTTTCTAGCATGGACCAGCGCACGCTGCGTATCTTGATGATGGCGCGGGTCAGGGTGATGTCCTTGCCCTCAGTCCAGCCTTCTCTAAAGACGTGAATGGTCACCTTGGTGCCAGCGATGCCACGTAATTTGTGCACGGCTTCCATCAGCTCGAGACTGTCGGTGCTCTCACCATTGATCTTGACGATCATGTCGCCGCTCTTAAGACCGGCTTTGTCCGCGGGGGTGTCCTCGATGGGGCTGACGACGGTCAGGGTCTTGTTGCGAACCGAGATCTCGATACCCAGCCCACCAAACTCGCCCACGGTGTCCTGTTTCATATCCGTGGTCTCTTGCACATTCATGTACTGGCTGTACGGGTCCAGTGTCTGCATGATGCCTTTGATCGCCCCTTCGACCAGCTCTTTCGACTTGGTCTTGTCCTCATCCACATACTGATTTTGGATGTAGGACAGGGTCTCGGTCAGCGGCTTCAACTGGCGATACAGCTCGTCATCCGCGGAGAGACGGCGTTCGGACAGCACCATGCTGCCGATGGCCGCGACAAAACAAAGCAAGCCGGCCCAAAACCAATGTTGAGACTTTTTCATGCTAACTCCTTAAGGACGCGGCTAACGCCGCAGGTAAAACAAGGGATCCACCGCCTTGGACTGACGACGGATCTCGAAATAAAGCGCGGGACGACGCGAGGGGCCCGAATCACCCACTTCGGCCACGGGCTGACCCGCAACGACCAGATCCCCCCGCGCGACTTTAAGGGACGAATTATGCCCATACACCGTAAAGTCGGCACCCCCGTGATCAAGCACCAGCATCTGTCCAAAACCCTCGAACCAATCCGCAAAAAGCACGGTGCCACGCGCCACCGCCATGACCGGCGACCCCATGCTCGCGGCGATCTCGATACCCCGATTAAAAACAAAGACATTGTACTGCGGGTGCTTGTGCTTGCCAAAGCGCGACAAAAGCCGGCCTTTGGCGGGCCAGCCGATACCGCGGCGCAAGGCGCTAAAGCCCCCACTGCTTGGCTTGGGCGCCAGACCCTGACGGGCCAAACGATCAGCTTCGACGTGCAGGGTTCCCAACAGATCCTGCAATTGCCCCGCCGACGCCTCAAGCTCTTTGAGCATGCCTTGGGTCTTAGCTTTTTTGCCCCGTATGTCTCGCAAGACCACTTCGCGGCGTTGGCGTTCGGTCTCAACCCGTTTGCGCCCTGTCTCAACATCGCCACGCCGCTTACGCAGGTCGGCTTCGGTTTGCTGATAGACCCGCTTGTAGCCCTCGACCTGCGCCAAGGTTTGCCGGGTCAGCTCGAGACGGCGCCGGTCCGCGCTAGCCAGTTCTCTCAAAAAACGCCAGCGAGAGATAAGGCGCCCAGGATCGCGGCTCGAAAAAAGCAAGACCATCGAGCGTAGCTGGCCCCGGCGCTGCATCGAGCGCACCCGTGATCGCAAGGCCTCCCGCTGAACACCCAGGTCGCTCTCAAGCTGGGACAGCTGTCCCGTGACCTGCCGCAAGCGCGTTTCGACCAACGCTAAATTATTTTGATAGGTGCGCGCGTCCCGCCGCGCCAGATCCACCCGTTGGTCAAGCGCGTGCACCTGTTTGAGCACGCCTTTTTCGGCCTTCTCGAGCTGGCGCTGGGTGGCTTTTTTATCACGCATTTCTTTTTGCAGCTTGGTCAAGTTCTGGCGCTTGTCGTCGATCTGTTGCTTGACCCGCTCGCGCTCAACGCCAGGATCGCGGCGCACGGACTGGGCAGCGGGCAGGGCCACCGCGCTCAACAACGCAAGCGCAAAGACAGCCCGCACGATCATCCACGCTCCGGACGCGGGGCGCGCAAGACCGCTAAAAGACTGCCCAGCGCGCCCAAGCCCATGGCGCCGACGCTAAGCCACAAACCATACAGCAGACCAGGTCCATAGGGCAAAAACGCCGTCAGCTCTATCTGCAGATCATGCCGCAAACGCGCGCTTAAGAATCCCCAGCTTGTGGCTAGCAGCGTCGCGGCCAAGGCCCCACCGATCAGGCCCTGCAGTGCCCCTTCTAAGACCAAAGGCGTGCGAATAAACCAGGGACTGGCGCCCACCAAGCGCATCAGTTGCAGTTCTTCTCTGCGCGCATGCGCGGTGAGGCGGGTGACGCTCGCCACGATCAGCAACGCGCTCAAGCCCAGCAGAGCGCCCAGACCAAACAAGACTGCCCGTGCCACGCCCAAGGCCCGCAAAAGCTCTTTAGACGCGTCTTGGCCATCGTCCACCGCTTCGACACCCTCGACCTTGGCCGCGCGCGCGCCGACATCGCTTAAAGCGGCCGAGCTGGGCTCTTTCAAGCGAAGGCGCAAACTGTGCGGCAGCGGATTCTCTCCGAGCGCGTCAAAGACCTGACGCAGGTCCTCGTCTTTGCGCAGCTCGGTCGCGGCCTGTTCGGGGCTGACGAGCTCGGCCGAGGCGACCCCGCTCAGGCTTCGCAACGCGCCCGCGGCGGCTTCAACCGCGATGGGAGCCAAGCCCGGTTTTAAGAACGCCACCACTTCGAGACGGGTGCCAAGGCGTTGATTCCACGCGCCCCCGTTGCGCCAGGCCAAGCCAAAGGCGCCCGCGGCCAAGGCCGCCAGCGTCAACGCGCTGATGGCGACTAAACTCATGGATCCCGCTCGTAAAAGCGACTTGGCCGCCTCGCGCGCAAAATAACCCAGGGGAGCGCTCATGCCAGTCCTCCCAGCGCGTCGCTTTCGATCAGGCCACCCCGCAGGCGCACGACCCGCTTGTTTGAGCTTTGCAGGACCGCCTGATTGTGCGTGGCGACCACCACGGTGGTACCACGCTCGTTGGCCGCCAACAACAATCGAAAGATATCCCAGCTGGTGTCGGGATCCAAGTTGCCGGTGGGCTCATCCGCCAGTATCAACGCGGGATCGTGGACCAAGGCCCTGGCGACCGCAACCCGTTGCTGTTCGCCACCAGACAAGCGGTGCGGATTCATCGACTCTTTGCCCGCCAAGCCACAACGCTGCAACGCCGCCTCGGTCTCGCGTCGGATCTCATTTTCTGGCAGGTCTAAGACGCGCAACGCAAAGGCTACGTTCTCAAAGACCGTACGATCCCAAAGCAGACGAAAATCCTGAAAGATGATGCCCATGCGGCGGCGCAACGCGGGCAATTGAGCTTCGCGCAAACGACTGACATCCATGCCATCGACAACCACCCGTCCGCTGCTGGGTTGCTCTTCTAAGGTAAGCAGATCCAAGAGGGTGCTCTTGCCCGCGCCACTGGGTCCGCTCAAAAAGACAAACTCGCCCCTGCCCACACGCAGATTCACGTCGCGCAGCGCGGTGAGGTCGCCCTCATAGACTTTGCTTACGTTGTCAAATTCGATCACGCGTCCCTCGTTTGATCCGCCCGCGCCGCTTGAAGGCGTTTGGCGAGCACATTGGCGTCGACTTGAAAGTTAAAGAGCTTTTCGGATCCCAAAAAAACCAAAGGCACGTGATCGTGGTACTGGGCCTCTAAAGGGCTGTCGGGCTGTAGCGACTGTTCTTGCACCTCAAAACCAAGACGGGGGCGCAGGTCCCATAGTTCCTGCCGCGCGTCATCGCACAGCTCGTGACCAGGGATGCTGTAAAAGATCAAGACAGGACCCAAGGCCGGCGATTGCGGCACCAGTGGCACGGGAGCTCGCCCGTGTGCATCGCGCGGACTAAGACGGTTTCGCAGGATCCAAGTGAGCAACAGTAGCCCAGCCACGCCTGCCAAAGCCAATCCCAAAGTCTTTATGTCGCCATCGCGCCCCGCTTTTGCCACGGTCACATAGACCAGAGTTTGGGGCAGCATGCCCAGGACTGTGCCCAGCGTGACAGGCAAGAGCCCTATCCCAAAAATGGCCGCGGCCACGGGTGGCATCGCGAAAGGTATGGGCAGGTAGCGCGCCAAGATGACCGAGCGCCACGCGTGCCTGCGCGCTCCTTCTCGAAAAAAATCAAGCGCCGCGAGCTTGCCCCGCAGGCGCTCACCCAAGGCGGCCCCGCCAATGACCCGCGTCAGGCTATGGGCCAGCACCGTGTTACAGGCTAATCCAAGTAAGATAGTAGGGATGGCCATGGGCACGGGTAGCAGAAGACCCGTCGCTAAGCACAGTCCTGACATGGGCACCAGCATGCTCAAGGGCAACAACGCCATCAGCGCTAGCAAGAGCAACACGCGCGACATGTCGGCGGTCTGGGCGACACTCTCAAACGAAGCCGCCAAGGCCCGCCAATCACCGTGCCTGAGGGCAGCCCAATCCAAACGCAGGTCGCTTAACAACCATAGCGTCAAGGCGCCCATCCCGATGACCAAGCTCAGCGCCAGCCAGGGCGCGAACTTAGATAAAGAGTTCGATGATGTCGACATGGCCGATCCCCAAGGCGCGCATCCATTGTGGTAAAGCGTTCATAAACCAGTAACCGCCAAAGCCCAGGGCGCCCCCGGCAAGCGTGTTGGCCAAGTTAACCGTGTCGTTGCTCAATATGCCGCGCCGCTGCAACGTAGCGCCGAGGTAGCTATCCAAAAGATTGCCCGAGAGTCCCGCCACCAAGACGGGCAAGGTCGCGCGCACAGGCACGACATCAAGAAAACGTCCCAGCAAGGTCAGTCCCGCCGCGCCGGCGATGCCCATCAACGTACCCGCGCGCGTGATGCCCCCATCGGTCCCGATGGGTACGCGCTTGCCCGTCGTGATCAAACGCGGCATCTGCCCCGCCATCAGGCCAAACTCAGATGAAAGCGTGTCAGCGAGCGCCGCGGCAAAACTAGCCACAAAGGCCCAGCGCCAGGCTTCGGCCACATGCACCCTGCCTTGGCGAGCATAAAACCAAGCCAGCGCCGCGAAGAGCACGCCCGCGCCCGCGTTGGCCCAGGCGTTGCGCCAGCCCCGCCGGCCTTGATCGGCCTGCGCCACGCCTCGGCGGCGTTTGCGGCCCCAGCCCAGAAAAGTCGCGGCGGTGCCACCAAAGAAAAAGGCGCCCAAGATGGCCCAGCCAGCCCAGCCCAAAAAAAGCGTGATCGCGGACCCGATATTAAAGCCCGCCCAAGCACCGGCCGAGCTTAGCCAACGGCGTCGCGCGCAATAAGCGGCAAGCAACGCGTTGATCAACAATGGCAAGATCAGAGCATTCAATCTTTTTCGCCGAGCAAGTTACGCAGGACCGCCGCGTCGACCTGAGGCTGCCCCAAGGTCGCCGCGCGTCCTGGGATGCCGTGATAATCAGAACCACCCGATACTTTTAGTTCGAGCGTTTGGGCCAAGTTTAGGGCCGTCTGTGTCCAAGCAGCGTCGTGATCGGTGTGCCAGACTTCGATGGCGTCCAAGCCTTGGTCTTTTAACGCCCGCACTTGCGCCTGGAGGGCGGAGCCTTCAAGACGCAGTTGCACAGGGTGCGCCAACACCGCCACACCCCCCGCGGCCTGAATACACGCGATGGCCTTGGTCGGCGTCAATCGAAGCTTGGCCACATACGCCGGGCAGCCTTTACCCAGCCATCGGCCAAACGCCTCGTCAAAATCTTTCACCAGACCTTTTTTGATCAAGGCCGCCGCAAAGTGAGGTCGCCCGACCAAGGGTCCGCCCGCCTCGTCTAAAACGTCTTGCCAGGTCAGATCCAAACCGTGCGCCTGAAGCGCGGCGAGCATGCGTGGGTTGCGCGCGGCGCGCGCGGCCTGCAGGCCAAGCAGGTCTTTTTTAAACGCCGCGTTGTCAGGATCGATCCCCAGCCCGACGATATGCATGGTGCCGGGTTCGAACTCGGCGGATATCTCCACCCCAGGGATCACCCGCACACCTAGCAACGCGCCTTGAGCGCTGGCCTCGGCCAGACCATCCACGGTGTCATGGTCTGTCAGCGCCAGCGCGCTCAAACCTGCTTTTTGCGCGGCCAGCAAAAGTTGACCTGGGCTTAACTTGCCATCCGAGCAAGTCGAATGTGTATGCAGGTCAACCTTAGACACCCAGGCTCCACAGCGGATTCACTTCACACGCCTCAATCTCAGCGTCCGCCTCGGGTTGAAATTTTTGCCCCACGCGCGCGCAGGACGGGCAGTCCGGACGTCGGCGCAAGGGCAATTCTCTAAAACTTGTGTTGAGCGCGTCAAAGACCAGCATGCGGTCAGTCAGCGGCTGCCCCAGCCCCAAGATCATTTTGAGCGCTTCGTTCGCCAACAAAGTCCCCAGCACACCCGCGACCGCGCCCAACACGCCCGCTTGCGCGCAGTTGGCCACCGCGCCCGCCGGTGGCGGCGTCTCAAAAACGCAGCGGTAGCAAGCGCTCTGCCCGGGCAGCACAGTAAAGATCTGACCGTGGTAGCGCAAGATGCCCGCGTGCATGAGTGGCTTTTTTAGCGAGACACAGGCGTCGTTGATCAAAAACTTGGTGGCGAAATTGTCACTCCCATCGATGACCAAGTCATACGACGCCAGCATGTCTAAAGCGTTGTCGGGGCTGACACGGTCCAGCGCCACGAGCGTCGGATCAGGATTCATCGCTGTCAGCTTGTCCATGGCCGAACGCGTCTTGGCCTTGCCCAGGTCGGCACTACCATGCAAGACCTGGCGTTGAAGATTGGTCAGATCAACGGTGTCGCCATCGGCCAGTCCCAAGCGACCCACCCCCGCGGCGGCCAAATACTGGGCGGCGGGACAACCCAGGCCCCCAAGGCCCACCACCAGCACACTCGCGCCAAGCAGGCGCTCTTGCCCCGCGCGGCCCACTTCGGGCAAGAGCAGGTGGCGGCTATAGCGGGTGATCTGGTCTTGTCGCAGGTCCATGCCAGCCTCTATACGATCTCGCCATCGTCATTCAAATATGGCTCGCCGCGATCACACAGGATCGTCACGACAATCTTGGTCTTGGGCAGGGTCTTGGCGATCTGACCGGCGGCAAAAGCATTGGCGCCTGCGGACACGCCCGCCAAAATGCCCTCTTCGCGAGCCAAGCGCCGCGCGGCGCTCAAGGCGTCTTGAT
Source organism: candidate division FCPU426 bacterium (assembly GCA_031365225.1). Lineage (GTDB taxonomy): Bacteria > Oederibacteriota > JAJYGY01 > JAJYGY01 > DAIDJD01 > JANLXT01. The sequence continues at coordinate 12,585 of JANLXT010000266.1, forward strand.
CACTGACCGTCAGGATGCTGTCGACCAGCCCACGCTCAAACACCGCCGGAACAAAGCCCGCGCCGATGCCCGCGAGTCGATGAGGGCCAGCTTCTTTGCCGCTTAAGACTGCCGAGCCCTCGGGCTCGACCGCGACCACGCGCAATTTTTTAATTTTGCGCTTTAAAAAATCTCCCACACCCATCAGCGTTCCGCCCGTACCCACCCCCGCCACAAAGACATCGATGCCACCCTTTAGGACCCGGTAGATCTCGGGGCCGGTGGTCTTACGATGGATCGCGGGATTGTCGCGATTAGAAAACTGCATCGGCATGAACCAGTCAGGATTCTCTTTGAGCAAGGCCTCGGCGCGCTCGATGGCGCCTGCCATGCCCAATTCAAACGGTGTCTGCTCGATCGTGGCGCCATACGCTTTAAGGACCGCCAAGCGCCGGGGCGGCATGCCCTCCGGCGTCACCAAAACGCAGCGCCAACGGCGCACGGCGCAAACCATGGCCAGACCCACGCCGGTGTTGCCCGAGGTCGGTTCCACCACACAACCCTTGCCAGGTGTGAGCAGGCCGCGGTGCTGCGCTTGGTCCAACATCGCCAAAGCAATGCGATCTTTGACCGAACCCCCTGGATTGAGGGACTCGACCTTGGCATAGATGCGCGCGTGTCCGGGCGCCTCGAAGGCGCGCAAACGCAGCAAGGGAGTCTCGCCCACCAGTTCTAATACGTTTTCAGCTCGTTTAAGCGCCAAGATTTCCTCTTTCACTACGCGCCACAGTCAACGCGCCTACCCAAGTTGCGCCGGCCAAGCGCGCCGCATGCGCCATCGCCGCCATCGTGGCGCCACTGGCCATCACATCGTCAATCAAGAGAATCCGCCCAGGCAACGGCTGACTCGAATAGTATGCCCCGCGGGCATTGTTCCACCGCGCGTCGACACCTAACGCGCGTTGCGGCAAACGCGATCCCGAGCGCCGCAAGACCCGCAAAAAAGGGATCTTAGACCTTCGGGCAAGGCCTTTGGCCAGATCTCCGACAACGTCCCGCCCGCGCTCTGAGAGACTGACCCCCGAGGGCGGTGGACAAAGGATCATGTCCAGCGAACCAAAGCTATCCAAGCGCGCATAGAGCCTATCGACCAAAGGGCGCCTCAGGCTCGCGCGCCCAAAAAACTTATAGGCGTGGATCAGATCGCGCCACACGCCATCGTAAGGCCCCAACGCTTCGGCGTGATCCAGGCCTGGCGCTAAGACGGACGTGGTCGGCGCGACCGGCAAGGCCTGCCAACAGGCTTGGCATAACGCTCCCACGCGTGGCCCCGCGGCGCGGTCCGAGCACACGAGGCAGGGCGCTTGAAAGACCAAGCCCAGACCCAGATCCAAAATATCGCGCCCTAACAATACGTTCAGCCCCACAGGGTCTTGAACGTCTGCTCATCCGATGCTTGAAGACGCTCGGGCATAAAGAGCATCTTGACCACGGGGTCAGGAATGCGCTCGATCTCTTGCGTGCTGGGGATATGGGTCAAGGTCCGTTGCACCACGCTGCCCTCGGCCTCGATGTACATGTAGGCCTGCCCTTTGGCGGGAATAAATTGAGTCGTCATGTAATATTGCATTAAGCGTTACCTCGCTGAGATGCCAAAAGGTCTAAGATCTCTTTCACCGCGTTCTCTAAACTCACTTCGCTCTGCGCTTGAGCGCGCATATCTTTAAGTCCACATACACCCCGGGCCAGCTCGTCCTCGCCTAAGATCAGCGAGACCGCGACGCCCTCCGCCGCGGCAGCCTTGATCTGGCTCTTCATCCCCCGCTTGCCACTCAGATCCATCCATACGCTGACGCCTTGCTCGCGCAGCGTTTGGGCGATGCCTAAACCAGGTCCCTGGGCGCCCGCGCCCAGGGCCAGGACCGCGACCTGGGTCGCGCTGGGTGCTTGCAGGGCGTTGGACTTTTCTAAAAGAAAAAGCAAGCGATCCATGCCGATGCCAAAACCCACCCCGGGACGGTCCGCGCCACCCAAGCTACCCACGAGCGAATCGTAACGTCCGCCGCCCGCAACCGCGCTTTGACTGCCCAGCTGGTCCGACAAGACTTCAAACGCGGTGCGTGAATAATAATCTAAGCCGCGTACCAATTTTTTATTCACTTCAAAGGGCACGCCCATGCGGTCTAAATGGCGTTGAACCCCGGCAAAATGGGCTGAGCACGCGCTGCAAAGGTGATTGGTGATCTTGGGCGCGCCCGCAACCAGCTCCGCGTCCTGCGGGTCCTTGCTGTCCAACACACGCATGGGATTGATGCTCAAGCGTTGGCGGCTCTCGGCCGACATGCTGCCCTGCCAGCCTTGCAAATGCTCTAAGAGACGAGCGTTGTAAGCTGGCCGACAATCCGCGCAGCCCACGCTGTTGATATCGACCTGCAACCCACTTAAGCCGGTCTCGCGCAAAAGGGTCATCAAAAGCGCGATGGTCTCGGCATCCGCCGCGGGCTCACTGGCGCCCAAAAATTCAGCGCCCAGCTGCCAAAACTGGCGATAACGGCCAGCCTGCGGGCGCTCGTAGCGGAACATGGGCCCGAGGTAGTAGAGCTTGGCTTCCCCCGACTCACCCGCGCCCAGATGGTGCTCGATGTAGGCGCGCACGACACCCGCGGTCCCCTCGGGGCGCAATGTCAGCGAGCGCTCTTTGCGATCGGCGAAGGTGTACATCTCTTTCGAGACGATATCCGTGCCCTCGCCAATGCCACGCGAAAAAAGCTCGGTCGCCTCAAAAAGAGGCGTGCGGATCTCGCGATAGCCGTAACGCGCAAAGACGGCATGGGCCTTGGCTTCGACTTGACGCCAAAATGCCGTCTCGTGGGGCAAGAGGTCGCGGGTTCCGCGCGGAGTTTTAAGAGGTTCGCTCACAGTCTTGTCTTCCTTTTGGGCTAATTTAACTCGTCCGTTTCGCCGTGATCCACGCGCAGTATCAAGGGCCGCCGCGTAGCGTCTTGCCGGCCGTCGAACCCTGTCCACCCTGCCGCGCCACGCGAACTGCCAAAACGCAAAAGCGACTCGCGCAACTGCCGTCGGCTACGCGCGCCCTCGCCCAAAGCGCGCAGCATCAAATGCGCCGCGTCATAGGCTTGCGCGGCAAAGACGTTGGGCCGCTCAGCGTAACGCGCACGATACGCTGCCACAAAACGGGCTGTGGCTGTGTCCTTGCCATCGGCGTGAAAGGCGGTGGCAAAACGCACACCCTCCAGCTCGGGCACACGGCGCAACGTCGCGGAATCATCCCAGAGGTCGCCCCCCAGCAACTGCATACGCAGCTCAAAGAACCTCAAGGTGGGCGCTAACAGCGCCGCGTCATCGGCCGTGCTAGGGATAAAGATCGCCTGCAATCCCAGTGGGTTCGGCTCGGGCGTCTTGTATTTGCTGAACTGAAACTGGCCGCGGGCCGCCACCGTGGCTGAACGGGCATCCAACAAGATGGCCCCTAGCTCAAAAACTCGATTCGCCTCAAACAGCGTCAGATCTTTACGTGCCTGGCGCCCTTCGGGGCTCGACTCTCGCGCAGTCGTCGTCAGATAGGGCATGTCCGCATAGATCTCGCGCGCCTGCCCCCAGACCACATAGTCCGCATTCAAATCCCGCCCAAGCTCGGCGGCGCGACTGAGGCCCAAACTATTGGAAGTCAGGCTGCGCTCTTCCATCCATCGTGTTGCCACCGAAGGGTCCACCACGTTGATCTCTTCGAGCTGGCCCAGCACACGATGAAAGCGGTCCGCGAAGGCCCGCCCAGCGTTCAGCTCGGCCGTGCTTGTGTCGCAAGCCATGTCGATGATCACCACGCGCAAGGGCGCAAAAGGCACGGCCTCCGCGGGATTTGTCTGCGCCGCACTCGTGACGGGGCGAGCAAGCCTAGGTCTGACAGTCCCCGTCAAGGCCAGCGTCGCCGTGCTGCCGCTCAAAACTTGCGCTGTCCCACTTAAATCAGCAGTCCGCGTCAACGCCAGCAGCAGGCGCCCAAAATCGGTGCTTATTGCTTCGACGTTGGATTGCTGGTCGCGCTTTTCATTAAAATCCGCGGTCTTGGCGTCCGAGGGATCGACTCCCCCTAACGCGCGCATCGTGTCGTTCCAATCGCGCGTGCCAGGGGTGAAGCTGACCTGCGCCGCGACCACCGCGCCCAGCTCAGCGACACGCGACACAAAACTGGCCGCCATGGTCGCGCCATAAGGCGTGTCGGGACGCAGGAGCGCCACCCGGCTGAGCCGCATATCGAGCAACGCGTGATCGGCCATCGCGACCGCAAGGCGATCGGGGCCCAGCGCGCTACGCATGAACCAGGAGCTAAGCTTGGTCAGCTCTGGTCGCGACGCCGTTGAGCTAAGCATGGGCACGCGGCGCGCGTTGAGCAAAGGCGCCAGCGCCGCCACCGAATCGGAGCCCAAGGGGCCCAGCACACCGATGACTTTTTTGTCGTCGATCAAAAGTCGCGCGCCCGCTTCAGCGGTTTGGGTGTTGGTGCCCTCATCCGCTTCGACGATGACAAACTGCTTCTCTAGCGCCAAACCTTGGTTGGCTTCTGCCACGGCCAGCGTTAAACCACGTCGCACCTGCTCGGCAAAGGGTGCCAACCGTCCGCTCATGGGCAGCAACACACCCACGCTGCGCTCAGCGACGGGTAGTTGGTCCTCCGCTTTTACAAGCATCGCTTCTACTTCGCCACGATGGGCTTCACCAGGATGCAGCCGCAAATATTCTTCGCAAGCGTCCAAAGCGGTCTGAGCCTGCCCGGCCTCGACAAGCTTGCTAAGGCGTTGAAAGCGAAGCTCACCCAGTATTTCGGGGTGGGGCGCCATGGCCAAGATCTCGGCGGTTTGAGTTAGATCTAAGCTTGGGATCAAGGCCAGCGCGCGTTTTTTTCCTTCCGCCACGCTATCGCCTTCGAGCACGGGATCTAGGTCCATCAGCCCTTGCCACTGGATCAGCGCGCGCGCCGGATCGCCCACTTTTTCTAGGCTTTGCGCGATGCGCCACCGCGCCAAGACGCCCCACGCGTCCTGGGCGTGTTCTTTGGCGAGCTGCTGCCAACGTTTACCCGCGTCCGCCCAATCACCCTCGCCAGCGCGATCGCGCGCAAGGGCGTCTTGCAGTGACGCCGCGCGCGGGCCTCGCGGGGCGGCCTTCAACTCTTTTTCGAGCGCCTGACGTTGCTCAAGCGCTAGGCGCTGGGGCGCGACCTGCCTAAGCGCGCGCGGGTCGTCTGGACGCGCCACGGGTCCGGCGCAAGCGCCTAAGAACGCGGCCGCCACGAGGGCGGCCGCGCGCGTCGTTCGATAAACACGCCACGTTTTAGAGCTTATCGACATTTATTTTGAGACCATGTTTTTTGGCCAAGGCATCTAAGAAAGCTTGGCGCTTTTGAGTTTCGCGCGCAACCGAGAGCTCTTGGCGCAACACCTGCGCCACATCTTTAAGCTCTAACTGTTTAGACTGTTTAGCGATCAAATAGTGCAGACCAAACTGGGTACGGACGGGCCCGATCACGGTATTGAGCTTGGCGTTGAAGATCGCTTGGGCGAGTTCGGCCACCAATTGTCCCGGACGCAACCAACCTAAATCGCCGCCTTTTTTATTGGAAAGCTTATCGGCGCTTTGCGCCTTGGCCAACCTAGCAAACGCACCGGGCTCTTTGGAAAGCTGCTTACCTAAGGTCAGCGCCTTGGCCTGCGCTTCGGCCTCTTTGCCTGCGGGCACTTCGATCAAGATCTGTGACACGCGTCGCTGCTCAAAAAGACGAGGGTTTTCGGCGTAAAGCTTGCGCAACTCGTCATCATCCACCTGACCAGCTGGCGCGACGTCGTTGTTGTAGACCATGTTCGCCAGGGCTTGACGCTCTTGCTCGTCCAGCCCGTAACGCAGCGCCTTGTCCTTATGCAGGCCCCGCTTGCGAGCCTCAGCCACCAACAGACGTTGATTGGCGATCGAGCGCAACAAACCTTCGCGCTCATCGCGGCTAAGCTTTCGCTTAAGGCGCGTCTCTTCAGCGCTCGCTTTTTGCTCGAACTCTTCGCGGGTCACTTCGTCCGATCCGACCTTGGCCAAGACTTCGGCTTGCGCCGAGATCGAGCCAAGCATGACGCAAGTGACCAAGATCGCTCGTAAAAACTGGGTACGCCGCATGGTGTTCCTCCCTATTTAGTAAAGATCCTTTGCCTTTCCTAGCCCCCCTTGAACGCTCAACGAGGGCGGGGAAAGGCCGCGGCAATCCGCCGCGACCTTTATTTTTATTTTTTGGCGAAAAACTTTTGGTTCGCCTTGTCTTCAGCTTCTTTGATCAACTTCGCTGGATCGCCCTTGAATCCACCCACCCACATCGGATCGGTGATGGGGCCCCAGATGCCACGCAAGAACTCTTGCCAGCCTGTCCAAGCGGGTGTGGCATAGAACTTCTCGCCCATGACCAAGAGCATCTTTTTATTCTGTGGGTCCTTGCCATCCAAAAAGACAGCGCTGTTGGCCATGGCCTTCAACGCGGGCTGAGCCTGTCCAGTGGCAGCCATCCGCCTCTGCCCTTCGGGCCCTGCAAGAAACTTAATCAACTTCCAACAAGCCTCTGGGTCCTTGACATTCGTGCGCATGCTGTAACCTGAGCCGCCACCAAATTGCACTGGGTTCTTAGCGCCCTTTTTCACTGGAAAGGGGGCCACATCCCATTTGAATTTATCGATCTCGCGATACGCGGGTGTCTTCCAGATGCCAGAGTGCAGCATAGCTAACTTGCCAGTCATGAACATGGCCCCAGGACCGCCCGTGTTAGCGAGCGCTTGCGAGTCCGATGTCGAAGGCATGCACTTGTACTTTTGGATCAGCTTCCAGCGAAAGAGTACGCCTTCCATGGCTTCGGGGCTGGCGATCGTGAAACGGGTAGGATGCTTGTAATCATCCAAAAACTTACCCCCACTGGTGTAGACCCAGCTCTCGATGATCGCCCAGTCATCAGCGATGCCCCATTGCTTCACCGCACCATCCTTTTCGCGGAGGGTGAGCTTTGTGGCGACATCGGCCAGGTCATCCCAGGTCCAATTGTCCTTCGGGTAAGGCAACTTGGCCGCATCAAACAGATCCTTGTTGTAGTAGACCACCGCCACAGGGGCGATATCGCGAGGCAGGGCCAAAAGCTTGCCGTCACGGCTAAGCGCGTCAACCATCGATGGATAGTAATCTTCTATCTTCAGATCCTGCTCCTTCGCCAGGTACGGATTCAGGTCCGTCAGCTGCCCGCTTTGGACCAACAGCTCCATATTATCGGTCGAGGCAAAGATCACGTCGGGCGCGCGATTGGCGGCAAATTCTTGTAACAGCACGTCGGCATAAACAGACGAGGCTTCTTTGCGCTCAGGACGAACCTTGATGCCCGGGTTGGCAGCCTCAAAATCTTTGACCATGCTCTCGATGATGCCAACTTCACCGATATCGCCCCAGTATCGAAAACGGATGACGTTATCGGCTTGCCTTTGGCAGCCCAGTCCCGTGAGCACCAAGATGATCGCCAAGTTTTTTTTGAACCAATGCATGTTGACCTCGCTTCTGTGTGGATGATGTTCTCGCTTGGCAAAAATGCCAGGCACGACCCTCTGCGTTTTAATAAGGACCTTTCCTAGCCCCCCTTGAACGCTCAACGAGGGCTGGGAAAGGCCGCGGCAAGCAGCCGCGACCCTTCGTCTTACTTCTTGGCGAAGAACTTCAAGTTTGCCTTATCTTCAGCTTCTTTGATCAACTTCGCTGGATCGCCCTTGAATCCAGCCACCCACATCGGATCGGTGATGGGACCCCAGATGCCACGTAAGAACTCTTGCCAGCCTGTCCAGGCGGGAGTCGCGATCAAGTTCTCACCCATGGCCAACAACATCTTTTTGTTCTTTGGATCCAATCCGTCCAAAAAGATCTCGCTGTTGGCCATGGCCTTCAACGAAGGTTGCGCTAAGCCAGTCGCGGCCATGCGCTTTTGCCCTTCGGGTCCCGCCAAAAACTTGATCAGCTTCCAACACGCTTCGGGATTTTTGGCGCTTTTTTGCATGGTGTAGCCTGAACCGCCACCAAATTGCGCGGGGTTCTTAGCGCCCTTCTTAGACGGGAAAGGAGCGACGTCCCATTTGAACTTCTCGATCTTTCTGAACGCGGGGGTCTTCCAAATGCCGCTATGCAACATCGCCAGCTTGCCCGCGATAAACAGGAGGTCTTCGCCGGCATTCGTCGAACGCCGGGCATCAGGTACAGCGCACTCGTGCCGAACCTTGCCGGGCTCGATCGC
>JANLXT010000267.1:0-4224 GCA_031365225.1 candidate division FCPU426 bacterium
TGGTTTTTACTTGCGACGATCCTACAAACTTTATCACCACCCCGGGCGTCCCCGGCATCTACAACGATGGTGGTTGTACCCTTTATGACAACTATCGCGTGGGTGATGACATCCTGGCCTATAATGTCGTGGTCAGCGATACGCTCAACCCTTGTCTGACTTATCTCAGCTCAAGCCCCGCGGCGTCTGTCAGTGGTAATCTTTTGTGGTGGAACGTCGGCAATCTACAGGGGGGAGAGTCGGGCTCTGTCAGCGTCAAGGCGATCGTCAACACGTGCGCGGCCGGGAGCGTGGTCCCCAATCTGGCTAATTCGGTCGCTGACAACGCGCCTTTGGCCACGTCGCTGAACGCCCCCATCACCGTTGTCATGCCCATCACCAAGGCCGTTAGCCCTGGCATCGCAAACCCCTTGGACACGGTCACTTACACGATGGTCTACACCGCCACCGGCGGTGGCCCCATCATCACCGATGACTTCAGCACGGCCTGGGGTGGTCGTTGGATCACACAGATGAATAAGCCGCCAGCCAACTGGTCCATCACCGCAGGCATCCTGGATGTGAACGGGGGTATGGCCACCGATCAGTTCACGGCCATCGGAACCGACGGTGTCGATGGGATGTTGCAATCCGACATCTATATCGGAGAGATCAAAGACAACGGGCTCTTGTTCGGGTATCAAGGTGGGCAGTATTACCATGTGGCGTTTTACTGTGGTTCGAACGCAGCGGATGATTATCTACGACTCTACTATTTTGATGGGTCGACGAGCATTCTCAAGGCGTCCATCGGGCCAATCATCATCGACCCTACCAATGGGTCCGCGTCTACGGGCAGCACGATGATCAACGCCAAGGTGGTCCGAGCAGGCAATCAATTTGCGGTGTCCATCGGTGGCGTCTATAGGGGCACCTTGACGGACGCCACCAACGCGCTGCCGGGTCCTGGTTTGCAGGGCTATTACGAGAACACAGGCGACTGGCGTTTTGATAATTTTCGTTGGGAACCCGGCTATAAGTCGGCGGTCGTTATCAGCGACACGCTGCCTGCCAACATGAGCTATGTCTCGGCATGCTGTGGGGCTGTGTTGACTGGCAACGTTCTCAGTTGGAGCCTGCTCGACATGTCCGCGGGCCAGAGCACGACTGTCACCATGCTCTTGCAAGTGAGCGCCACCGCTTCGGGGATCATCTACAACACCGCTCGAAGCGCGTCGCTGGGCGGGGTGATCTATAATTCGGCCGCCATTCCGCTGACGATCACGGGCAATTCGCCCACGCCCACGCGGACCGCCAGCCCCACACCGACACGCACGCCGACTGCCACGCCTTCGGCCTCGCCAACACGCACCGCGACACCAACCGCCACGCCAAGCGTCACACCCAGCTATTCGCCATCGCCGACGGCGACCCCCACGCGCACGCCAAGTGTATCGCCGACCGCGACGCGCACCGCGACCCCCAGCGCCAGCCCATCCAACACCCCCAGTGCCAGCCCGACTCATTCACCGTCGCCGACGCGTAGCGCCACAGCGTCCATCACGCCGACGGCTACGCCGACCGGGACCCCAAGTTTCTCGCCGTCGCAGAGCGCCACTCGCACCATCACGCCTACGGCCACACCGAGCGTGACTCCTAGCTTTTCGCCCACTCAAAGCGCAAGCCGAACAGTCACGCCTACTATCACCCAGTCTGTCACATCGAGTTTTACGCCAACGCAGTCAGTGACCCGCACGATCACGCCTACGGCTACTCAATCCGTCACGCCGAGCTTTTCGCCGACCCAGAGTGTGACGCGGACGATCACGCCAACCATGACGCAGTCGCTGACGCCTAGCGGCACACCCACGCAATCGGTGACCAAGACTTATACTCCGACCAGCACCGCGTCTGTCACGCCCAGCGCCACCGCGACGGTGACCCCGACTTTCACCGAGTCGCCAATCAAGTCACCCACCATCACGCCTACGATGACCGAGACTGCCACGCCAACGGCGTCTAGGACAGTGACCCCTACCGCTACACCAAGCGCCACTGACACGGCCAGCGCGACCGCGTCGCTCACGGCAAGCCCAACGGCGACGCCCACCGAGACGAGCACCCACACGCCCAGCGTCACCCCCACGGCCACCGATTCGCCGATCGCCAGCGCGACCGTCACGCCGACCGCTAGCCCCAGCAGCACCGCTAGCCCAACGCTCACGGTCACCCCCTCGGACACCTCGACCACCACGGCCACACCAAGCGCCACGGTCACGAGCAGCCCAGTCGATACGCCCACCGCCATTTGGTCAGCGACCGAGACGCCCGCGGCAAGCGCGACCCTTACTTTCACTGAGACGTTGACGCACACCGTGACGCCGACTTATTCGGCGACGCGCACCCCCGCGCCGTACACCAGCAGACTCCTGCTGATCAGGGCGATCTATCCCAATCCATTTGTCGAGAAGGCGCACATATACTATGTGCTGAGTGAGGACGCGGTCGTCAAGCTGGCCATCTTTAATGTGGCTGGCGAGGCCGTCTGCACGTTAGAGGCCAGTGGCTTGGCGGGCAAAAATCTGATGGAATGGAATGGCGTCAACGGAGACGGTTCGCGTTGCGCGAGCGGCATTTATATCTTGCACCTAAAAGCAGTCGGTGTGGATGGCAAGACCGAAGATTATTGGGAAACCGCGGTGGTGGCACGCTAAACTAGTTGAAATCAGATTTTAGTTTCAAGGTAAGTGCCGATAACTCTTTTTTCTCTTTGCGAGGTTAGCGCATGCAGTCTCTACGATCCGCTTTGATGATGTTATCCCTGACCCTCTTGTTGCTAGCCAATGGTTGCGGCGGCGGCGATGATTCGGCCATACGTTTTCGTTATTGGGGTGATCTCGCCGAAAACAAGATCATCGAGCAGGCGATCAAGGATTTTAGCGCCGCCAATCCTGGTATCAAGGTCAAGCTAGAGCGCAAATCCCCCGACGCGACCTATGCCAATATCTTGATGACGGAGTTCGCCGCGGAAAAGGCGCCGGACGTGATCTTTATCGGCGATCTTAATTGCGACACGTTGATCCGCGCGGGACGTTTTATGGAGCTGGATTCTTTTTTAGAAAAAGATCCCGAACTTAAAAAAACCGACTATTACCCTTTGATGATCCAGCGCCTTAGCCATGACGGCAAGCTCTATGTCCTGCCGCGCGACATCGCTCCGGTCAACTGCGTGTACTACAACAAAAAGCTTTTTGACGAGGCCAAGCTGCCTTACCCCAAGGACAATTGGACCTGGAAAGACCTGCGCGCGATGGCCATCAAGATGACCCATCGCGACGCCAAGGGGATCGGCACGCAGTTTGGTTATGGCGAGGACAATACCAACCTGGATCCCTATATTTATAGCTCGGGGGGGACCATGGTCGATAACGTCAATGAGCCCAAGCGCATCACCATGGATAGCGAGAAGGCGTTGCGCGGCCTAAAATTCCGCATGGAGCTGTATCACACACTGAAAGTCATGCCCATCACCGCCGACACGTCCATCGGTGGCCTGGGCGGTGGTCAGTCGTTGTTTATGACCGGCAAGTTGGCGATGTTCTTTACCGGCATCTGGAAAACACCTAGCTTTAGAGAGATCAAGGACTTTGACTGGGATATCGCGCCCTTTCCCGCGGGTCCCGACGGCAATCGGCAATGCTATGTGGCTGGTGGCGGCTATGGCATCAACGTGAACACCAAACATCGAGACGCGGCCTGGGCGCTGGTGCGACACATGGCCGGCGAACCTGGCCAACGTTTGTTGGCGTCCACAGGTTTAGCCCAACCCGCGCTCATGCGCCTGGCAAATTCACCCGTGTTCTTAGATGGCAAAAAACCACTCAACAAAAAGATGCTGCTAAAATCGGCCAACCTTGGCTACACCAGCCCCGCGGTCGCGTGGTGGACCGAATATCTAGAAGGCACGTTCCGTCCCAAGACCGATCCGATCTGGGTCTCGGGATACAAGGGCGATGCCGTGGCCGAGTACAAAAAAGCTGTGGCCGAAGGGAACAAGCGCTTTTTAAAGGTGGAATAGTCTTTCGTTAAGATTAACTCAATTTGCAATGACCCCAGCGAGGAGTCTATAATGGCGCATCGAGCGACTCGCTCGATCCTGACCTCGTAGCTCAGCTGGATAGAGCAACGGTTTTCTAAACCGTAGGTCGCAGGTTCGATTCCTGCCGGGGTCAAATTTTTAGAGCC
>JANLXT010000273.1:0-37486 GCA_031365225.1 candidate division FCPU426 bacterium
GCTGGGCAGGGAAGAAATTGGCGGGGGGAACGTATATTATCCGGCTTGAGGCGCAAGATGCCGTGGGCGGGTATGAGACGAAGGTATTGAAGGTGGCGTTGGTTCCTTAACGTAGGGCCATGGCAGGCCATGGCCTCACAATAAACCCCGTAGGGCCTTTGGCCCTACGGGGTTTATTTATTTAGACCCTTTTCTAAGATCTCTGATTGTTTCAGGTACCCAAAGCGTAGTTTAAACTCACGGACCAAAGGTTCTGCTTTGTCGCGACGTTTAGCAGCCAGCCAGGCGCTGGCCTCGCCAAAAAGAGCGTCGGGCGTCGAAGGGAATTCGCGCCGCATGGTGGCGAAGATCTTAGCGGCCTCCTCAAAATTGCCGCTATCCATTTCAAGAGACCCCAACGACACATAGGTTTGACCATTTTTTTTGCTTAATTTTAAAGACTTTTTCAACTCAATCCGCGCTTCGCTCACATTGCCCGCGTCCTGCAAGGTCCTGCCCAGCACCAGGTGAGCGTTTGCGTTGCCGGGTTGTTGAGCCAGGGCCAATTTGGCCCCGCTGATGGCGCGCGTCAGCAAACCAAGGCGGCGATTTGTTTCGGCATAGGCGACCCACTCGGCGCCCGTACTTAGTTTTGGCGCGCTGCTCGGGGCAAAGCTATCCATGCGATTGATCAAATCACGGCGTTCCGCGCCGGGTGTGCGCTGCCGAAAAGCATCGCGCCGCGCGCCGCGTCGAGCTTTGGCGGCGGCGTATTCCAAACGGGGACGCCTGTCAGTATTAAGCGGGCCTTGACCCGCGTAGCGCCGAAGATCGGCATCTTGAAGCAAGCGACAGGCAATAAGATCAGCAGGACTTGTGATCTGAATAGAGGCCAGATCACCCGTCGCGGCCAGTCGGCCAAAAAGAGGCGCGAGCGCTTGCGGGTCGGCCGCGACAAGCGTGGATGACCCGATCAGGATCAGGTCCGAAGGGACCAGACCAGGGCTCGAAGGGGGCGCGAGCCACACACTGACATCTTTGAATGAGGACGCGAAGGTTCTAAGCTGAAGACGAAGCGTCTCTTCATCCATGTCGTAAAGTTGAAACCATTGCGCCACAACGCCACCCGGGCGCAGGCGAAGTTGGGCCAGCGCATAAAAATCAGTTGAAAAGAGATTGGCCACGCCGTGGATCCATGGATTAGAAGGCGCCGAGATGATCACGTCATAGATATTAGTTCGTGAGACTAAGTCGTGACGCGCATCATCAAGGCCTATCTCAACAAAAGGCTTATCAAGCGCGCCTTGTTGTTGCCGTGTAAAGTAGCGAGCGCTCTCAAAGACCGCAGGGCAGAGCTCGACGCAGCGTAATTGTTTTAAAGGATGCAAAGACGCCGCCCCGGTGGTGCCACCACTGCCCCAGCCGATGACCAAGGCCGTCTCGGCCGTGGGGCGCAGGCCCAAACCCAAATGCGCCAAAAGCTTCTGAGTGACCAGATCGGCGCGGGTGGCGGATTCTTGCTTGCCGTTGACCGCGAGCGCGCGCTCGGTCCCGCGTTCCATCACCGAGACCACGCCTTCGGGATCTTCTTGATAAGATAAAAGATTGAAAGAAGCTAAATAAGTGTCGAGGTCCCCCGTCGGACCCAAGGATCTGGCCAGTCCCATGCCATAGTGCGCGATACCTGCCGAGATAAGGCGGGGATCCCAGGGCTTAAAGCTGGGGCTTAAAAGCAGCAAAAGGATCAAGCAGGCTAACGCCGCGCGCCTTTTTAGAGAAGTCCAAGTGTCCCAAAATAAAATCACGGCCGCCAGCAAGGCCAATCCCGCCGCGACGGCAAAAAGAGGCTGTAGCCCCAGCAAAGGTAGACCGATCCAAGCCGAGGCCAAAGCACCCAAGACCGCGCCGGCGCTATTAATGCTGAGCAAGCGCCCTACTTGAAGCGCGGTGGGGTCAGCGCGCTTATGAGCGGCGAGCAGCGCCGGAAAGAGAAATCCTTGAGGTAAAGTGACAAGCAAGGTGCTTAAGAAAGCCGCGGTCCCTAAAATAAATTGCTGCGCGGTGATGGCTTCAGGAAGATATTTTAGGAGCATAAAGTGAAAGCGGGGCAGGCGACCCAAGAGCCACGCCTGAAACAAAATTGTTGGGACCAGCGCCAAAAAACCCCAGCCTGTCACTTTTCGCCAATCGTGTGTTCGGTCAAAGACATGATTAAAGTACCAGGCTCCCAAAAAGAGCCCTGTCAAAACCGAAAAGAGCATCAACGCCAGAGCGGGACTGCTAGCTCCTAGCGACAACGCGAGCGAATGGGTCCAAAGATGTTCCAAAATAAAGAAGTAGGAGCCAGACAAAAAAGAGGCGGCAAGCAAGGTGTCCAGATGGAACGGCGAGGATGCGTCTTTCGAACCAAGGTCGCTATTTTTTTGTTGAGAGGAAGCAGGCCAAAGTAAAAAGAGCCCCGGGATGATGTTGCACGCGGCGGCAAATAACAACGCGTCGCGTAGGCCGACGTTTGGCAAGAGCAAGAGGCCCACGCAAAGGGAGCCCAGGGCGGCGCCGCCTAGATTTAAAAAATAGGCCTGCCCAAAAGGTTTACTGGGCCCCGCGCCCTCATCAAGCGCGCTTGTGGCCGCCGGAAGCGTCGCGCCCGATAGACACGCGGGTCCCGCCAATGCCAGCGCGCTTAAGAGTGGCCAGATCCATGCCAACGCGTTGGTGGCGACTAAACTGGGCAAGACATCGAGAATCTTGTCGGCGAGCAAAGCGGTCAGCCCCAAGCCAATCTCTAACCACGCGTAGTCGCGCAAGGGATTGGTCGCGCGTCTGCGACTGTAGAGCCAGCTGCCCAGTCCAAGACCTGCCATGAATATCGCCAGCCCAGCCGCGGTGGCTTTGTTGGTGCCACCAAAAGCAAACTGCAGGCGGCGTATCCAAAGTATTTGGTACGTGATAGCGGCCGAACCCGAGAGGGCCAGCGAGGCAAGTAGCAGGCGCTTTTGATATTTTTGAATGAAGGGGGGCATCGAATAAAATTACTATACACCGCCAAAGTGCTCTGAGCCACGCTTGGACCCAAGTATGGTTTTAAACCCTTATTTAGTAGGCCTTTTCTATATTAAGTGGTGAGCTACTTTGGACCCTAGCCGAGTGGAACTGGAACCACAAAAATGCCTGTATTTTTGGCTTATTTCAGTTTTATTGGTAAAATTGTCCATAAGAAAGCGTTTCGTCAGTGTTAAAATATTGATTCACCAATGGTCACAGAAACAAGAATGAGCTTAAACGTGATTCTTACTTTTTGGATCACGGTGATGGACGATAGATATTGAAGTGGCCAAGATGCGAAACCATGTTTTGACATTGATCATCGATAAATTGCGCCCAAAGGTGGCGTTGCTTGCGTTTGTTATTATTAATTTTTCGAGCCTTGGATCTGCCGCGACTTCTTTCTATCCCATCTATGACGGCGTCGCCCAATCTTACATGTGGACCGGACACGGTGGCTACGTAACCGCCTATTGCACAGGTGGTGCCCCAGGCTCTGCTGGTTGCCCGAGCCTCTCAGTTACCATTCCGGCCGGTGGTGTCGTCTTAGACGCTTTTCTTTATGTCATGCGGGAGCAGATTAATGCTGGTCCTCCGGGGTCCGTAACCCTTGGCGCGACAACTCTTGACCCATGGTGTACGCAAGCTGACGCCCTAGGTGACGAAGGTATTCTTGGTTACTATAACGGCACTTCTTCGGCGGCAGTGAGATACAACATCGGGCCGACGGGATGCCCGGTCATCAGTGGTGGCGCGGGCGTTAAGAGCACGGGTGCGATTGTTGTCACGGGAGTTAGTTGGTTCGCCGCATCCATGTATGTTCTTTACGAGCGACCCTCCGATCCCTGCACGACCATTGTCATGGCCCAAGGTCTTGATTTTGCAGCGAGCGTGGCGCTTGATTGGGACAATTACACCTTAGACTGGACTTCACAGAACAATCCAGTCGCGGCCACACCTGATGTGCAAGTGGAAGTGCATGGTTTTTCTGGCATGCAAGGCACCGATACCGAAGCCTATCGCATTTACACAGACAACACCTTTACGGTCACCGATTGGCAGAGCGCCGCAAACATCCAGAATGTTGGAACGGGATCTGAGGTGGATGTCTTTAATTTTACTGGAGCGTACGCATCTGGGACACAACCCTTTGCTCCAGGAGTTAGCACGGCTCATTTTGGTGGTACCGGACTAGAGTCGGGCGGTCTCTACGTCTACACAACTATTCTTCAAAACAGAAACACAGCTTCGCTCTGCAATCCTGCTTTGCCATCTATCGCGCTAACCTTAACCAAGACCGCGTCGCCAGCGCAAACAACCAATGGCGGGGTGGTGACCTATTCGTTCTTGGTCTGCAACAATGGAGCGAACGCCACGGGCGGAACTTTGTGCACGGATGCGTTTAATGACGGAAAAGTTTCGCCCTATCAGTTCGGTGACAATGGCACCCAAATCTGGGATTCGACCATCGCCATCAGCGAGACCACGGGCATTTTGGCCTATGTAGATTTTGCTGACCTATCTATGTTCAATGTAGGCTGTGACTTTAGGACGGGTGTCATCTGCTCAGACCTGGTCTGGTTGGATAACAATGGCAATCGGGGTATTGTCTTTAAATACAGCAGTGTGAGCGCCAAAAGCCTCTATCTGCACATCGACACCGGTACTAGCCCCAATCTTGAATTGCGCTGTGGCACAGGCACCACTTGGGCTGGCATCTCTGGGGGTACGGCGCTCGGCTCGGCGAATGTCGCTGGACTGACTTCTGGTACGCACCGCTTTTGTGCCACGATTACCGGGGGCAACATTAGCGTCAGTGTGGACGGTGGCGCGGCGGTGATCAATGTCGCACAGACTTGTGTGAGCGACGCTGATGTCGGATATGCGGGCTATGCATCCACCAATCCTTTTAGGTTCGACAACTTGAGCATCGATACCACTAGCAACCCTCTGGTGGGCGGCAACCTGACCAATGTTAAGGTCTGGGATACGCTACCCATCGGTATCAGTTATGGTGGTTGTACAGGGGGCTGCACACAAAGTGGTAGTTTGGTGTCTTGGAATATCGGCACCTTGGCTCCGTTGTCCTGCACCACCGTTACCTATTGGGGCACGGTCATCCAAGCTGGACCCAGCTACATTAGCAATACGGCAAAATACGACGCGACAGAAGAATTCTATGGACCCTATTCCTCGAATACAGCTATCGTGACCGTGTTGGCGGGTACGGTCACCTACACACCAACCTTTACGCGCACCCCGTCGCGCACCCCGACTCCGACACCTAGCGTTACACCTTCCGTCACGCCAAGCGTCACGCGGTCGGTGACACCTAGCTATAGCCCATCGCCTACGCCCAGCGCTACCCCAACGCGTACGCCTACCGCTACGCCAACCATTACGCCCACCGCGACGCCCACGGCCACCCCGACCGCGACGCGAACGATCACCCCCAGCCCCACGCAGACCATCACCTTTACCATGACACGGACCATCACACCGACCGCGACGCCGACAAACAGCCCATCACGCACTGTCACCAGAACTATCACGCCAACCATCACGCAAACGGTAACTCCATCGAGCACGCCAACTAGGTCTGTGACACAAACCACTACGCCAACGATCACACAAACCGTAACCCCATCGGCTACACCAACTAGGTCGGTGACACAAACACAAACGCCCACCAGCACGCGGACGGCGACACCGACATTTTCGCCAACTCAATCCGTGACTGCCACCGCCACGCCGACCCGCACACAAAGCGTGACACCTAGCGCGACACCGACGCAAAGCTTTACCTACACCCAGACACCAAGCAGCACACCCACCGTGACAGCTAGTTTCTCGCCCACACAGACGGTGACGCGGACCGCCACACCGACCAGCACTCAATCGGCGACGCCTAGCGCAACGCCTACCCAGTCATTCACATTCACGAGAACGGCTAGCAGTACGATCACACCTACAACAACGCCTACCCAGACGCAAACGGTGACTTACACGTATACCCCCACGAGCACACACACTGCGACGCCGACCGCGACCCCGACCGCGACGCCCAGCGCGACGCAGAGCATTACCTGGACCTTCTCACCCACAAGAACTGCGACCCCCACGGTGACGCCAAGCGCGACGCAGTCCATCACCTTCACGGCATCACCGACGGCCACGCCCACGGCGACACCGACCGCCACGCCAAGCGCGACCCCAAGCAGTACCGCGACGCCAACAATCACGCCAAGCGCGACGCAATCCATCACGTGGACCGCGTCACCGACAGCCACACCAACCGCCACCCCGACCGCGACGCCGAGTGTGTCGCCCTCGAGCACAGCCACACCTACGATTACCCCCAGCGCGACCCAAAGCATCACTTGGACCTTCTCGCCGACGGCGACACCGACCGCCACGCCCACCGCGACACCGAGCGCCAGCCCAAGTGTAACGCCAAGTCCTAGCGACACGCCCTTTGCCACTGACACCGCGACGCCGACGGTGACGCCGACGGATACCCCGTCTGGTACGCCAAGCGCGACACCGACCGCCACGCCTAGCTCAACAGCCACGCCCACCGCGACGCCCAGCGTGACCGAGACGATTACTTGGACCGCCTCGCCGACCGCGACGCCCAGCGCCACCGACACGGCTACGCCAACGGCTACACCCACCGCGACACCGACGTTCACGGATAGCCCTGTCAATTCGCCCACGGCCTCACCGACCGACACGCCCACGGCGACACTCACGGCAACTGAGACCGCGACTCCTACGGTGACACCGACTGCCACCCCCACGGGCACACCCAGCGCGACATCAAGCGCCAGCCCAAGCTTTACACTGACGTACACGCTCACCGCCACACCTAGCGGCACGCCAAGCTTTAGCCCCACCAACAGCTTCACTGCCACGCGTAGCGTCACGCCAACCGTCACGCCGACAGCCACACAGACTGACACACCGCAGACAACACCGACCGACTCACCGACCATCACCCAAACGTTGACGCCAGCGCCCCCCTTGGCCGCCGTCATCAAGATCTTTAATAGCGCGGGCGAGCTGGTGTACAGCCTGCCTGGCTACGCCCGCCTGAGGGAGCTGCCCACGGGACTTGACGCCAGCAGCAACGTGGCCTTGCCCGATGACGGAGGCTTGGCGGTGGTCAAACTGCAAGGCACCAACTACACCTTTACCTGGGACGGTAGTTCGGACAACGGCAGTTCGGTCAACAGCGGTAGCTACCAGATGCAAGTCAGTGTCACGGATGGTTTTGGTAGCCAGACGACCTTGAGCACCGGCTTGATGGTCATGCGCACACCCAACAACGTCACGGTGTCGATCTTTAACAGCGCTGGCGAACTGGTGCGGCGTATTGAACAAGCCGCGGGCCAAGGCGGTGGCACCCTACAACTTGATCGCAATAACTTCAGTCCCAATCCCGCCGACAGCACCAACAAGGTGACTTTGACCTTTGGCCAAGGCCCCACTGACTTTGTGACCTGGGATGGCACGGACGCGCGCGGACGCATCGTCGCCAGCGGTACGTACCAAATAGTGCTGGAACGTCAGATTGCGGGCGCCAAACCCATCACATTGGTCACCAGTATCACCATCATCAAGGCCTTCAGCTCACCCTTGGCCGAAGCCATCGCCGCGCCCAACCCGGTGCTGAAGGGTGACTTTATCGATCTGATCGCGCCAAACTTAGGGACAGGGGGCTGGATGTGGGCCAAGGTCTACAACCTGGCGGGTGAATTGGTGGCGCAAGCGCAAGGCGCCAGCCCGCGCCTGCGCGTCAGCTGGACCGGTAAAAAATTAGCAGGCGGCACGTACATCATCCGGCTTGAGGCGCAAGACGCCGTGGGCGGGTATGAAACGAAGGTGTTGAAGGTGGCGTTGGTCCCGTAGGGCCACGGCATGCCGTGGCCGTACAAAACCCCGCCGTAGCCGTACAAAAATCCCGAAGGGCCCCCAAATGGCCTCACGGGATTTTTTGTGTCCAGATACGTCCTTAAATTGATTTTTCACGTAGAGTGGATTGATGAAACCAGTGCACGCAACTTGGGGCCTTTTGCTCTGCTCTTTTTTGACGGCGCCGCTTTGGGCGGAAGACGCCCAAATCTATACAGGGCGCGCGCGCGAGCTGGGTACGCGTGATCCCGTCGTGGCCGCTATTGAGGCTCGGCCAGTCGAACCCCTAGGCGTCACCGTGAGCACGCGGGCGACCTTGGACGGTGCTTTTGAGCTTAGTTTGACCGCGGGCGCATGGCTTGTACGCCTGGAAGCTGAGGGTTACGCGCCCGCAGAGCTGGCGCTTAGTCTGCCAGCCCAGAGCGCCCTCTTAAGCGTGGTGAATATGACCCGCGTTGATTTTAAGGTGGCGGATCTGGTGGTGCGGGGCAAGCGCGCTCCCTCCGCGCCCAGTCGGATCGGGCTTAAGCGTCAAGAGCTGCGGCGAGTGGCGGGTGTTGGCAAAGACGCCTTGCGCGCGATTCAGACGCTACCAGGCGTTGTCGCGCCCAGTGATTTTAGTGGCCAATTGGCAGTGCGTGGCGGCGGGCCCCAAGACAATCTCTACTACCTTGACGGCGTGCCCTGGCCTGTCCCCTACCACTACGGTGGCGCGGTTTCGACAGTGCACTCAGACGCTTTGGATGAAGTGGATCTTTATCCCGCCGCCTTTCCCGCGCGCTGGGGTGGAGCCGATGGCGCGATCCTCGACGCGCGCGCGCGACCGGGAGCTAAGGACCGATTGAGAGGCATGCTTGATGTCAATCTTTTGCTGGCGGAAGGTTTGCTTGAAGCGCCCGTGCCCACAGGGACTAGCGAGACCGCGTCGATCTTGGTGGCGGGTAGGCGTAGCTACTTTGACCTGATCTTGCCGCAGCTGGCGGGAGGCCGATTTACCGCCGTGCCAACCTTTTGGGACGCGATCACGATCTTTGATCAACCCACAGGGCAAGGGCGGCTACGCTTGATCGCGATGGGCACCGACGATGTGTTGGGTTTGCGCTTGGACAAGGCGGACGTGAACAACAAAGATTTTGAGGGCGAGTTTCGTTTTAGAAATGCGTATCAAACTCTGGGTGTTAACTGGACCCAAGAGCTAGGCGACTGGCGCTTAGAGCTGACCCCCTACGTGTATCAAACCAATTTTGAGACATCCTTTGGCAGGGGCTATTCGATCGCGATCAATCCCAAAGTGACAGGTGTTCGGGGCGAGCTCAGCAAGACCTATGGTGATCACGACCTCAGTTTTGGATCGAGCGCCGAGCACAACGACTTTAGTGTTTTTGGCTTTATCTTTCGGCGCAATAGCGGACAGGGGTCTGGATACATCACCGTCACCGACGCGGCGGGCATCACCGTCACGTCGCAGGTCAACGAACAGGCGCTCTATGCTCAAGACCGCTGGAAGCTATTGCCCGGGCTAGCGCTGACCCTGGGCGCGCGCGGGCAACGCAATGATCGGGTGGGCGCGAGCGCGCTGGACCCGCGGGTAAATATCGAATGGAAGATCAGCGATGCTTGGATCGCCAGATCCGGCTGGGGACTTTATACGCAGTTCCCCAATCCCCAGCAAAATGACCCTGATTTTGGAAACCCCGCGTTGTTGCCCAATCGAACCGAACACGCCGTGCTTGGGCTTGAGCGTCGGCTCGACGCGAGGTCGTTGATAAAAGTAGAGACGTATCTCAAGACCTATCGCCAGCGCGTGGTAAGCGTGCCCGATGCGAGGCTTTATGCCAACGAAGGGGAAGGCTCCGCCCGTGGCGTGGAGCTATTTTATCGCCAAGAACTAAGCGAGCGCGTCTTTGGTTGGCTAAGTTATGCCAATTCGCTGTCAGAACGCCGGGACGGTTTGAATGCGACCTGGGCCTTGTATCAATATGATCGGCCCCATGTCGCGACCTTGGTGGCGAACTACGACCCAAAGCCTGATCTAAGCATGGGCGCGAAGATCAATTGGACCAGCGGGCCATTGATCACACCCATTGTCGGACGTATTCCCGACCCTGCCACCACCAGCGGGTGGTCGCCAATCTATGGACAAGCCTACAGCCAGCGTTTGGACGACTATTTGCGCTTGGACGTGCGTATTGAGAAAGCTTATTTGTTTCACGCTTGGAAACTGAGCCTTTACGCGGAAGTCTTGAATGTCTTGGACCGGCCTAATCCATCGGGACTGACTTGGAATCGAGATTTTAGTGAGGTCAGGCAAGTGAATAACCTGCCACGCCTGCCTTATATCGGTGCTAGCGCCGAGTTCTAACGCCTTCCAAGCAAGAGCTTGCTGGACTACAATAGAGCTCTATTAAATAAGCACGCCCCCTCACTGTGGAGTGTATCGTGGCCCTTAGCCCCAAAGATCGCGAACGTATTATCGAAGAAGAAACCCTGCGCTATAAGACCCGCCAGGATCTGCACGCGCAGGCTTGCGCCAGTCACCCTCGTCGCGGACGCTGGCTTCGCTGGGTTGCTGGCGCGATATTTATCTATGCCCTTTGGTGCTGGATGGCCTGTGGAGCAGGCATGGGTGGCTGGGGTATGCACGGGTGGGGCGGACATTGCGCAAGCCAAGGCATGAGCAAGGGCAAGGCGTGCAAGCATAGCATGATGGAAAGTGACGACGCCGAGGACGAGGCTAATCCCCCAGCGCCAGTGGTCCCCAAAGCTAAGTAATTTTTTGTCAGTCCCCGCTCTTTTTTCCTTAAACAAAATCAGCTTCCAGCAAGGCCCTGTGGCGGCCTTGCTGGTTGAGCGCGCTTCGGGCCTGATCAGCGCCGCGAATGACGCGGCAGGCAAACTCTTTGGGCGGCGCGCGGATAAATTGATAGGAGTTGAGTTCAAGACGATGGCTCAAGATACGGACGAGGCGACGCGCCTCGTCCTTTTTTTAAACGAGACCAGATCCGGGTCGCGCGGCTTGCATTTGAGAGCCATCCGTCCTTTGGGGCCCTTCACTGCTGATCTACGCGTAGGTCCTCTGGTTCAGGATGCTTGGGATGGTTGGCTTGTATTTTTGAGCGACGTCACTTCTGTCGAA
The DNA here is from genome assembly GCA_031365225.1 of candidate division FCPU426 bacterium. Classification (GTDB taxonomy): domain Bacteria; phylum Oederibacteriota; class JAJYGY01; order JAJYGY01; family DAIDJD01; genus JANLXT01. The sequence continues at coordinate 11,075 of JANLXT010000273.1, forward strand.
GAAGCCACCCGCGCTTTGCGCCAAAGCGAGAGAGATTATCGGCGTATGGTCGAAGCCTCGCCCGATGCGATGCTAGTGATCAAGCAAGGGACTGTGATTTTTGCCAACGCCGCAGTCGAGAGCCTACTAGGCCTTGATGGCCCCCAAGAGCTGTGGATGAGCGATTGGGAACGCTGGTTGGATCCCGAAGACTTTGGATTTTGGGCCGCCCAAGAAGGTGCCGTGCTGGGCGCCGGACCCCAAGGCCAAACCCGCGCCGAACTGCGTTTGCGCCGGCTTGATTCAAAATTGGTCGAAGCTGAAGTCGCGCTGCACATTTTAACCCACGACGACGAAAACGCGTTGTTGGTGGTAGCGCGTGACGTGGGGCCCCGCAAGCAGATGGAACGCCGTTTGCGCGAGAGCGAAGAACGCTACAAAGGTTTGGCCGATGTAGCGTTTGACGGCGTGGTCGTGCATTTTGAGGGCGTGATCTTGGCCACCAATCGCAGTTTTGAGGCCATTTTTGGCATGGAAGGCGATTCACGCGGCCTGAGCCTTTTTGATCTAGTGCTACCTGAACAGGTTGAGCAATTTAAGAGTGAGCTTGACAGCGGCAAAGCGCTAGAGTTGCAAGGCAAAGGAAAAGATGATGTGCGCGTGGACATCGAGGTTTCGACGCGGGCGTGCGCGTACATGGGCGAGCCCGCCCATGTCACCGCTGTGCGGGACATCAGCGCTCGCAAGCGCGCCGAGCAAGCCATTCAGCACCAGGCCTACTATGATGGATTGACCGGCCTACCCAATCGCCTTCTTTTTTTAGACCGCCTTACCTTGGCCCTTGAGCAGGCCGCGCGTGATACCGAGCTGATAGCGGTGCTTTTTTTAGATCTGGATCGTTTTAAACCTGTGAACGATACGTTAGGGCATGGCGCGGGGGACGAGCTCTTGCGACAGGTCGCGGGTCGTCTCGAAGAACTGGTGCTGGGTGGGGACACGGTCTCCCGCTTGGGCGGAGATGAATTTACCGTGCTCTTGCGGGGCTTGAAAGAAAGCCGTGACGCAGCCTTGGTCGCCGAGACGATCGTGCGAGAGATGAACGAGAATTTTGCCGTTGTGGGACGACAGGTGAGAGTGGGTTGCAGTGTAGGTATCGCCATGTATCCAGAACATGGTCGCGATGCCGAGACTTTGTTAAAATCGGCGGACAAAGCCTTGTATCGTGCCAAAGATCTGGGACGCAACCAGTATCAATTTTGGAGCTTTGACCAAGACGCGGGGCAACCCACCGACAGGCTCAGCATGGAAGCGAGTCTGCGTGAAGCGCTAGAAAAAAAACAATTCTTATTACGTTACCAACCCAAGATCAATCTCGCCACGGGCGAAATTGTTGGCGCCGAAGCGCTGGTGCGTTGGCAACACCCTAGTTTGGGGTTGGTGCCGCCCGATGATTTTATACCCCTTGCCGAAGAGACCCGACTGATCTTGCCGTTGGGTGATTGGGTCTTGGGCGAGGCTTGCGCGCAGGCGCAAAAATGGGTTGCCTTGGGCTTGCCCCGTTGTTCTGTGGCGGTTAATTTGTCGGCATGGCAGCTCGACAAGGCCAGCCTGCTCAAGAGTGTGGATCAGGCGCTTAAGGTCAGTGGTCTCGATCCCAAGTTGCTTGAGCTTGAGATCACAGAAACCGTCGCCATGCGAAACCCTTCCGAGACCATCAGCATCTTGCGTGAGCTGCGCTCACGCGGTGTGCGCGTGGCGTTGGATGATTTTGGCAAGGGCTACTCTTCGATGGGCTACTTAAAACGTTTGCCTGTGGATCTGATCAAGATCGATCAGTCTTTTGTCCGGGACATGATCGCTGATCCGCGAGATGCGGCGATCGTGAAGGCGCTGGCGCTCTTGGCGAAGGATCTTGGCCTTGAGACGGTCGCCGAAGGGATCGAGACCCTCGAGCAGGCCCAGGCCGCCAAGCGTTATGGTTGCACCCTTGGACAGGGCTATTTGTACGCGAAACCCTTGGCCCAGGATCAATTTGAGGCTTTCTTGCGGGCTTCTTTGGTAAAAGCCCCCGAGGCATCGAAATAAGCCGTAAAAATAAGCATTTTTTTGGTATTCGCCATCTTGCGGTGCTAGCCTAGCTTCCGTATAATCCCTTTCCCTGTAAGGACACAGTCGCCTTGGCGACCGCTCGCACGCAACCGTAGCTCAGCTGGATAGAGCGCATGGCTACGAACCATGAGGTCGGGAGTTCGACTCTCTCCGGTTGCACATCTTTTGAGCGGTCCTGCCGAGGCGTCTTTGTATCCAAGGGTATCTATGCCGCGCTTATCCCAACGTTGGTCCGTGCGCTTTGGTTTTTTGGCTGCCATCGCCGATGGACTTTGGTCAAGTCAGGCGCTCGCGATCGAGCGCGGGGTCGACGCGGTTTCTAATGTCGAAGTCAGTGGCTTGATCGTCTGGATTTATTTGCATCTGCCGGCAGCTTTGACTGCCTCGTGGATCGCCGAAAAAATGGAACTGACTCCTGCCGACAGTAGCGCTCCCTTCACAGCATCGATTTTGATCTGCATGGCGTTTTTGGGCGCGACCCAAAGCGCGTTGATCGCGGCGGGCCTGGGGCATCTTTTGGATCGGCGCGCGCGATCGTGAGCAGCGCGTGGTTGCCTTGGATGGCCGCTTTCGCGGTCGTCTTTGCGATCTGGGATCTTGCCGTGCTGTGGGTGAGCTACCGGCAAGTTGCGTTGCTTTTCCCTGGTGACGGGCAAGCTTTCGGACCATCCGATGAATTAAACACCTTGGGTGGAGAAGCGGTTGAAGCACGGCATCAAGGGCTGAGCCTGCGATATTACCGCGTACCCGCGTTGCGTGAACCGCGCGGGCTTGTGATCATGTTTCATGGCAATCGTGAAGGCGCGCTTGAGCGAATGGAATACGCTCGTCGTCTTTCACCCCAAGGGCTTCAGGTCATCTTGGCTGAATACCCAGGCTACGCAGGCGACAAGACGCGCATGTCGCAAGATCTTTTTTTACGCAACGCGCTGGCGTTGATTGACCACGTTCAAGCTGACGCGTCGAGCTTGCCGCTTTTTTTGTTTGGCGAATCCTTGGGTACCAGCGCAGCGACGTTTGGCGCCTATCGCCGGGTTTGCGCGGGATTGATTTTGCATACCCCTTGGCCCAGCATGACGCGCGTGGCGAATGCTCGTTATCCTTGGTTGCCCGCACGGCGCCTGCTAAAGCACCCACTGGCGGCTGAAGCCTGGGCCCCGCATGTGAGCTGCCCAGTGCTTGTATTGCATGGGACGGCGGACAAGACCATCCCCTATGCGCTGGGCCAGGCCCAGGCGGTTAACTTTCGATCCCCCCTCACGTTTGTCAGTGTTGCGGGCGCCGGGCACGCCGATCTAAAAGAGACGGGTGGAGAAAAATACTGGGGCGCGATCGAGGCGTTTATTACGCGTCAGCTCACTGTCGGCGCGGCATGATTGAGCGTTTGGATGGACCCGAGGCTCGTTTGATGCGGCTCGCGCTCGCGCTGGCGGCCAAAGGCGCTCGCGCTGGCGAAGTACCAGTCGCCGCGTTGGTCGTGCAAGGTTCTTTGCATGTCGCCAAGCCAAAAATATTAGCGCTGGCGCACAATCGGGTGGAGACAGATCAGGACCCTACCGCCCACGCCGAGCGACTTGTTTTGGCTCGAGCGGCAAAAAAGCTGGGGCGCTGGCGTTTGAACGATTGCACCTTGATCGTCACGTTAGAGCCTTGCGCCATGTGCGCAGGCGCCGCCATCTGGTCTCGTATTGGGCGCGTGATCTATGGGGCGCAGGATCCAAAGGCAGGCGCGTGTGGCTCGGCACTGCAGGTCTTGCCTCATCCGCGCTTAAATCACCGACCCCCCGTGCAGGGTGGGCTCTTAGAAGAAGAGAGCGGCAAGCTCTTGCGTGATTTTTTTAAAGCACGGCGGCATCCAAAGAGGATCGCATGAGACATCGCATCGGGAGTGTCTTGGTGGCTTTGAGCTTGAGCCTCAACGCTTGCGTTGCTCCCAAGGCTAGCAAACAAGGTGCCATCGGAACGGTGACCGTGACACCCACGAGCGGGAAAGCATCGAGACCGCTGGTGAAGATCGGTACCGACGCGATGATCGACGCGCGCACCGAGGATCTATGGCAAACCTTGACAGAGTTTGGTGATTGGGGCGCCTGGAACAGTCACGTGACCTCGGTCGAAGAGGGGTTTGGGCTGTCGCAGGGCGCGGCTCTCAATTACGCTTGGGACGAAAAAGCGGTCCAGGCCATCTTGCTAGAAGTGAAAGAGAACCAAATATTGCGTTTTGGTCCGAGCGCCGCGGGCAACAAAGCTAGCCTACGCTGGACCTTGAAAAGCTTGGGCGCAACCCGTACGCTGGTGACCTTGCAGGCCGAGGTCCCCGCGGGATCCCCCCAATCCTTGGTCGATAAATGCGTCAGCGAAACAACGGCCTGGATCACTGCCTTGAACGAGGTCAGCCTAAAACGCAAGGCTGAGGCGGCCGCGAGCCTGAAAGAAGCACCACCCAAGAACAAAAAGACCAAGAAATAAGCCTGGAGAGGTGGATGAGCGGCTGAAGTCACTCGACTCGAAATCGAGAGTACCGAAAGGTACCGTGGGTTCGAATCCCACCCTCTCCTAATGTTTAAAATGCGGAAAAAATCTGTCTGTACCGCATGAATCCTTATATTATAGTTGTCTTCTTCGGGGCGGTCGCAAGATCGCCACCCAGGGGCCTGTAGCTCAGTTGGCAGAGCGCGTCATTCGCATTGACGAGGTCAGCGGTTCGACTCCGCTCAGGTCCAAATCTAAAAAAAGGCCCGACCGCTCTAGGTCGGGTCTTTTTGTTTTTGCGCGCAAGTGGCAAAGGTGCCCGCCTTCCGCTAGACTGTCCTTATGCTTATCGCTGATCTCTTTAAATTAGATTTGCCAGTGCTCAGCCTCGAAGTCTTTCCACCTAAACGGGAAGGCGATGTGGACGCGCTCTATCGTGTCTTTGACGAGATAGCGCCACTCAAGCCCGCTTATGTCTCAGTGACCTACGGCGCGGGCGGGACCAACGTGGGCCTGCATTTTGATATCACCACGCGCCTGCTAAAAATGGGCATCACCCCTTTGCCGCACTTTACCTGTGTTGGCCAAAGCAAAGAACAGATCAAGACGCAGCTACAACGTTTGCGTGACGCTGGGGTCGAAAACATATTGGCGTTGCGTGGTGACCCACCGCAAGGCGTCACAAAGTTTGAGCGCCATCCAGATGGCTTTGCTTACGCCAGCGAACTCATCATGTATATTCGCGAACATTTTGATTTTTGTGTGGGAGCGGCGTTTTATCCAGAAAAACATCCCGAAGCGCCCGATCCCGAATTTGACTTGCGCATGCTCAAAGGCAAGGTAGATGCGGGCGCGCATTTTTTAAATAGCCAAATGTTTTTTGACAATCAAGCTTACCTTGACTTTGTACGCCGCGCGCAAGGCGTCGGCATCACGGTGCCCTTGGTGCCAGGCATCATGCCGGTCAGCAACGCTAAATTTTTTAACAGGGACTTTGGGGTTTCTTATCCGGCTGGTTTTCGAGAAGGATTTTTAGAAAACGATATTGAGAAAGATAAAGAATTTGGATTTAACTTTGCTGCCGCCCAATGTCAAGGCCTCTTAGGCGCTGGGGCCCCTGGCATTCATCTCTATATCATGAACAAAGCCGAACCCGCGCGCCGGGTCTGGGCCGCGATAAAAAATAATTAGATCTTAAGTACCCCAAGCATCCCCAGCGCGGCGATGGCCAGCGCCATCAGGCCCGCGATCCAACCCCGCCCCCACGCGACCCTGTAGTTTAGTTCTACCCGCGTCACGGTTCCAGGAACACTCACCAAAATCCGACCCCACGGATCCATGCCAGTATTAAGTTTTTGACCCGCCCCTTGGGCGCTCCAACCCGGTCGCGCCAAGATCCCCACCGTGATCTGCCGTTCTTTATCGGAGGGGGGCAGCTCGACAAAGGCGCTATCCGTATCCATGCCAAAAGCCAAAGGTTGGGCGGGGACGCCACTCACAAAGGCGAGGGGATCTGGTTTGGATACTTCGACAAAATACAATCCATCGACCAGGGTTGTTTTGTGGCCCTTTTGCATGGCCCAGCGCAAGACCGCTCCTTCCCAGGGGTTCGGGCGGCCGACCTCATTCCAAGTGGGGGACACCATGACCCACAGCACAGTCCAGGCCCGCAATCCCGCTTCCACATCATTCCACTGGCTAGGTGTTAGCGCGCTACCCCAGCGGCTCGCCTCGATCAAAGGATCATACCCTTGCATGCTGGGCACACCATAGACACTAGGCAAGGCGTGCACCAGCCAGCTGCTGTAGCCCTGCTGCGAGGCCCAGCGTGGCGAGACCCCTAGCACGCGTCCCGCCAAACGGCCCTGGGATGCGCGCAGCGGGGCAAGGGCCTTTTCAATACCAGAAGACAATTTTGGATAGGGGCGTTCGGACCAAGTATAAAAAGCCGCTTGGGCGCGCCAGGCTTGACCCGCGATCAAGGCTAAGATCAAAACGATGCCAGCACGCCGCTGCAGCGTGTTGGCCTTCGCTAAGAGCAAGCTCAAGATTGCTGCGCCGGCAAAACACGCAAAGAATTCAACGAGCAACGCAAACTTAAACGGATGTTGAAAGCCATTGAAGGCGGGTAGCTGGGAGATCAGAGTCCAAAGGCCACCCTTCGACCCGAGGCCGGCCCACCACGCAAAAAACATCAAGACGGACCAGACCGCCGCACTGCGCGCAGCGCCCTTTAAACGCCAGGCGCTCGCCAGGCCCACGAGCGCCAAAAGTGGTGCCCACGTCCCGCTGTCGAGCACTTGCGGGATCTGAGCGTGATAGGGCCCCACGGGCAACGCGGGCAAGAGCTGATTTGCCAGCGGAGCAAACCACGGCAAAAGCATCGCCAGAGGATTGAAGGGAAGTTCGCCGGGCGCGTTGATAAAAAGATTGCCTTCGACGATAGAGAGTTGAGCCAACAGCAATGGAAAAGCTAGACCCACCCCCGCAAGGCTGGCGAACAAGAAACCGATAAAAGCGCGCCAAGGGATCGCGCGCACAAGCAACAAGAGCAAGGCGCCCAGGCCCAGCCAAAGCATGGCATAGGACCATAGCTGCACATTGCCGCTATGAAATGCCACGCCCACGCCCAGCGCCCACGCGCCTGCCCATGCCCACGAAGGCCCGCTATGCTGTAGACGCAGTAGCAACCCGCTTAAGAGGGGCAAGAAAAAAGCCCACGGCAAGACGTAGTACCACGAGCGTCCCGCGACTAGAACAAAACCGCTCAGACACCAACTGAGCGCGCCTAGGATCGCGCTCCACGGAGAAGCGCTCAACTTTTGAGAAGCCCACACAAACGCGGCATAGCCAGCTAAAAGATGCAGCCAAGCAAAGACTTCAAACGTGAGAAATTTATTCCCCAAGACCCAACGCGCGAGCGCATAACAAAGCCAAGTCGGCGGATAGGTCAAGCTGTAGTAGCCGAGTTCGGCGCTGGGCGCGCCCGCAAATTGATAAGGGTTGAGCAATGGAACGCGAAATTTGGCAAAGCCCCCGTCAAGGCCTGCCAAGATATTCGGCAAAAATTGAGCGTAATTGTCGTCTTGCGTAAAATAGAAAGGCTGACGCCACTCTAAGAAACCTAGGGCCAAAACCAAGAGCAAGGCCCCCAGCCATACAAGGTGGCGCTCGGCCACAAACAAACCCTTTGTGCTCACAGCAATCCTTTGGGCGCGTTAAAAAAAAGACCGAGGGACACCCCTCGGTCTCTTTTGATTTAGGACTTTAAGCTTACTTTGGCAACGGGGTGGACTTGGGCTTGACCGACGACCCAGCCTTAGCTTTAGCGGCTGCTTCTCCGCTGGGTGACGCGCCTTTTTTAGCCAGCGCCGCTTCGCGTTTGGCCTTGGCTTCTTTGCTTGCGGCTGCCGAAGCCTTGCCACGCGCCGCGCTCTTTTCGAGCTCGGTCATGGGGGCGGCAGTGGCTAGGACTGCAAAGCTACTTAAGACAATTAAGCTCAAAAAATTGCGCATGCTGTGTCTCCTTGGTGTTCCCGGCAAAAGCGCCAGGAAAAAGGCGTTGGAAGGCCCAAGTATAGCGTGTTTATAGGGCAAATTCCACCCTCGCACGGGTCGCTTCCCCAAAGGGCCTCCAAAGGTCTAAGATAGGGTCCTATGGCCTTAGAACGCTTACAAAAAGTCCTTGCGGCACGGGGTTTAGCGTCCCGCCGCGGCGCCGAGCAATTGATTCTGGATGGTTGGGTCCAGGTCAATGGCGTGGTTGTGCGTGAAATGGGAACCAAGGTGGATCCTGATCAGGATCGCATCGAAGTGGATGCCGAACGCTTGGCTCAAAAAAAAGAAACCACGCGCTGGGTCGTCTTGCACAAACCCACGGGTGTCGTGACAACCCGAGGCGAGGGCGAGGGCCCCAACGTCATGAGCTTGCTTCAAGGCGAACCTGCCAACGCCGACCTGTGGCCCGTGGGACGTTTAGACAAAGACAGCAGCGGGCTCTTGTTGTTGTGCAATGATGGCGTGCTGGGTTACGCCTTGATGGATCCCGCCACCCATCTCGAAAAAGAATACTGGGTTGAGGTGGACGCGGACATTGGTGAGGGCCATCTTAATAAATGGCGCCGAGGTGTTAAGCTGGATGGTGGCTTGACGTTGCCCGCGCAGGCCTGGTCGGTCGGCACACGTAGTTTTCATATCGTGTTAACGCAGGGGCGCAATCGGCAGATACGGCGCATGGTCGAAAAACTTGATCTTAAGGTGCTGGCGCTCAAGCGGGTACGTTTGGGCCCCCTCACGATTGGAGATTCAGAACCAGGTCAATGGCGCGCGCTTAACACCCAAGAGGTGCAAGCGTTGCGCGATGACGTCGCTCGGGTCAAAGCCCGATCAGCAGAGGTCTTAAATGCAACTCAGACCCTTTAATCTAGACGATGTGGATGCTTGCGTAGAATTGTACGTGACCGCGCTCAATGCGGTCGCATCGCGTGAAGAATGGAACCTCAAGGCGGCCGAAGAGCGCTTGCAAGGGATCTTAGAAAGCCCGGTCTTTGCCGGGTGGGTTGCGACCGAGGGAGAGCAGATCGTGGGCATGGCACTGGGTGTGTATGCCTACTGGGTAGGCGGAAAAGGCTACGAGCTACTTGAGATTTTTTGCGAACCTAAAGCTGACCGTAAAGCGCTTGCTCAAGAGATCTTGTTAGCGCTACAGCCTTTGTTGATCGCGGCGCAAGTGGATCGCATGAGTGTTTTGACGAACGAGTTATGGCGCCCCGACTTTTTTGGACGTTGCGGTTTTGAGGATGTCCCCACGGTGCGCTTGTATCGCAAAGAATTGAAATAGGCGCATGTCTGCTGCCGACTACCAAGGTGCTCTGGTCATCCTGCGCACGCTCAAGGCGCTGGGACACGAAGCTTGGTTGGCGGGTGGCTGTGTGCGCGATCGCTTGTTGGGGCGCCAGCCCAAAGATTACGACATAGCCACCAGTGCTCGGCCCGAGCAGGTCAGCGAGATCTTTGAGCGGGTTGAATTGGTTGGCGCCGCCTTTGGGGTCACGCTGGTTATTCATGAAGGGCGTCCTTACGAAGTCGCTACTTTTCGCGCGGACGGGCCCACCAGCGACGGGCGGCATCCCACCCAGGTGCGCTTCACCTCGGTCGAAGAAGACGCGGCTAGGCGTGATTTCACGGTCAATGCCATGTATTACGATCCCGATCAAGACCTGGTGTTGGACTTGCATGGTGGACAGGCTGATCTGGCCAAAGGCGTTTTGCGTTGCGTGGGCGACCCTTTGGCTCGTTTCGAAGAGGACCGACTACGCGTATTGCGAGCGGTCCGTTTTTCAGCCCAATTAGGTTTTGAGATCGAAGCGAAGACGCTCGAGGCGGTGCGCGCCTTTGCGGGGCGCCTCGACAATCTAGCGTATGAGCGTGTGACGCAAGAGCTGACCAAACTTTTACGGTCCCCCCGCAGGCGTTGGGGCCTCGAGACACTGGATAGCTGTGGCATCTTGAATGCTTTTTTGCCAGAGCTTGAAGCTAGCAAAGGTTGCGCGCAACCGCCCCAGTACCATCCCGAAGGGGATGTTTGGGAGCACACCCTACGCGTCGTGGACGCGCTGCGAGACCCGTCCGCAGCCTTGGCATGGGCGGCGCTCTTGCATGACGTTGGCAAACCCGCCACGTTCAGCCACGAAGCGGGCGATCGCATCCGCTTCAATGGTCACGAAGGAGTTGGCGCGACCATGAGCGCTGTGATCGCGGATCGTTTGCGCTTTTCGGGTGACTTGAAGCAGGCCGTCACGACGCTGGTCGCGGATCACCTGCGCTTTAATCCGATCGCCGAGATGCGCCTGGCCACGCTTAAACGCCTTTTGCGGCGTGACGACATTCTAGATCTACTCGAGCTGCTGCGCGCTGATTGTCTGGGAAGTCACGGGGACATGAGCATCTACGAGCTGGCGTTGGCGCGACATAACGAGCTCACCGCCCAAGACATGATCGCGTCGCTCAGACCCGCCGCCTTGGTGGATGGTGAGGATCTGATAGCCCTAGGGTATGCCCCTGGACCACTTTTTAAAGAGATGCTAAGCGCGGTTGAGGATGAGCAATTGGAGGGGCGACTTACAGAAAAAGATAAGGCGTTGGCGTGGGTGGAAACGCATTATCCACGTTGATTAAATTTTACCGTACAAAAGAGTGAAAGAAGTGGCAAAGCCACGCAACGGCATGCCCAAGCTAGCCTCGAGGTCGTTGCCTAAGGTCAGGCGGTAGCTGACACCTATGCCGACCCGCAGCTCGCGCGTGACGTTCACCATCCAATTGACCTGAGGTTCGGCGATAAAAAAGCGCGCTTCGTCTCGTTCGGCGCCAAGTTGACGGGTGGAGGCGTGGGCCTGACCCAAGCCAAACAGGCAACCCGCAGTAAAATAAGAGAGGCGGCGCGCGGCAAAAGAGTTTTCTAAGACCAAGCCAAAATAACTAAAACCAATATCTCTTTTTGCGCCATTGACCAGGATCCAAGTTTCGTTGGCCAGAGAATAGCCACCAAAGCCAAGGCCGGCGCTTTCACCGATGACCAGGCCACCCACGCCACCGATCAAGACGCCGGTGCCAGAAGGCAAAAGAGCCAATTTGACGGCCGGGCCGCCTTGCGCTGGAAAGAGCTCAGGCTGTTGAAACAAGGTGCTGGTTTGTTCTTGGGCCGACAGTCCGCTTTGGCAGAGGCCAAGGCAGATTAACGCGATCCAAGGGTTAAAACGGGGCATAGAGGCATCTCTAAAGCGAAAAAGCTATGTAAGTGAGGCCATCTTACGCTAGACAGTGACAGGTGTCACGTCTTTGGGTATTTACAGCGCTCAAGCCCAACTCTTAGAATGTGGACCCTAGAGGCTAACGAAAGCATAGCAATGGACGATAGTTTACAAGACAAGACAGACACCGAGATCTCAGAAGCTGAAGCGCTTGCTGCCGACAAAAAACTGCGCCGGCGCATGAATAGCATGCTGATTTTTTTGGCACTCCTCGGCTTGCCCGTGGCTATCGGCGCATGGCGCCTTTGGGTCATTTACTCAGATATCGGCGCGAGTGAGCGTTGGGCACTGGCCCAGATCGCGGCGCCTAAACCAGATACGCGCGCCTGGGGAGTCTTGGGTTCGGTCTACCTGGACCAAGGCAAGATCGCGCAAGCACTGCCGTTGCTTTTAAAAGCGACTCAAGTCGAAGTGGATCGTGACGCAACCGGGCGCGACTGGCTGACCTTGGCCAAAGCGCAAATGCTTGGAAGCGCGCAAGGGCTTAGTATCGCTAGCAAGGTCCAGGCTGAAGCGGCGCTCGCTAAGGCCGAAAGCATTGCCGCCACCTTGGCGCAAGGCAGAGCTGCCGCCACCTATTTTAGCGCGGGGCTCTTTTATCAAGAGCTAGGCTTACAAGATAAGGCAGTGGCCGCTTTAAGCAAGGCGGTGGCGCTGCAAGCGGATGATTGGGTGGATCAAGGCGCTGGGCAACGTTATAAACAGCGCGGAATAGCGAGCTATTACGCCAAAATGCTTGCTGCTGCTACGATGCCCCAAGACAAATCAAACCCTACGGCAAAGCCCTAGGACTTTCGGAGCGGCGGAATGACCGAGAACAACCGCGGTTCCATTGAGCAAAGGAAATTCGACCGAGTCGTGTCAAATCTGCAGATAAAATATTATGTGGTTGAACAAGAGTACGCTGACAAGCTGAAAGGCGAAGCGGCTTATAAAGATTCAACCCTTGAAAAGCTCGCCAAGGTCGAGCGGCCTTCGACGGTGTTGACGGGTGTGACCGAGAACATCAGTGAAGGTGGCCTGTCCATCGTCAGCGAGCAACCCTTGGCGCTTGGCACATCCGTGGTCTGCGACGTGACCATGCCTAGCTTGCCCAGACCCATGCGCATGCTGGCCGAAGTCGTGAGGTCCGATTCTAAAGATGGGCGCACCGTGGATCGCAGTCAAAAAACTTTCCGCAGCGGTCTAAAGATCATCGCGATCAACGCCGATGACCTAAAACGCATTGAAAATTTTATCATTGAAGAAAAGATCAAAAATCGCATGGCCGGGCGCTAAGTAGCATTTCGCGCCAAAAAGGTCTTTAGTAATAAAGCTTTTAAAGCCTCATTTGTTCCGCCATACAAAACTAGAAATATAAAGAATTAACAAGCCTTTTCGTGTTTTGAGCCTGCGCTAGGCTGGTGTATAATCTATTACTTTATAAAGCTAATTAAGCGCGTCTTAGGACATTTCTGTAGTCAGGAGCAAGCATGGCCAAGAAAGAAGAGCCCCCCAAAAAGAAATCCGCGGATTATGGCGCTGATAACATCACCGTTCTGGAAGGCCTCGAGGCTGTCCGCAAACGGCCTGGCATGTACATCGGTCCGACCAACGAATACGGTTTGCATCACATGATCTGGGAAGTCGTCGACAATTGCGTTGACGAGGCGATGGGCGGGCACGCGGATCGAATCGAAGTGACGTTGTTGGCGGGCGGGCTGTGTTCGGTGACCGACAATGGCCGCGGTATCCCCACGGGCATGCACGCCAAGCTTAAAAAAGACGCGCTCGAAGTCGTCATGACTGTTTTGCACGCCGGTGGAAAATTTGACAAAGACAGCTACGCCGTTTCGGGTGGCTTGCACGGTGTGGGCGTGTCCGTGGTCAATGCGCTGTCCGAGTGGTTAGAAGTGGAAGTGCGCCGCGAGGGCAAAGTTCATTTTCAACGCTATGAGCGCGGCATCCCTAAAGCCAATGTCAAAGTTATCGGTGAGGCCAAAAAAACTGGCACCAAAGTAACTTTCAAAGCCGATAAACAAGTTTTTAGTGTTTTGGAATTTAATCATGACACCGTCGCCAATCGATTGCGCGAGATCAGCTTTCTTAACAAAGGCCTGACCGTCAAGTTTCGTGATGAGCGCGGCAAAGAGGCCAAAGAGCAAGAGTTTCATTTTGAAGGTGGCATCAGCGCTTTTGTCAAACACCTAGGCAAGAGTAAAGACCCCTTGCACCCAACGCCTTTGGCTTTTGAAAAAACAAAAGACGGTGTCACCGTCGAGATCGCCCTGCAGTACAACGAGGGCTACACCGAGAACATCTTTTGTTTTGTGAACAACATCAACACCCGCGATGGCGGCTCACATCTCGTCGGCTTTAAGGCTGCCTTGACGCGCGCCGCGAATAAGTTTGCCAAAGACGCGGGCTTGCTCAAAAAAGAGGGGATGTCCCTAGAATCCGATGACGTGCGCGAAGGCATCGTCGCCGTGATCAGTTGCAAGGTCCCCGAACCACAGTTTGATAGCCAGACCAAGGGAAAGCTCGTCAATCCCGAGGTCAAAGATATTGTTCAAGCCGTCACTTATGACTTTCTAGCTGCTTTCTTTGAGCAAAACACCGCGCTGGCCAAACGCCTGATGTCTAAGGCGGTCAACGCGCTCGAAGCGCGCGAGGCCGCGCGTAAAGCACGCGAGCTGACCCGCCGCAAGGGAGCGTTGGACAGCATGGCATTGCCGGGCAAACTGGCTGACTGCAGTGAGCGCGACGCATCGCTGTGCGAGGTCTACTTGGTCGAGGGTGACTCAGCAGGTGGCTCTGCCAAACAGGGGCGCAATCGTCGCTTTCAGGCGATCTTGCCTTTGCGCGGAAAGATCCTTAACGTTGAAAAGGCTCGCATCGACAAGTTGCTCTCAAACGAAGAAATTCGAGCCATGATCACCGCCATGGGCACCGGCATTGGTAGCGCCGAGTTCAGCATCGAGAAAGCGCGCTACCATAAGATCATCATCATGACCGATGCCGACGTGGACGGTAGCCATATTCGCACGCTCTTGTTGACGTTCTTTTATCGGCACATGGTGCAATTGATCGAGAAGGGCTACCTCTATATCGCTCAACCACCGTTGTTCAAGTTAAAGCGTGGCAAGACCGAGATCTACATCAAGGACGAAAAAGCCATGGACGCGATCTTGATCGAAGAGGGCACCGAAGACGCCAAGCTCATTCGTTTGAAGGCAGGTAAAGCCGAACAAACGTTCACCCCAGAAAAATTCCGTGATTTGATCAAAGATTTGGCTGATTTGGACCGCATCTTGCCCCGCCTGAGGCGGCGCATGGACCTTGAGGCGTACCTAGAGTTGCGCGCCAAGAAAAAACAACCGCTCTATTTGATGCGTGGCGCGCGTGGCGACGAATGGCTCTTTACCGACAAAGAGCTGGACGTCGCTCTCGACAAAGAAAAGAAACTGCCTGCTTCTAAAAAACCAGAGCAACCTGACGCGGAATTTTACGGTGAGTTCATCCGTACCGAAGAGGGCAAAGAAGCCGCCGCCAAGATCCAGGTGCACGAGCTGGCGGCCATGGGAGAATTGCGCGAATTTGAAGAATTGGTGGCTCGCCTACAAAAGAAGGGCTTAGAAGTGGAAGAGCTTTTGGTCGAAGAAAAAGCCGAAGACGCCGTCATCGATGTCAAAAAACGCAAACCCATCTTTAAGATCGTGACACCCAAGAAAGAATATGACTGCTTTCATTTGCGCGAAGTGGTTGAGAAAGTCAAAGAGCTGGGCAAGGCGGGTAGTAGCATGCAGCGTTACAAAGGCTTGGGTGAG
The DNA here is from genome assembly GCA_031365225.1 of candidate division FCPU426 bacterium. Taxonomy (GTDB): domain Bacteria; phylum Oederibacteriota; class JAJYGY01; order JAJYGY01; family DAIDJD01; genus JANLXT01. The sequence continues at coordinate 26,250 of JANLXT010000273.1, forward strand.
ATGAATCCCTTGCAGCTTTGGGAAACCACCATGGACCCGGCCCGCCGCACGCTGTTGCAGGTGCGTCTAGAAGACATCGTGGAAGTCGATCGCGTCTTTAGTGTCCTGATGGGCGATGCGGTTGAGCCACGCCGCTTATTCATCCAGCAGCACGCCCAAGAAGTTAGCAACCTTGACGTTTAGGAGCCGGCTGTGTCCCAAGATCTAAAAGATTTTTTAAAGACCACCGTGCTCTTTCAAGATCTTTTGCCAGCCCAGCTGGATAAGATCGTCAAAGTCGCGACAGAAAAGAACTACCCTAAATACCACGTGGTTTTTGAAGAAGGCGAGACGGGCGACGCGCTTTACATCATCCGTTCTGGCTTAGTCAAGATCAGCAAAGAGAGCAGTGATGGGCGCACCAAGACGCTGGCGCTGCTCTCGCCAGGCGAAGTCTTTGGAGAGATGGCGGTGTTGTCGGATGAAGGCCGCAGTGCCAATGCCGAGACGTTGGCAGACACGATCTGTGTCATCATTGCTCGCGAAGACTTTACAACGCTGATCGAAAAAAATAGCAGCATCGCCATGCAGATCATTCGCACCCTAAGCGAGCGGCTTGTTTTGGCTGATCGCCAGATCAAGAATCTGGCCCTGGGCAACAGCCGTGCCAAGATCGCCGATCTTTTGATGCAGCTCTCGCGTGATTTTGGGTCCAAGAGCGAGGACGGCACGCGGGTGGAAGTACGCTTGACCCACCAAGAACTGGCTGATCTGGCGGGTCTTGCCCGTGAAACCACGACCAAATTGCTCAATGAATTCGTCAAGGACGAGGCGATTCTTTTGAAAGATCGAGAAATAGAGATCATCGATAAAGAAAAGCTAGGGCGTTGGGTGACCTAGAACCCCAGCAAGCCTAAGCGCATCAAAAACTATTTTGGCAGGACCGAAGATGTTGGACCTAAAATTTGTTCGCGATAATCTCCCGTTGGTGGTCGCTGGACTAAAAAAGCGCGGTGTGGATTTTGACGCCGCCGCCTTTGAAGCCATCGACAAGCAACGGCGTAGCGCCATCGGCGAGGCCGAAAAGCTTAAGGCCGCCAAAAATGATCTGTCTAAAAAAATAGGTGAGCTCAAAAAAGCTAAAGAAGACGCTGGTGAGCTGATGGACCGCGTCAAATTGATGGGCGATCAGTTGACGCTGGCCGAAGCATTAGCGGCCGAGTGTGATGAGCGTTGTTACGATATATTGAAGCGCACTCCCAACTTACCCCACGAAAGTGTCCCCCCCGGCCTTAGCGCCGAAGAGAACGTCGTGGTCAAAAGCTGGGGTAAGCCCACGGAGCTAGGTTTTGTTGCCAAGGCGCATTGGGATCTAGGTGAGGCTCTGGGCATCTTAGATTTTGAGCGCGCGGCCAAGATCACCGGAGCGCGTTTCACAGTCTACATGGGCGCGGGCGCTAGGCTAGAACGGGCGCTTATCCAGTTTATGCTCGACACCCAAAGCGACAAGCATGGTTATACCGAAGTTTGGACGCCTTTGATGGTCAATGCCGAGAGCCTTTTTGGGACTGGCAATCTGCCCAAGTTTGAAGAAGAGCTCTTTAAGTTGAGCGGCGAAAAGCCCTACTATCTGATCCCCACGGCCGAAGTCCCGGTGACCAATCTTCATCGCGACGAGACTTTGGACGAAGCAGAGCTGCCCAAGAAATATTGCGCCTACACCCCCTGCTTTCGTAGTGAGGCGGGTGCCTACGGCAAAGATACCCGTGGCATGGTGCGGCAGCACCAATTTAACAAAGTTGAGCTGGTAAAGATTAGCACCGCCGAGACCAGTGACGCCGAGCACGAAAAGCTGACGCTGGACGCGGAAGCCATCCTTGAGGCGCTCGAACTGCCTTATCGGCGGCTTTTGCTCTGCGCGGGCGACATGGGCTTTGGCGCTCAAAAATGCTATGACCTAGAAGTCTATAGCGCTGGACAAGAAAAAAAATGGTGGGAATGCAGCAGTTGCAGCAATTTTGGCGAGTTTCAAGCACGGCGCGCTAATATCAAAGTTAAACAAAAAGACGGAAAAAAAGTATTGGCCCATACTATCAATGGCTCTGGGTTGGCGACCAGTCGGGTTTTACCCGCAATTTTAGAGAACAACCAGCAAGCCGATGGTAGCGTTGTGATTCCGAGCGTGTTGCGGCCCTACCTGGGTGGTAAGAGCCGCATCACCGTCCGCGGACTGGAATAGGAGCTTTAGCATGAGCCAAGAGACCAAAGAAAAAGGCAAGCGGCGCAAGACAGGCTTGTATGTCGTGTTTAGCGGTATCGCCACGCTCACCCTGGGCTATGTGCTCTTGGGCCAAGGCAGCATGACCGCCGCGCCGGTGCTGATCTTAGGTTCGTTTGTCATCGTCGCCATCGGAATACTCTTGGGCTGGGATTAGCCCACTTTTTAACCACCTTACCTTGCTAAGCTCGGAGCAAAACCTTGCATCCATTTCGTAGTCACACTTGCGGCGACTTGCGCAAAGCCACCATCGACCAAGAAGTTCGCTTGAGCGGATGGGTTCATCGCAAACGCGACCATGGCCAATTGCTTTTTATTGATCTGCGCGACCACTATGGCGTGACGCAGATCGTCATTCACCCCGACAAAGAATTTTTTGACGCAGCCACGCACCTTAAGCCCGAGAGCGTGATCACCATCAGCGGCCAAGTGGTCGCGCGTAGCGCCGAGACGGTCAACGTCAAGCTGCCCAGCGGTGAGATCGAGGTGGTGGTCAAGAGTTTTGAGATCCAGTCCACGTCCGAGACCCTGCCTTTTCAAGTGGCCGATCCCAATCCTGTCGACGAGAGCATTCGCCTAAGCTATCGCTTTTTGGATCTACGCCGCGAAGAGCTGCACGCCAATGTGATGCTGCGTAGCCGTGTGATCAGCAGCCTTCGCCGGCGCATGACGGACATGGGTTTTGCCGAGTTTCAGACCCCGATCTTGACCAGCAGCAGCCCTGAAGGCGCGCGCGACTTTATCGTGCCCAGTCGCCTGCACCCCGGAAAATTTTATGCTCTGCCGCAGGCGCCACAGCAGTTCAAGCAGTTGCTGATGGTCTCTGGCTTTGACCGCTACTTTCAGGTCGCGCCCTGCTTTCGTGACGAAGACGCCCGCGCCGATCGCAGCCCAGGTGAGTTTTATCAATTAGATATCGAGATGAGCTTTGTGACTCAAGAAGATATCTTTAAGGCGCTTGAAGATCTTTTGGTCCCCCTCTTTGGCGAATTTAGCGACTGGAAGCTGAGCCAAGGCGCGTTCCCGCGTATTCCTTATCGCGAGGCCATGCTCAAGTACGGCAGCGACAAGCCGGACTTGCGCAATCCCTTGACCTACATCGATGGCAACAGCTTTGTAGGACGCATGGCCTTGGCACCCTTTAAAGAAGCCATTCAAGAAGGTGGGCTGGCTCGCATCTTGGTGGTGCCGGGTGCGGCGGGCCAGAGCCGAAAGTTCTTTCAAGACAACGAAGACTTTATGAAACGGCAGGGCGCCCCGGGTCTGGGCTATGTGACTTTTAAGGCCGGGGAAGCCAAGGGCCCTCTCTTGAAATTTATGGACGAGGGCTTGCAAGCCGAACTAAGAGCCCTGCCTGGCGTCAGCACCGATGACAGCGTGATCTTCTTTATCGTGGGTAGTAAGGATGAGGTGCCCACTTGGGCGCACGCCTTGCGTACACGCTTAGGCATCGAATTGGCTTTGGTTAAAAAAGGCGAGTTTAAGTTCTGCTGGATCGTCGATTTTCCTATGTTCGAGAAGAATCCGGACACCGGTTCCATTGAGTTCAGCCATAATCCCTTTAGCATGCCCCAGGGTGGCATGGATGCGCTTCTCAACAAAGACCCCTTGGACATCTTGGCCTATCAGTACGACATTGTTTGCAATGGCATTGAGCTTAGTTCGGGGGCCATCCGCAACCACCGTCCTGATGTCATGTACAAGGCTTTTGCGATGGCGGGTTATGGGCCCGAAGTGGTGGATCAGAAGTTTGGTGGCATGATACGCGCGTTCAAGTTTGGCGCTCCACCGCACGGAGGCATCGCGCCTGGGGTGGACCGTATCGTGATGTTGTTGGCTGATCAGCCCAATATCCGAGAGGTCATCGCTTTTCCTATGAACGCCGCAGCCGAAGATCTTTTGATGCAGGCGCCCTCACTTGTTACCGCAAAACAACTCGATGAAGTCCATATCGCGGTAAAGCTTCCAAAAACGATAGAAAAGAAATAGCCTTTAAATATATAGGTATAAAATTAGGCTGCCCTTCAAAAGGCAGCCTAATTTTTAACAAAAATAAATAAATAACAAAAAATCTGACATTGGACTAGCCCAATTAAATCACTAGAGGCATAATAAATACTTAGAAAATATGGAGGTGATTATGAGTATGGGAACTGGTGCCGAGTCAGGTCGCGAACGCCGAATTCAGCCACGTGCCAACGTTGTATTGGGTCTACGTTGTCGCTTGTTGGCGCCTGATGAGCGAGTGAGCTTAAGCGCACAGATGGGTCTTCCGGATCCAGAGATACCACCCTTGCAACTGCCGGGCACCGCTGACAAGCCCGCTGATTTTATTGCGGTCAATCTATCCATTGGCGGGTTTGGTAGCGAGGGTGAACTGCAGATGCTTTCGGACCGCGAACTGGTGAAGGGCGATGACATGGCGGTCGAGCTGGCCTTGCCAGGTGAGATTCTGCCCTTAGTTTGTGTGGCGCGAGTGATGTGGGCATTTTTAGGTAGTGATGGACGCACCATGGTTGGGCTTATGTTTGTGCTGATGAGTGAGAAACACACCACCCAATTGCACTCATTTGTCGCACGTCACACCAACCAGATCGCCGCCTGAAGTAGGGTGACCAGTCTGTCTGAATCGATTGAACAACGAAAGCATCCCCGCATCGACATGCAACTTGATGTGCGTTGCCGGATCTTACAACCCTTAGAGCTTGTTCAGGTCGCGGGTTCGCTTGGCAAAGTCGATCCCCAGATCCCCGCGCTTTCGTTGGGTAGCAGTGGTATCTCGCGCATGTCTTCGGTCAATCTTTCAAAAGGCGGCTTAAGCGCCGAAGGCGATTTACAGTTAGACAGCGAGCAAAGCTTTGCCAAAGGGACCGATCTTGTGGTCGAATTTGATCTGCCCGACCAGCAAGGCCCTGTGAGGGCGGTAGCCCAGGTGATGTGGGCCGGTGGAAGCGAAGGCGAAAAAAAGTCTGCGGGACTGATGTTCTTGTTGATCAGTGACGCCAACACACGCCGTCTCGAAGCTTTGATCACACAAAAAGGCTAGTTCTAAACCTTTCCAAAATCTCGATCCCAAGGCGATAATAAGAGCCGCGCTCCTTCAGCGCGGCTCTTTTCTTTTGAGGCAAGGCATGGCGCGTTTGGTCGTCGCAATCGATCAGGGGACCACGGGGTCACGAGTGTATGTCTATGACGCCCAGGGAAACGTGCGCGGCAGCGCTTACCGTGAATTGACTCAGTACTTTCCTAAACCTGGCTGGGTTGAGCACGATGCCGCCGAGATATGGGCTGACGTGCAAGCCTGTGGTCGCACGGCGCTTAAGAGTGCTGGCGCTCGCCAAGGCGATGTGGTGGCCGTTGGTATTACTAACCAGCGCGAGACTAGCCTTTTTTGGGACCGTGCTACGGGCAAGCCCGCGCATCGCGCGATCGTCTGGCAATGCCGTCGCACCGCGGATCGTTGTCAGCAATTAAAACGACTGAGAAAAGAACCCGAACTGCGCCGTCGCACAGGCCTGGTCTTGGACCCCTATTTCAGCGCCAGCAAGGCCGAGTGGCTTTTAAGTCATGTGCCGGGACTGGCCAAGCGCGCCCGCAGTGGCCAAGCCGCCTTTGGCACGATTGATAGCTGGTTGCTCTATAAGTTGACGGGTGGGGCAGTTCACGCCACCGACCTGAGCAACGCCTCGCGCACCGCACTCTTTGACATACGCAAGCGACGTTGGGACCCAGGGCTGCTCAAGCTTTTTGGAGTGCCCCACACTTGTCTGCCAAAAGTCTTAGAAAGTGGCGCCCACTTTGGCCTGACGACCAAGCGCAGCTTTGTAGGCGCCGACGTACCGATACGCGCTGTGCTAGGGGACCAGCAAGCGGCGCTCTACGGTCAAGCTTGCTGGAACGCTGGGGATATGAAGAACACCTATGGCACAGGGTGCTTTTTGCTGATGAATCTGGGTGGTCGTTTTAAATTGGCAGGTCAAGGTCTGCTCACCACCCTCGCGGCCGATGTCTGGGGCAAGCCCGTGTATGCGCTCGAAGGTGCCGTCTTTATTGGTGGAGCGGCCTTGCAATGGGTGCGTGACGGCTTGGGCTTGATCGACAAGGCCTCGCAAAGCGAAAAGATCGCGGCAGCCTTGTCGGACAACGGTGGAGTGTATCTGGTACCCGCTTTTGCCGGTCTGGGGGCACCGTGGTGGGATCCCCATGCGCGCGGAGCCCTGATCGGCTTGACTCGGGGCACCCACGCTGGCCATGTCGTGCGCGCGGCGCTTGAGTCGATGGCGTATCAAAGTGCCGATCTGGTCGATGCCATGCGCCAAGGCGCGGGGACACCCGTGCGCCGTTTGCGCGTTGACGGTGGCGCCAGCGCCAATGATTGGTTGATGAGCTTTCAAGCGGGGATCGCTGGCGTCACTGTAGAACGCCCGCTGCATCTCGAAACGACCGCCCTCGGTGTGGCGATGCTAGCCGGATTGGGCGCGGGTTTGTGGAAGAGCCCACGTGCCTTGGCGGGACTGGCCCGCTCGGGCAAGGTCTTTGTCGCTAAGATGACACCGCCTCAGCGTAAACGCCTGCGAGGCGAATGGACCTACGCTGTCGGTCGTGTTTTGCAGCCACCCCAGGCGCTGGGCCAAGGGTGAGAACCCTACTTCTGGCGCTAGGCCTTGCGAGCGGGCTGAGCACAGCGCTCAGTGCGCGTGGGCTGGGTCCCTTGGCGCTAGAATCGTATAGTCAAGAATTGCAAGTGGAGTTTGGCGACGTTGTGACGGCAGCCCAAGCCCACCTAGAGATCACCCCGCTCTACCGCGATAGTCGCTGGGCCATCACCGGACGTTTTGACGACAACAGTTTGGACCATTTGCGTGTGCGGGATCTTTTGCGACGCTATGGCCTGCGCGCGACCTTTTACTTGAATGAGTCCAATGGCTGGACCGCGGACAGCACCCACTACCCTTTTGCGGGAGGGCACAAAGACCTGGCCAAAGCACTGAGCCTTTACGGAAACAGCGTGGGCGGCCATACGTTGTCCCACAACTTTGTACCCCTCTTAGATCGGCAAGAATCCTTTTATGAGCTCATGGGGGTGCGCGTTGACCGCGAGGTCAACAGTCAGTCCCCCATCAGTAGCTTTGTTTTTCCCTTTAATATCTATCGCAACCCGCTCGAAGGTGTTTTGGCGCAGCGCGCCATCACCGCTCAACTGACGCGCGCAGGCTACATTCATTTGGCAGATCACTATTATAATTTGGCGGACCCCTCCCCGTTCTTAGATAGCTGGTTGTTACCTTGCGATGGCGACGATATCGCATCAACGCTCAAAGAAATTTTAAACAGCGAAAAACAACGTACCCGCGATCCGTCCGTGTGTCTGTGCATGCATGCTTGGCCGCAGGTGTGGGGGGGCTCAAATTTTCCAAAATTGAGCAAACAAATGCGCCGACTGGCTGGGCGCAAACAGTGGTGGTACGCCAATCAAAACGAGCTGGCGGCCTACCGCTATCAGGCGCTCTATAGCAAGCTGACGTGGACCAGTAAACAGGCGACGCTGGCGGTAAAACTAGAACGACCTGCGCCATTGGACTTAGGCGACGAGATACCATTAAGCCTAAAAGTGAACGCAGCCGTTGCGCCTAAATCTGCCAGCTTGGATGGCCTGCCGCTCTCGATCAGCCCAGTGGGCAGGGGAGTGTGGTTGCTAGAACTGCCCCAGCGGCAGGACAAGGGATTGCCCCAAGTCTATGAGGCGCATCACAACCCAAGCAACCAAGGCAAGGATTTGATCACCAACGGCCCGGCGGGCCTAAGCGGGGTCGCCAGCTTGTTGCGTGTCGAGGGATCCAATCTGCTTTTGACGATCGCAAACTTGGACAAGCAAGCTCTCGCGCAGCTGCGTCTGCGTCTGCGCCTGCCCCCGTTGTTTGTCGAAGACAGTCAACCACGCTATCTAGAAGTTCCAAAAAAAGGAGGTCAACGTACTTGGACCTTTGCGTTGACACCGAGCGCTCAAGCCGACGTTTTAGATTTTCAAGGACGACCCTACTTTGTAGCTCAGCTAGATTTTGTTAAAGCGGGACGCCGCGTTCGCCTTTACAGTGATTGTCGCGGAACGCTTTTGGCGCGCGACCCAAGCCTGCCTCGCGGCGGCTTTGTCGTGCTGGGTCCGCTTTCGGGTAAGGACAAGGATCCAGTCACCGAGCGCCAGATCTGGGCCGCGCTGACCCAAAACGCTCCTGGGCGCTGTGTCACCACACAGGGTGGCGAGCAATGTTGGCGGCACCCGCTTGCTGCGCACCAAGAGACCTTGCATCCCGAGCTGGTCGCGACCTTGGGCTTGCCCTCGACCCCTGATTTTTATACCTGGGACCCTGCGGCTTATTCTGAGCTGACGCATCCCGTGTGGTTGGCCGCTACCTGGGTCGAGTGCCCCACCGCTCGTCGTGCGCGCGTGATCACTTCGCGCCGCAATGTGACGCGCCTGTATATCAATGGCGCTCGCTCGAGGGATCGCTGGATCAAGCTCAAAGCGGGGCGCAACCTCATTGGCTTGCTCTACGACCCTCAGGCAGACGGCAAACACGCGCCGTTCAGCGAAAAGAATTACGGTCCATTTTTTCGGTTGGCCGATGAGAAGGGCAAGCGGCTCAATGACTTAAGTTATCAAGCACCACCGTGGTGATCGATCAATGCGAGGCTTAACAAAAAAAGACCCCAGCAAAGTTGCTGGGGTCTTTTAAAATTCGGAAAGGGAGGGATTCGAACCCTCGGTACGGGGATTAACCCCGTACGGCGGTTTAGCAAACCGCTGCCTTCAGCCGCTCGGCCACCTTTCCATATTTAACCACGCTATTCCCCTTGAGGCTTCCCTCGAAGGGTCACCATCTTCCAACAGCGACCTAATACTGTCAATTGTCACCGATCCTCATCTAGTGCCCTAAATACGCTGTCCGGACGCGGTCGTCGGCCGCGATCTGGCTTGCGGGACCCTCTAAAGTGACCGATCCGTTCTCTAGCACATAGGCGTGGTCGCTGATCGCCAAGGCCTGATTGGCGTTCTGTTCTACCAACAGCACGCTCACGCCCTCGCGGTTGATCTGAACGATGGTCTCAAAGATCAATTCGACCATTTGGGGGGCCAAGCCCAAGCTGGGTTCGTCTAAAAGCAGAAGCTGGGGGCGCGCCATCAGGGCACGCCCTATGGCAAGCATCTGCTGTTCGCCACCTGACAACGTGCCGGCGGGCTGGCTCAGGCGCTCCAGCAGACGCGGAAACAGCGCATGCACCCGGTCTTGGTCCGCTCGCAGCTCTGCGTCGTCTGGGCGATTCCAGGCTCCCAGGCTCAGATTCTCTGCTACGCTCAGATCAGAAAAAATCCCCCGACCCTCAGGACAATGCACTAAGCCCAAGCCAGCGATCTGATGGGCTGGCAGGTTCTTGAGGCTGGCCTCTTTAAATAGAATGTCACCACTTTGCCAGGCCAATAAATTGCTCACGGCACGCAGGGTTGTTGTCTTGCCCGCCCCATTGGCGCCGATCAGGCAAACAATCTTGCCGTAGGGAACATCAAAGCTCACATTCTTGAGAGCGTGAATCGGACCATAGCTCACGCTTAAGGCGCGTAGGCTGAGCAGGGGTTTTTGGCTCATGCGACCCCTTTGCGTTTGCCTAGGTAGGCTTCTAAGACGCGTGGATCTTTTTGGATCTGCGCGGGCGTCCCCTCCGCGATCTTTTGACCATGATCCATCACGTGCACGCGCTCGGCCAAGCCCATGACCACGTTCATGTCGTGTTCGATCAAGAGCACACTCAAGCCGTAGCTGTCACGCAAACGTCGGATGGCGTCTGCCAACCAGGCGCTCTCACCTGGATTCATGCCCGCGGCAGGTTCGTCGAGCAACAAGATCTGACATCCGCTGGCCAAGGCGCGCGCGATCTCTAGTTTTTTTTGATCGCCGTAAGGCAGACTGCCCGCGCGTTGGCCCCAGCGTTGACTTAGCTCCAATTCATCCAAGAGCGCCCGGGCGCGTTCATCCCAGGCTTTCTCTGTCGATCTAAACACGAGGCTATCCACCAAGGGCGCCAGCTGTCCATAGGCGCCCTGATGATGAAAACCAACCTTGAGGTTGTCTTCAACACTCAGTTCTTTAAAAAGGCGGATGTTCTGAAAGGTTCGCACCAGACCGATATCAGCGATCTGATGGGGCTTGAGTCCGTTTAGATCTCGCCCCAGCGCATGGATGTGCCCGCTTTGGGGTTGATAAATGCCACTGAGCATATTGAAGAGCGTGGTCTTGCCGGCACCGTTGGGACCAATGACCGCGGCAAGTTCGCCCTGTTTAAGGGTCAGACTAAAATCCTGCACCGCCACCAGGCCACCAAAAGCCAAACTGACCTTGTCAATGACGAGCGTGTCGGGCGCGCTCACGGCTCGGCTCTTTTAAAAGGCCGTAGATCCCAGAGTTCCTTGCGACCTAAAAGGCCTTGCGGCCGAAAAAGCATCAAGAGGATCAAGGTCAAAGAGTAAAGCACCATGCGCAGATCCACCCCGGTCAGCTCGCGCAAGGGGCGCAGCGCCTCGGGTAAAAGAGTCAGCAGAGCGGCGGCCAGCAGGGCGCCTGTCATGGATCCCATGCCCCCCAGCACAACCATCACCAAGACTTCGACGCTTTTCATAAATGTGAAAGACGAAGGGTTAAGATAGGCGAAAACGTGAGCGAACAGCGCACCCGCCACCCCTGCGATCGCCGAGCTGACAGTGAAGGCTCGGATCTTATAGGCAGTGACATTGACTCCTAGGGACTGGGCCGCGATCTCATCTTCGCGTACGGCTAGCAACGCGCGACCGTGGGTGCTGGACATAAAGCGCACAATTCCACACACACTTAACGCCAAACAAAGATAGACCCAAAAGGCGGGGCCCAAGAATTGGTCGCCCACCGTTGGCACGCCAACAAACCCGCGCGCGCCACCGAGGGCGGGACTG
>JANLXT010000314.1:0-9528 GCA_031365225.1 candidate division FCPU426 bacterium
GGGTGGCGGCACGGGCCTGCCCAATCTGTTGGCGGGCCTAAAGAGCTACACCTCCCACCTGACCGCGGTTGTCACCGTCGCCGATGATGGTGGGTCGTCGGGTCGGCTACGGCAAGATCTTAAGATCTTGCCTCCTGGCGATTTGCGCAACTGCCTCTTGGCATTGGCCGAGACAGAACCGTTGATGCAAAAACTTTTTCAGCATCGTTTCAGCGGGCAGGGTGGTTTAGAGGGCCACAGCTTTGGCAATCTCTTTATAGCTGCCATGACCGAGGTGACTGGCGATTTTGGGGAGGCCATTCGCGCCAGCAGCAAAGTTTTGGCGATTCAAGGCAACGTGTTGCCAGTCACCTTGCACTCTGTTGGGTTAGTGGCCGAAATGGAGGATGGCCGCGTCTTGAAAGGGGAGAGTAGCATCACGGCCGCGCTGGGACGCATCAAGCGTTTGTCGCTCGAACCTGCGGACAGCGCTCCCAATCCCGAAGTGCTTGAGGCGATCGCGCACGCGGATGCGATTATTTTGGGTCCCGGAAGCCTTTACACCAGCATCTTGCCAAACCTGCTAGTGCCAGGTGTTGTTCAAGCCATCGAGCGCAGCGCCGCTTTAAAAATCTATATCTGCAATGTCATGACTCAGCCTGGCGAGAGTGATGGGTTGACTGTGTCGGGCCATTTGCGGGCGTTGCGTGAACAAACCGGAAAGTCCTTGGTGGACTATGTCATCGCCAACACCGAAGCGCCTTCGGTCGCGGTGGCAAAGCGCTACCAAGAACAGGATCAGCGTCTGGTCGAAGTTGATAAAGAAGCGATCGCTAAGACGGGAACGCGTTTAATCAAAGCTCGCTTGCTCGAGACGCGCGAGGGGCTGGTGCGTCATCATCCTGCCCGGCTTGCCAAAGCGGTATTACGTTTGATCGTCATCTGAGGAAACTGTGGTCCCACTATTGATATTGACGCATGGCGAGTTTGGCCCGCTTTTACTTAAGGCTGCCCAAGGCATGCTGGGCGTGACCCCTGCGGTTCAGGCGTTGGGCCTTGCCTTGGACGAGAGCCGCGAGGCATTTGCGGGCCGGGTCGAGTTGGCGTTGTCTCAGTTAGGGCCAGGCACGCTGGTGTTGGTCGACATCGCTGGCGGGACACCGTGGAATACGGCGTTGGCTCCCACCCTTAAACAAGGCGGAGACCTTTTGGCAGGCATATCGCTGCCAGTCTTGATCGAGGCACTGCAACGCACTCCACAAGCGTCGAGTGCGGATGGTTTAGCTCAAGAACTTACGTTGGGATCGCATTTGGTGCGAGCCAAGGCGCTGTTGGCTGGCGGGGGATCGGCGTGAGTTTAGTACTGGCTCGTGTCGATGATCGGCTCATTCATGGGCAAGTGGTGGTCGGATGGGTTCGCGCCCTCGAGGCGAATGTGATTGTTGTCGCCGATGACGTGGTGGCCGCGGATCCTATGCAAAAAATGATCTTGCCTTTAGCGGTACCACCGCAGATCCAGGTTGAGATCTTACCAGTTCACGAAGCGGCGCGCCGGTTGAAAGCGGGTGAATTTGAAGCCCAACGCGTGGTCCTGCTTTTTTCTAGCCTGACGTCAGCGCTTGTCTTTGTGAAGGCAGGGGGACACCTGAGCGACCTCAATGTGGGGGGCTTGCGCCAGTCTCCTGGTCGCTTGCCCATCAGCGTCTCGGTCGCGGTGGGGCCAGAAGACGTTACGTGCGTGCGCGCGCTTGACGCGCTGGGTGTGGTCATCGAACTGCGCATGTTGCCAGCGGATGAACCCTTGCCGCTCTTAGAGCAGATTCTGCGGGTGCCAGGACTATGATTTTTTGCGGATATCGTTTGTGACGGATGTGCTTGGTGAGGTTTTTGCGCTCGGGATATTAGCGGGCTTGCTTAGTCTGGACGCGACTGCGGTCATGCTCTCGGTTTTCGCCCGCCCCTTGGTTGCGGGACCCCTTGCGGGCGCGATCTTGGGAAACTGGCAAGCCGGACTGGCGGTTGGGACGCTTCTAGAGCTTTTGAGCCTTACGATCTTACCTGTGGGCAGTCTCGTGCCTCCCGATGCGACTTTGGCAAGCATCGTTGCGACGGCCGTGGCGGTTTGGTCAGGGCGTTGGGGCTTAACGCCCGAAGCCGCGGGAGCACTGGGTGTCTTTTTGTCTGCGGGCGCGGCGCTTTGGGGAGCTCGCGCGGAGACTATGCAGCGACATTGGATGGACAAAGTGTCGCAACAGACGGTGGTCGCCTTAGAGCAGGGTGATGAGACGGCGTTGGGTCGGGCTGTTAAATTGGGCCTGCTTGCGATTGTGACGCGTGGGGCGCTCGCGGCTTGGATCGCGCTGGGTCTTGTGGTGATGGTGGGCCCCGGCTTGGTATCGCATCTGGCAAACGGCGTGCGCTTGGGACTGGCGTGGTGCTGGTGGGTGCTTTTTGCGGGTGGACTCGCTTGCTTGCTAGATTTTTTTTGGGAACGCCGCCATCTGCGTTGGAGCATGATCGGTGCGGGTGTCACGGTGCTTGCCGCATACATCTTAAGGCTGAGCCCCATGGCGTGGTGGGCATGGTTGGTCGCCGCATGCATTGTCGCCTTGTTGTGGGAGCGTCGAGCGAGCTTGCCTTCTAAAAGGACGCAATGAAAATGATGGCACCATGGCGGATCTGGACACGCAGTTTTTTATTGCAGAGCGTCTGGAATTTTGAGCGCTTGCAAAATGTCGGTTGGGCTTGGGCGATCACCCCGGGCTTGCGGACTTTGATCCCTGACCCGGTACTTCGCGCGCGGGTGTTGCGGCGACACATGGATTTTTTTAATACCAATCCCTTTCTGGCGCCAAGCATCATGGGAGCGGTGCTACGTCTCGAAGCGGACGCCACGACGACCGGCAACCGTGATTCGAGCGCGGCCCTTGCGCTCAAGGCGGGATTGATGGGCCCTTTGGCTGCCCTGGGCGATAGTTTTTTTTGGTCGGCCTGGCGCCCTTTTTGCGCGCTCCTGGCGATCACGTTGTTGTGGACCGCGCCTGGGCGCGCGAGCGAGCCTCTTTTTTATGTACTCGTATTCACCCTGCCTGGTTGGTGGATACGCTGGCAAGGTTTGCGCCAGGGGTGGGAGCAAGGTCCAGGAGTGGTGGCGTGGGTGCGAGGTTTGCGTTTGCCAGAATGGGTCGAGGGCTTGCGCCCCGCCGCGTTGTTGCTTTTAGGGGGTTTGGCCGCCGCATTGGGGCGGCTCAAGCACCCGGTGTCGGGGGCGGACATGCCATTCAGTGATAATTTTATTTTTCTAGGAGCGGGGTTCGGCATGGTTCTTTTGATGCGCTTACGAGTGCACGCTTGGCTGGTCGTGGGACTGACCTGCGGTGTGACATTGCTACTTGGCCTGTTGGCCCATGAACGAGGACTTCAATGACACGTGATATACCTATCGTCAATAAGCTAGGCCTGCATTTGAGAGCCGCCGCTCAATTTGTGCAAACGGCAGCGCTCTACCAATGCGAAGTCTGGGTGAGCAAAGATGGGCGTCGGGTTAACGGCAAAAGCATCATGGGTGTGATGACCATGGTGGCAGTCAAGGGTTCCAGCATCTTTGTTGAGACGATCGGTCCACAAGACGAAGAATGCATGGGGGCGCTCGCAAAATTGGCCGCAGATCGTTTTGGAGAGAAGGAGTAAGTGTGCTTTTAAAGGGCATCGCCGCTTCTCGCGGCGTCGTCATAGGGACCGCGCTTGTTTTAGGAAGCGAGTCCGAGGCTCCCCAGCGCGAGAAGATTCTCGCGACTGAGGTTGAACGCGAGATTGTCGCCCTGACCAAAGCGGTGGCGCTGACGCGCGAGCAGTTGCTTGACCTAAAACGTCGTGTGGCGAACGAGATAGGGCAGCGACAGGCCGAGATCTTTAATGCGCATCTGCTTTTTTTAGATGACCCGACTTTTTCGGTTGAGACCGCAGAGATGATTCGGCGTGAGCGTGTGAGCGCTCTTTGGAGCGTTCACCAGTATGTTGAGCGCTATTCTAAGCTCTTGCGCGAAGTGGAAGACAGCACCTTGGGTGAGCGAGGGGCTGATGTAAACGATGTGGGCGATCGACTCATGACCAATTTGCGCGGGGGACCGTTAGCGCCGTTAAAGAAGATGGACAAAAAAATGATCATCGTCGCGCATGACCTGACGCCATCCGAAACGGCTCAATTGGATTCAAGGTTTGTGCTCGGCTTTGCGACGGATAGCGGGGGCCCGACCTCGCACACCGCCATCATCGCGCGGACACTTGATCTACCCGCGGTGGTGGGCCTCGAAAATGCCACGCGCCACGTTAAAAATGGCGATATGCTGATCCTGGATGGTCTGGGTGGACAGTTAGTGATCAACCCTGACAAAGAAGCGCTTGCCCAGTATCGAGCCAAACAAAAAGAATTGGCGGAACAAGAAAAAGAACTTAAGCGATTCTTGCGTTTGCCTGCGGTGACCAAGGACGGCAAGAAGGTCCTGCTCGAAGGCAATATCGAGCTACCCGAAGAAGCCAAGTCTGTGGCGGCCAAAGGCGGGGAAGGGGTCGGGCTTTTTCGCAGTGAGTTCTTATTCCTAAATCGACACAATCTCCCTACCGAAGAAGAACAGTATGACGCGTATCGCATGGCTTTGCGTTATAGCGAGCCACACCCTGTCACCATACGCACGCTCGACCTGGGGGGGGATAAATTCTTAGCCCATCTTGGATTGGCTCCCGAGATGAACCCGTTTTTGGGCCTGCGCGCGATACGACTTTGCCTTGCGCACCCATATATCTTCAAAGTGCAATTGCGAGCCATCTTGAGGGCGAGCCATTTTGGAAAGATCAGGATCATGTTCCCGCTGATCTCAGGTCTCGAAGAGCTGCGTCAATCGAAGGCCTTGCTCGAAGAGACAAAACGGGATCTATCAAAGCGATCGATTCCCTTTGACGCAAATATCGAAGTGGGCGCCATGATCGAGGTCCCCAGTGCCGCGATGATCGCTGATCTTCTTGCGCCCGAGGTTAGCTTTTTCTCAATTGGTACTAACGACCTGATCCAATACACCATGGCCGTGGATCGTGGTAACGAACGGATCGCCTATCTTTATGATCCTTTGCACCCTGCCATCTTGCGTATGATCGCTAGGATCGTTGATGCTGCTGCTCCTTACAAGGTGCGCGTGGGCCTCTGTGGCGAGATGGGTGGGGATCCTCTCTTTGCCGCGATGCTCTTAGGGCTCGGCGTCACCGAGCTGAGCATGTCCGCGGGCGCGTTGCCCTTGGTTAAAAAAACACTTCGTTCCTTGTCGTTTAAAGATACCCAAGTGCTTGCCCGCCAAGCCTTGAAATTAGGGACCTCGGCCGAGATCCGCCAGTCTATCGCTGACAGCGACACGGGTCGTCGCCTGAGCGGTTCCTAAGCGTTGAGGACAGCGTGAGCCGCTGGCGCAAGGCCCTCTTGGTCATCGGCTTAGGGTTGGCGGTATCGCCTTTTTTTCTTTGGATGATATTGCGTGTCGGTCTCGCGACCCCTCTTGTCAATTTTTTCTTAGATAAAAAATTAGCGCCTGTGACGACAGCAAGCGTGCGCGTCGGACGGGTTCGCAGCGACCTTTTCACTTTTGTCGAAGTCGAAGATATCCTTGTGATTTCCCGATCGCACGCGGCGGCTGTCCCCTTGTTGACGCTACGCTCTGCAAGGGTTGAATTCGATATTTGGAACGCATGGCGAGGTCGTGTGGATTGGGTGGATGCGCTGGGGCTCTTGCGTGTGCAAGGGCTTAATGTCTTTTTGCTCCGGGATAAAGCGGGGGGCTGGAATATCGCCGAGTTGTTCAAGTCCCCCCTTAAAAAGAAAGGCTCCAAACGCGCTCCGAGCTCGCCCCTGCTTCTGCCACCCGCGCGGATTGAGATCGAAGACAGCCAAGTGGTGTTGAATGACGATGCGCGGGGATTTCACTCGACCATCAGTCATCTGCAAGGGGGGCTCGATACGCGGGCGTTGCCTTTGGTAGTATTTAATTTAGCAGGACGCACCGAGGGCCATGTGCGGGACAATCTGTCCGCCGCGGGGCAATGGGATCTGGCGCAAGAAGCGCTCTTTGCCCGTCTCGACTTGCGTGGCGTTCAATTGGAAAGTTATGTAAATTATCTTTTGCCCGGGGGGGATCTGCGTTTTGAGGGCGGCCGCGCGGGGCTTAGCTTGAGGCTCGAAAAAAAAGGCGACATTTGGGATGTGGGCGGTCGCGCGGATATCGAGTCAGGAAATCTGAGGATTCCGGCGGTGTCAGAACCCTTGTCACAATTATCCGGGCGGGTCATTTTCAGCCCCCAGGGCCTGCGCTTTATCAAAACGCATTGTTTTTTTCTTGGCTCCCAATGGACGGCCGAGGGGAACTTGCATGACTATTTTAAACCTCAGTTAGAGCTAAGGGTCGGCAATCCTCGTTTTGCGTTGCAAGAACTGTCTCGGCAGGTGAAGCACTTAGAACCCTTGCGCTTGTCGGGTGTGGCCTCCGTGAGCGTCAGTGTGACAGGGTCCGTGAGCACGCCCTTGGTCGAAGGCGAGATTCAAGCCCCTGCCTTAGGATTAGCGGGCCTCGTCCTTGATGACGTGCGCGCCCACGCCCGCCTTGACAAAGATGGCCTTCAGGTCAGTGGTCTGCGTAGCGGCCTGTGGCGCGGCGCCATCACGGGAGAAGCCGCGCTGGCTTTTGCCAAAAAGGACAGCCCCTCAAGTTTAAAGCTCAAAGTTGAGGCCACGGGTCTGGCGTTGCAAGAGTCTCAAATGGACGGGATGCGGTTATTGCCTTTGTCCGGCACCGCTGCTGCGACGCTTGAGGCCGAAGGGCCCTTAAGCGCGTTACGAATGGACGCAAAAGGTGACGCCAAGAATGTGCGCATGGGCTCTGTGATTTTGGGTGATCTGGCGTGGAACGCTCAGTTACGACCTGGGCGCCTTGAAGGTCAAGTGGATGGGCTCAAGGGCCAGTTAAGCGCCAAGCTAGGCCTTGATCTGGGTGAAGAGCCCCAGTGGAAGGGGACGCAGATCAGTATCGATGGCATGGACGTGGCCGCGTGGGCCTTGGCGTTGGCATCCGCGCCACCCTGCCGCTTGCTGCCTGATCGCATGCGACCTGCTTCGATCTGGATTCGGGACCACTTGCGCGGATACACCGATCTGCGCTTTGCGTTGAGCGGGCCACTCAAGGAACCGACGGTCGAGGCGTACATCCAGAGTTTTAAAGGAGATTTGCGTGATCTGCATGGAGCCTTGGCCCTGGATAACGCCAAAGAAAGCCTTGAGCTATTTGTCAGCGGACCCTTACGGTTTAATGAAGGTGAGCTAGAGGCGGGTGAAGGAAAAGAAAGCTTGTCAACGCGATTGCAGTGGCACGGGCGCGGAATTGAAATCAATGCGTTAGGACATTTTCCGCTGCCCTCCCGCATGAAAGCCCGTCCTGGCGATTTACGCCTTCGAGCCAGCGCGGACCTGCGCACGCTGGAAGTTTTTCGGTTCTTCAGAAAAGTGTCAGGGCGCTTAGACGCCGAACTGCGCTTGGCGGACTATTTTGACGCGCCCAAGGCCACGGGCTATTTGCGGATCAAGGGCATGGACGCGCAATTGGACCGCTGGTTGCCAGAGTTGAAGAGCGTCAAGGCCGATATCGCGCTGAATGACCATATTTTAGAGGTGCGGTCTTTAGAGGGGCGCGCGGGGGGAGCCTTTAACGCCAAAGGGACACTTGATTTTGGCGGAGGGCGTTGGCCCCAGGGGCTCTTGGCGTTCAATACTGACGAACGCGGTTTGCGGGTGGACCGTTGGGATCCAGGCCGGGGCTACCTGGTGCTTCAGGATTTGGGAGTGGCATTTCAAGGTGACAACGCACCCATCCTCGTCAAAGGGCGGGTGCAATTGCGTGACGCTTATATCACCTACGGTGGGCCCGCCGACGAGGGCAAAGCGAGCGCATCCGCAAATGAGAGCGATGGCAATGCGGCGCAAAGGGGCCGTGCGTGGCCAGGCATCGCGTTAGATCTTAGGGCGGCCGTTGGACCCAATGTTTGGTACGAGAAGTCGTTCGATAAAGCGGTGGAACTGACGCTTGATCCCGCGAAATTACTTTCGAGCGCCGCCAACAGCGCTGTCGAGAGCATGTTGCGCCCGTCCTTGCGTGTGCGCCTTCGACCCACCGAAGTTGATTTTATGATTCAAGGGGTAGCTCCCGCCATCACTTTGCGTGGGGACCTGGTGGTGGACCGAGGGGAGTTTATCGCTTTGGGCAACGAGTTCAGCATCAAGCAGGACCCCAGTCTGGCGATGATCTCCTTTCCGGGCCTGCGCCGCGGCGGAAATCTACAGGCGCACGCCACGACCCGGGCGCGCGTCACCCGGGATGACCCTTTGACGGGACGGCCCAAGAGCACGGCCTACACCATCCATATTCAGGTGCAGCCAGTTCCAGAAGAAGAATTGTTGAACAGCGGGCTCAAAGACGCCTTCCTCAATTATCGGATCACCCAATTTAGCAGTGAGCCAGAAATTGTAGCCAACAACCCTAAGCTACAAGAGCAGGCCGTGCTTAATCTATTGCTGCTCGGGGACCCCTTGTTGGATGAGGCGGCGCTGGGTAGCCGCCCGGCCAGCGACACCAAGGTGGTGACACCCAAAGAGGATGACGCGGGCTCGCGGGTCGGCATGAGCCAGATCAACCGGCTCTTGCAAGGAGAGCTTCGCAAGCAAGTCGCGCGCTTCTTGAAAGCGGGCGTGCGGCTCGCGGGCACCAATTTTGTGGATGTTTTTAGGGTGGTGCCACGCTTTAAGTACCAGCAAGGTGTGCGTCAAACAGGACCAGCGGATAAAAAGACGGTCAGCGCGACCGAGGCGTCTAAACAGGCGCAAGAATCCTCTCTCGTCTTTAGTGATCTCACGGTAGAGCTTGGCAAGACCGTGTATGACAATCTTTATGCTTCGTTGCAGTGGATACGATTTGGCGCGGACGGCCTGGCCAGCGAGGCGCAAAGGCAGGCTGCCGCAGGACGCATCACCCGTGACCAAGGGGTGCGCGTGGGTTTAGAGTATCAGATCGCTCCTACCAGAACGGCCGAGTTGTTCTATAATTATTCCGTCGACGACAATCTCGAGCCGGTTTCTTTCGCTGGCGACGATCTGTCGCAAGCGCATAGTGCGGTGTTTCGTATACGTAACACGCTTAGCTCGGATAATTATGGTGCCGCCACCGCGCGGGCCCGCCGCTACGACCGCGGGGCCGCGGGCGCACGGTCCGCTTTGGAGTCTCGATGAAACGTCTGCGGGTTGATCTTCACACCCACACTTGGTACAGCCACGACAGCCTGCTCAAGCCCGAGCATTTTGTCGAGGCCTGCGTGCGCAAAGGGATCACGTGTGTGGCCGTGACTGACCACAACGAGATTGATGGCGCGCGACGGGTGGCGCGCATGGCGCCATTCAGAGTCATCATCGGCGAAGAGATACGCACGCTGGATGGCGAGATCAGCGGTTTGTTCCTTAAAGAACGC
>JANLXT010000333.1:0-14612 GCA_031365225.1 candidate division FCPU426 bacterium
CCGTTCTGGTCGCACTAGGTGTCACCGATGGTGTCGCCGTAGGCGTGACCGAGGGGGTGACACTGGGGGTAGCCGTCGGCGTGCTGGTGCGGGTTGGCGTCGCTGTTGGCGTCTCTGTCTTCGTCGAGGTCTGCGTCGGTGAATGGGTGAAGGTGATGGATTGCGTCGCCGTGGGCGTCGCCGTTCTGGTCGCACTAGGTGTCACCGATGGCGTTGCCGTGGGCGTGACCGAGGGGGTGGCGCTGGGGGTAGCCGTCGGCGTCACCGAGGGCGTGACCGAGGGTGTGGCGCTGGAGGTAGCCGTCGGCGTGCTGGTCCGCGTCGGCGAGGCCGTTTGCGTCGCCGTTCTTGTCACCGTTTCAGTAACGCTCGGGGTATAAGTGCTCGTCGACGTAAATGTTCGGGTAATGCTCGGGGTCACGGTCGGCGTGCTGGTCCGGGTGATGGTCGGGGTAATGCTCGGGCTCGCGGTCGGCGTGCTGGTCCGGGTGATGGTCGGGGTGATGCTCGGGCTCGCGGTCGGCGTGCTGGTCCGGGTGATGGTCGGGGTCATCGTGCGCGTCACCGTGCGCGTGGGGCTGTGTGTACGGGTCGGTGAAGCGGACCAAGTTCGCGAGGGCGTGAACGTCGGGGTGCGCGTGGGCGAGACGGTCCACGTGGGCGAAATGGTGGGGGTTGCGTCGTCCTTGAGCGTTCGAATGCGGTTATTGCCCGCGTCCACAAAAAAGAGCTGCCCGGCACTGTTAAAATTTAGGTCGAGTGTCGCGTCGATGTCGGTGACCAAGGGAGCCAGCCCATCGCCATTAAAGTTTTGCGTGCCCGTTCCGACCACGGTGCTGATATTGCCGCTAGCATTGACCTTGCGGATGCGATAATTAAACTCGTCACAGATATAAAGCTCACCCGTGGGACTATAGGCGATACCCCGTGGCTGATTAAGCCGTGCCGCGGTCGCCAAACCGCCATCGCCAGTAAAGCCGCCCGTGCCCGTGCCCGCGATGGTGCTAATGGTGTTCAATCCAAAATCAACCCTGCGAATCACGTGACTGAGGGTATCAGAAATGCACAAGCGCCCAGACGAATCAACAACGACGTGATTCGGGGCATCTAATCGGGCCGCGATCGGCGAGCCACCATCACCAGAGTTGCCCGCGGTCCCGGTCCCGACGACCGTGGTGATGATCCCCGTCGCGTTTGAGACCATACGGACCACATGGTTGAGCTCGTCAGCGATGTAAAGATCGCCATTGGGCGCAAAAGCCAAGCCTTTGGGTTTTTCCAACGTCGCTGCCGTGGCAGCCCCGCCATCCCCCGTGTAGCCGGGGACCCCGGTCCCCGCGACCGTTTCGATGATTCCTGTGGCAAAAATAATTCGGCGCACGACATCGTTACTGGTATCCGAAAAATACAAGTCACCGTTGCTCTTGGCGATCAAGCGGCGTGGCTTTCTTAGTTCGGCAGATAGTGCAGGACCGCCATCACCTGTATACCCCGTGGTTCCAGCGCCCCCATAGGTGCTGATGATGCCGGTGGCGCCATCCACCCGTCGCACCACTTCGTTAAGGCAATCCGATATATAGTAGGTGCCATCCGGTAATATCCATATCCCGCGGGGCGTATCCAGGCGCGCGGCTGTTGCGGCGCCACCATCCCCGTTATAACCAGCCGTGCCCGTGCCAGCCACCGTCTGCACGGTGTAGGCGGCGGAAAGGGGGCGGCTGATCAGGAGCAAGAGGGCGATGAGTCGAAAACGTGTCATGAAGCTCTTTTGAGATCGCAGGTCGATAGGTCGTACACTGCCTTACGAGAAAAAACAGTATATAGCATCAGAACTAGAACACAAAGACCAGGAAAACCATTCGCAACATTGAGTATTAAGAGCCTAAATACAAGCTAAATTCATAAAAAAGTCAAAACAGCGAACCAGGCTGACAGCGGTCCTGGAACATCGCTAACAACGATCCGATAGATAACAGTGCCTATCCGTTCAAAAAATATTCCACTTGTTTAGCTATAGATGTCAAATACTATACAGCAACCAGTCGGACCAACCAAATTGGAGGATCCATGTTTAAGATCATCGCTCTGTCCCTCGCGTTTCTGTGCGTTCCGATCTTGTCCGGGGCAGTCAGCCCGACCCCTGTGCCGACCAAGCAAAGCGTCACCAAAGTCAAAAAAGTAAAACACGCGCACGCGCAAGAAGTGTGGGTCTGCAATGTCTTTCAAAAAGACTCGGGTTCAGGCCATGTCTGCACGTTCAAAAGCGGCAAAAAAGGCAAATGCGCCTGGTGCGGTCAACGCTTGGTGAAGGCGGGGAGCAAGGAAGATCTTAAGCGGCAGGCTCAAGCGCCGAAGAAGTAAGCCTGGATATTTTGGGTCTTTGATGCCAACTCACCAAACCAAAAAGGCCCCCAAAACGGGGGCCTTTTTTAAGCGGCAATCTTGATCTGGATCGACGCGCGCGGATGAAGCTCTGAGCTACTTTCAGATATCTTTCGAAGAGATGACTCCCAAGCCGCATTTTACTTTATGCCCGTTAAACGCCTCGGCCGTATAACATTTTTGATCACAACGACTGTAGTAGGGAAAACCCGACGGACAGCAATAGAAAAAATCACCATGATCCAGCGCCGTCAGCTCGCCACAAGGGCTCTCTCCGACGCCACGTCGCGGGCTCGCGACCACGCTCGCGGATGCATCCCCACCATCACCTGGCTCTTCGTCAGCCATTTTTTTGAGCCTCAGACCGCCAAGCGGCGCGGACGCGTGCCGCTCAGGCTCGCCAACTTTCTTGAGCTTTAGACCACCACCCGATCCTGAGCCATCCATTTTTTTAAATTCCCTGTTAAACGCTGGTGTCTTTCTTCAGCCAGGCGGGCCAGCTCGGCTCGGACCCGCGCTTGCCGAATCGCCTCTTGCTCGGCGGCTTGCTGATCGGCCTGCTGCTGCCGCACCTGGGCCGCGCGATCTTTTTTCTTTTGCTGGTCACTGGGGCCCCAGAGGGCCTCATTCAGCTTGTTTCCGATCGCGGTGCCCAGGGCCTTCGCCGCGGGATTGGACGACGCCCCTCCGCCTCCGCCATCGTTCCTATCGCACCCATGCGCCGCAAAATCAGCGTTGTCACAGGCGCCGTTCCAATGGATCGCCATCCCGTTCTTCATGCATCCGCAGCCGCTGCCATGGGCAACGGCGGGGAAGGTTCCCATGACGAGGCCTAGGCTAAATAGCGAGCTCAGCCAAAAGCCTCTCATTTACCCAGCTTTCCTTGCCACTTATAGATCTGGTCTTTTGCAGCTCGAGCGTCCGAGGCGTGCGGCTCAAGCAACAGATACTTCTCCATCTCGCCGGCCGCCTCCTCTAACTTGCCTATCTCTCCCAGCAAAAGCGCCCGATTATAGCGGCCCTGCGCCCACCAAGGCGCGATCTCCAGCGCCTTCTTATAGAGCTCCACCGCGTCCGCGTATCGCTTCTCTTCGGTGGCGCCTTCGGCCTGCACAGAATATTTTCGCGCGTCCTCGGAAAGGCTTGGTTTTTTTGTTTTTGCGCGGTACTTCTTAGCGACAGCCTTAAACGCCGATTCCTGAAGCGCGGATTTTTTTCTAGCGGCCTCGGCGGCCATCTTCTCTTCGTCCGTTTGATGCGGAAAATATTTGTCTGTGCCCGGAACTAGCTGGCCATCTTTGTATTGAGCAGAAAAACTGATTTGACCATCAGGATAGAACATGCGCACCAAGCCATTTGACCTGCCCCCAATCATCATCTGCTCGAAACGCAAATCACCATTTTCGTTATAGCTCCTTAACAAACCATTCATCAGCCCGCCCATCCATGTGCTTTCGGTATTAATTTTTCCTGAAGGACCAAAGCTTTTGACTGAGCCTTCGATGCTTCCATTTTTGTAGCTGATCTCACTGGCCAATTTACCCGACACGTCATAGGTCCTGTACAAGCATTCCGGATGCGCCTTCAACAAACCGGCGGAAAACGAGTCGGCCTTGTCCCTTTTGGCCAAGAGCTCGCTCCCCATTTTCTTATCGCCCAGGTAATAGTCCCCCACTTCACCCGAGAATGTTTTTCTGGTCTTTATGGTGATGACGACTTGTTCGGCAAACGTGATCGCTGGGATCAGCGCCAACAAGAAAAATAGTGCCAAAACGCAAAAGACCTTGTCCCGCGTGAAAGCGCGCTCATTTTTCATTTTCCCGCCTTCCTTTCCCATCTATAGATCTGATCCTGAGCTTCGGCCGCGTCTTTGGCGCGCGGCTCGAGCTGCAAATATCTTTCCATCTCTGTAATCGCTTCTGTGTGGTGATGAGTCTCAGCGAGCAAGTGGGCCCGATTGTAGCGGCCTTGCGACCACCAGGGAGCGATCGCCAGGGCCTGCTTGTACAGCTCGCAGGCCTCATCGTATTTTTTTTCGCTGGTGGCGTCCTCAGCTTGAACGGCAAATTTATGCGCTTCTTTAGGCAAGCGCGGCTTTTTCTTGAGCGCGCGATATTTTTTTGCGCCCACCTCAAATTCGGCCTTTTCCTTTTCTTGAGCCACCCGCTCGTCTTCGGCCTTGCCGCTGTCTTCGTGGACTTTTTGCGACCCCTTTACAGGCGCCCCTTTGTCCCACTCGGTCTCAAATTTCAATCGCCCGTTCTCAAAATAGTCTCTTTGGGTCCCGTGCAGCTTTCCGCCCTTTATCGTATATTCGCTCTTTACCTGGCCATTCTCGTAAAAGTGCTTGGTCAGACCGTCGATCTTGCCGTCCCTTGAGGGCATTTCGATGACGAGGTTGCCATTGGGCCCAAATCCCTTGCTCAGATAATCGCGGACTATGCCCGCGCGCTCCAGTTTGCCGTTGGCCACGTTGATGGTCAAAATCTCCATCGCTTTGCTCTCGGCGTTCTTTTTCATCACTACAAATGACGCCCATTGATTGGCGGTGGCCATTTCTGCGCCCTTAAAGTATTCGAGGCTTTTGACGAACTCGCCGTTTCTATCAAAATTGCCCACGATTTTCACGACGCTCTTATCGTCCCTGAACATCTCGATCTGGGCCGCCGGCTTTTTGTCAGTGATCTCGAAATTGAAAAGAGGCGCCTTGCCCGCGGCGTAGGCTGAAGGGCATATGAAAGATGAAAGTAGAGCAAAGAAAGCGGCGCGAATCTTAGCCCGGGTTCCTAAAATTCCGACGATGATTTTTTTCAATGTCCGCCCCCTCTTATCGGCCCATGCCCGGCCACAGCTCCCGAAAGGCTGCGCCCTACCCTGCTTTTTTGACGATACGCAAATGGGCCACCACCTTGGAAGGCGTGCATTCAACGCATTCATAGAGGTCTTCCACCCCGCCTAGGTCCTCAAAGATGCGCTCGCCCTGGCCCATCAAGAGCGGCACTTGCACCAGATGCAGCTCGTCGATCAGGCCCGCCTTCAGGTACTGCCTGACCGTGGCGGCCCCACCACCGATGCGGACATCCTTCCCCTTGGCGACCGCGAAGGCCTGCTTCAGGGCCGACTCGATGCCGTCGTTGACGAAAGTGAAGCTGGTGCCGCCCTTCATCTCTAAGGGCGCTTTCTTTTCGTGCGTCAGGACGAAGACGGGATGGTGATAGGGCGGTTCCTCGCCCCACCAGCCCTTCCACGCTTCTTTGTCCTTGGCGCCCGGCGGCGGCCCGAACATGTGCCGGCCCATGATGCTGGCGCCGATGTTCGCGTCGGCCTTGGCCAGAAAATCGTTGTCGATGCCCTCTTCGCCGCCCCCCTTGCCGAACATGGCGCTCATGACCTTGGTCTTGAAGGCCCAGCCCATCAGGCGCAGGCCGTTCTTGCCAAAGGGCGCTTCCTGGCTCTGGCCCGGGGCGGCGCTGAAGCCGTCCAAACTGATGGCAAAGCTGCGTACAACGAGCTTAGGCATAACGCCTCCTTATTAAGCTAGACTTTTTGCTCAGGGAACATTGACGTAGACTTCACCCGTCTTTGAATTATAAAACCAACCGCCCTTGCCATCGTATTCCGGGAGCACCCGGTTCAGTCCCTGGTCCAGCTCGGCTGGCACCACCTTGAGGTATTCGCCCAAAAAGGGAGCCTGGTCAAGGACAAGAGGAAAGCTTCCCGTCTTTTCGTGATACAGCTTGATGGCCGCCGTCATCTCCTGTCTCTTGGCCTCATTGCCCTTCATCTTTTCAGCCACGCTCAGGCCTTTTTCGCAGCCCACCAGGACCATCACCACCAGGATCCCTCCCAGCAGCGCCCTGAATCCCGATATCACCATGTCACCTCCAGGCTTTGGTCGCTCACCCTGAGCAACCCTTTGTGCTCCGAACTAGAAACCTCGAACGCCACGCCGAGCGGGTAGTCCTTCGCGGGCGTAAAGGGGTTGCCTCCGTAGCCCACGGCCAGGTGAAGAGCCTGCTTCGCGGTGCGATGGGCTGGGCTGTTGCAAAAATCGGTCGTGATGGCCCTGGGCCAGAGCTGGGTTCCGTCCGGAAGCAACAGCTGGAAATAAGAGGCTTGGATGAAAAGCGCCTTGGCCTCCCAGGCTTCAGTGTCCGGAAAAGTCACCCTGACCCAGCGCTTGCCGCCCTCTGCAGGGAAGACACCGCGCCTGGCTGCGTCCCCAGGTCCGTCCTGGCCCATCAGTTCGTCGAGGCCCTCGACCAAGGGCCTGCCGTAAAAGGTCGTTTCTGGCGCGGACGCGCTGGGCTCCACTGTATAAACGCTCGTGGAAGCGACCGTGGCCACCGCCGTGACCGCGGGCGCCGCAGCGTCCCCGCCTGATCCTCCGCAACCAGCGCTAGAAAACGCTCCAAAGAACGCCAACGCCATCACCCTGGTAATTGATCTCATGTTTGACCTTGAACCCGAGCCATCGAATGCGCCATAACCTCGCATCTCAAAGATCTTAAACTTAGCCCGCTCGATTCTATCAAACTCCTGTAGAAATACCATTTCTTGGGCGCATGGGCCCGGATCCAGCTTGGCTCCCTGGACTGGCCACTGGCACTCCCCATAAAAACGCATTGTTTGCAAGGATCCGATTTTTTACCCATGGTCTTGGCAAAAGAATGTTTGAGTTATTTAAAGTTTAACTTTAGATCACTCATCATGCCTTTCCGCCACCGCATTCTAGAATGGGATTCAAAGATCGCAAATAATAAAAATTATCGCGGCGCAATTATGACGGGCTACGGGGTCAGAAGCTCTCGCCAAACTGCATGGCCACACTGCTCTCGCCGTCGTCGCCAAAGCCAGCGTCCATGCGCAATTTGACGCCGTAATCTGGAGGCAGGCCGATGCGGATGCCCACCTGCACGCTGCTGCGCGGACCACTGGGCTGGCCGTCGCCGGCTTCGCCGATGTCGGCGGAAATGGCGCCAAAGAGCTGGCGCCAGAGCCTCATGCGCAGCTCTTCCTGCGCATAGTAGGACCAGCGACCGCGGAAACGGTTCTCTTCGAAGCCGCGCAGGATGTCGGTGCCACCCAGGCGCAGGCGATCTTGATACCCCAAGCCGCCCGTGGACCAGGCCCCGCCCACACGCTGGCCCCAGACCCAGCCGAAGAAGACCGTTTGATAATGCCGCGCATCAACCTGAGCCAGGGCCTCATTGCTGGCACCACCCATAAGGTTGAGCACGGCCGGGTAGGCCAACAGGTCGACGCTACCAAGCAGGCCGTTGCTGGCGCTCAGCTGGCTGTCGCGGCTATCCTTCGTCAGCCGCAGGCCCAGGCCGGGGTTGGCCCCGTCGGCAAAGAGCTGGCCCACCGGCACCCCCTTCAGGGTCTGGGTATCGCGTTCCTGCCTAAACTGCAGCACGGCCTGCGGCCCCAGGGCCCAGTGATTGCCCAGCGGCTTCAAGCCCCAGACCCCCAGCTCAACGCGGTCCATTCTGAAGGAATAGCCCTTGCTGGCGTCGGTTCGCGAACCTTCGCCGTAGTACGCGTCAAAAGTACGGGCGCTCCAGCTGTGAAATCCTAAGTCCCAGCCCTCGGCGGTGCGCTGGTCCACGTCAAAAGCGACGCTGTGAAAATTGTCGCCGTTGGTGATGCCATTAAGCCCGGTCTTAAAGCCGGGCCGACCGTCGAGGTAATAGAACGCGGCCACCCCATAGAGGTGGCTGGTCTTGTCGGTATAGGCATAAAGGGGCATGAGCGAAGTGCCGGCTTCAGGGATGCTGCTTGTCTCAGGGGATGCCGCGCCGTTGTCTAGCTCTGCCGTGTGACCGATCAAGGGCAAGAACAATAAGAGGAGCAGAAACCATTTCACGCGCAAGGGTGCCTCGAAGGGCTGCGGGTCTCTAGAGGCCAAAGGATTTCCCCAAAGATCATATTGTAAAAAAGCTGGACACCAAATTTACCCACTGCCACTGACTTTAAAACACCTTCCTTATCCGATGGAGGGGCAAAGGTAGATGTTTTGAGTAACGGATAAAATCTTGGTCCGTTGTGAAAACGGCCATTTTTTCAAGACTTGCCACCGAGCAAATTAAGAAATCAGTATGCGAGCCCTGTATCCCGTGTTTTCTACAGATATTGTAGAACTCGGCCGCAGTTTCAAAATGACGCTTTGTCAGGGGAAAATCCACAAATTCACCCAATTCTGATCTCAAGGTTTCAAATTGCCTGATTTGAGAAATACCAGAAAGTATTTCTTGCCTTATAGGACCAATGATCTCGACCAGACCTTCTTGGATGAGGCGTGAAAATTCCTCCACTTCGTGCGGATGCTGCTGCTTGCGTCTAAGGGCCAGGGACCATACCGTAGTGTCGACGAGAACCTTCATGCCCTCTTCCTGGCGACTTTGTGGTCATACCCCTTATCCCAATCTATTTTGCCAAACAAGCCCAAGATTTGTTGTTGCTTATGCTGGCGTATGTATTCGTAAAGAGCCTGAGTCACAGCATCCTTTTTGGATTTGTGCCCTCCGATTTTTTGCGCTTCCACGATCAGCTTATCGTCAATGGCGAGATTGGTCGGCATGGGGAACCTCCTTTACACATTATGCTACACATGCGCATGTGTTGATGTCAACACCTTCCTAGATAGGCAAAAAGCCAAAAGACCGCCCTGGAAAGGGACGGCCTTTTTATTTGAGCGTCAAAGCCAAGGCGCGTAAGGCAATGTATTTGCTATTGCGCTGGGGTTTGGCAATGTCATCTGTCAGTCCCCAGCAACCATAACGGTTGTAGCCGCTGCTGAGGGTGAACTGCATGGCTAGGCTCCCGCCCAGGCGGAAAAAGCCCTCGTCGAGATTCAGCCGCATCAGCTCCCCCATCTCCACGCTCCGCTCGGCCTGGATGCGTTGCGCGACATTCTTGGTGGATCCCCCACCTGAGTCGGGCCCGCCTTCATAGGACAAAAGGCCCCCGGGCAGCTTCCATGCCTTGGCTTTGGCCACCCATTGTTTTCGGCCAGCCTTGTTCCCTGCCGTTTCGTCAAGCTGGTTCATGATATCTGCGCGGCTGGCCTTAAGCATGCCGGCGGTCTTCCCGCTCTTGTCTTCGCGCGGGCTAAAATAGGTCTGGCTGGCCAAGCCCCAAAAATACTTCGAAGGCTCTCCATGCTTCTTTTTTACATACTGAAGCATCGGCTCCACCCACCATTCCAACATAGGCTGATGACTGCACAGGACCACCCTCACCCGTTTGTTGAGCGAGCCAGGGCCAAAGGCCTGCTCAAAAGCAAGGCCCAACTCCACGCCGCGCCGGGCATGGTTCTCATGCTCACCCAGTCCCAAAGCTTTGGCTTGAGCCTGGTTATATTGGCTTTGAGAAAAACCCGGGGCAGTATTCCAAACCTCGTTACTGCTCTCAACATATAGATTCAGCCCAGGGTCCAAGCCCTGCTTCATCAAGGTCGCCAATTCTTTGATATAGCCTGCATCCGCAGAAATAGGCACATTGATCCAAGCATCCGTCTTGCTCAAATTTGCCAAGGCCAGCACCTGCTCCCAGCTCGCGCCGCCGGCCTTGCCAAGGGCCGGGATGGGCGCCTGAGAAGCGTCGGTGGGAAGCTTGCGGTTTTTCCAGACTGTCTGCCCGGGATAAGGCGGGTCGCTGCCATTGGTGTGCGTGAAATTCATGTAACGAATAGCGCTGAAACGGATCCCTTTCAATGCCGAAAGCAGGGCTGGATTAAAAGCCTCTGGCGCTCCTGCGAGGCCCGGCCTGAGCATTTTGAATTCCTTGATCCCATCCCGGGTATTAGAAAACTCAAGAATAAAAAATCCTTTTATATCCTTGGGCACCACAAAGTCAAACGTGGCCATTCCACCCGGATTCTCTTTCAGGTTCTCCACCCTGCCCTCCGCGGCGGACTTCACGAGGGCCTTGCCCTTGAACGAGCACTTGTAAGTCCCGCTCCTATCCACCCGGTAAGCCTCGGGATCATCGATCGCATTGGACCATTCCGCCACCGGCCGCCAATCCACCAAAAAACGAGCGTCCACCAAAGGCCAGCCTCGTTCATCCACATCCGCCCGCTCCAGGTCCTTCCCATCCCTCAAGCGGCTCCAACGGTAGGCCTCACGCACAACATCCACATAGGTGCCCCCGCGCTCTGGGAGATCGATGTTCACGCCAAGGCTGGCACCCCGGGCAAGGCTGACGACTGCCAGTATAAAAAAGAGTGCAAGCTTCAAAAGCCTAGCTCCAGAAATTCGCGTAGCCCCCAGTATCACTTTTGGCAGATACGATTCGGTGGCCACTGCTGCTATGCCTCCAGCAAAGGCTTCACTACCAAATGTGATCCCACAGTCTTCGAGGTCAAGGACGGCAAGCTTTATCTCTTTAACGATGCCAAGATGCGGGGGCAACTGGATCAAGGAACTACCGGAAGGCGTCATCGAGAAATCCCGTGAAAATTGGAAGTCCCGCGCCCAATAAGAGGTCCGTGTGGAAAAATCAGCCGCCCCTGCGCATCGACTCCCAGGTCGCCTTGGGAAGGGAAACAAAATGCCGGGCCGTCTTTTTCTTCACCCAGACGGCATGCACCTCTTTGCCTACGCGCGCCATGATCTGGTCCTTAACGATACCGACGAACATCTTGCCGTCCCGCAAGAAGGCTAGGCCGCCGAACATCTCTTTTTCTGCGACGCCCTTCGGCCCTTGAGCAAGGGGCGTATGCGATCAGCGATTCGGTGGTCGTAGGCCATCTCAACCCTGTCGTGTGTAACGAAACTCTGTCCATCAATTCTGGCATAGCACGCCTTTGATACCTTACTTCGCTTAAACGACAGGTGTCTACCGGGCCAAGGACTAGGGCTTGTACGGCCCAACCGAGCGGTATGTGTTGTAGAGGACGCCCTTGGATGTCCTTAGCGTCTCGACCAAGGTGAGGCGGGACGGCGGAACGCCATTTTCGAACAGCCGCTTTCCTTTGCCGAGCACCACCGGATAGACCATGATGACATATTCGTCGATGAGTTCGGCGGCGATCAGCGTCTGCAGCAATTCCCAACTGCCCCAAATGTGCAACTCCGGCCCTTCCGATGCCTTCAAGCGGCGGACTTCGTCCACGACATCACCGCTTATTTTCAACGATTTGTTCCAGTCGAGTTGGTCGAGACTACGCGTGACGACGTATTTCGTCGCCTTGTTGAACGCCTTCGCAATCCCGTTGCTCTGGTTCGGCCAGTAGCCCGCAAAGACCTCGTAGGTGCGGCGTCCGAAAAGCATGTCGAACTTACCGGCAATAGTCTTGTCCATAGCCTCAAACAAGGCGTCGTCCCCGAAGAAGGGCCTGACCCAGCCTCCGAGGTTAAATTCGGACCTCGAATCCTCCTCGGGGCCGCCGGGCGCCTGCATCACCCCGTCTAGAGTAAGTTGATTAATTGCGATGATCTTTCTCATAGTTTCCCTCCAGAAGTTTGGTTTCGGAGCCGCCTTTGAAAGCTTGCTCTACTTAAACGACGAATGGGGAGGAACAAAATCGACAATGAAAAACTTTCATTTTGCTCAATTCGCTGAAACGCAAAAGGCCGTTCCCCTCCCGACTGGGCAAGAAAACGGCCTTTTTTATGTGGTTGGCAGACTACTCCACAAACACAGAAGGCGGAACCTGCATTTCCAATGGTTTTTCGACTTCCCTTATGTCATTTGAAGACACTTTCAGCTTCAAGACCCGCCATGGGGGCCGTAAAGGCATCTTGTTCTCCTGCGACTTTCAGCAGGCACTGACTAATTGAACCATTTTTCGAGACGTTCTCTCTCGAATGCCTGCTTATCCTTGAAAGCCTGGATGGAAGGCGGCTCCATCTTCACGCGGTCTAAGGGAACCTTGAAAAACTCTCCCTGCACCTTCATAGCCATTCCTCCACCCGCCTCGAAATAGCAGTACCCTTTTCCGTCAAACTCCTTTGCCTGCCCCTTGCCCAAAGATGCAAGGATCCTGTCGGCAACGATCTCCCCCTCCAATTCGGCGAAAAGGCCCGCCTTGGGGAGCATTCCGCCTTCTGGAAGCTTCAGGCCGGACACGTCTCCGCAGGCGTGAATTCCGGGCCAGGGGGTGGCCAGGGTCTTCGAATCCACGGAAACCCAGCCGGATGAATCCGTGAGCCCCGCCTCCTTAACAACGCCAGAGACTCGGTGAGGAGGAACCGCCAGGAGGAGATCGTAGCCTGCTTCAGCTCCGTTCTCGAAAAAGAGCCTCTTTCCAGACTCGTCGACCCGCTTGAGCTTGTGCTGCACCAGGACGTGAATGTTTTTTTGGGCGCAAACTTCGAGGGTCTTTTGCCCTGCCGGTGGACCCGCCACCATCAGTGGTGCTGGATCAGGGACATAAACCGTGATGTCCACATTGTTCCGGTCCCCCCGCGTCACGAGCCAGCTTTCCAGTAGCATCGCCGTTTCATAGGGAGCCGGGGGGCATTTGTAGGGGGACGAACAGATGACCAAGGCCAGCTTTCCCGACTTGAAAGATTTCAAAGACTCATGCAGCGCTGGAATCTTGCTTCCGTCGTAAAAATTCGTGTTGGCGGGCAGGCCTTCAATGGCTTCAGGCGCGGTTTCTGCTCCCATGGCCAGTACAAGCTGGTCCCAGGGCATCGTACCAGCCGAGGTCACCACGGACTTGGATGCGATATCGATCTTGTCGACGCTGGCCTTGACGAATTTGATCCCCTTCTTCTCCAGTAAAGCGAGGCTCCGCATCCCTTCACTCAAGGGCCTGATGCCGACCAAAGCCCAAGGCTTGGACAGGCCCATGAAAAACTGGTCGCTGCGGTCGATCAAGGTGATCTCGTGGGAGCTGTCCAAGGAAGCCCGCAGGCGGAGTGCCACTGTGATACCTCCAAATCCTGCTCCCAAAATAAGAATTCTGGTCATCGTCTCTCCTTCTGACCGAAAGGCCTATTGACGCGCCCGTGATTTTAAAGTATTCAATAAGATACTTGATTACTTTTAGAAAGGCAAGCCCATGGCCACTGTCCACCGCCGTTACAAAGACGCCACCTTCGAGATCTTCGCCAGAATCGCCAAGGCACTGGCCAGCCCCAAGCGGCTGGAGCTTTTGGACCTGCTGGCACAGGCCCCAAAAACCGTCGAGAACCTTGCCGAAGCGACAGGCTTGACCCTGGCCAATGCCTCGCAGCATTTGCAGGCCATGAAAGCTGCCCATGTCGTCGCGTCTTCCAAAGAAGGCCTTTACGTCCGCTACCGGCTGGCCGACCCCAAAGTCATCGAAGTCTACCTCTCCCTTCACTCCTTGGCCGAAACCCTGGATGCAGAGATCAAAGAGGTCACCGACAAATACCTGAAAGGCCGCGAGGAGATGGAGCCTATAGCTTCCGGCGAACTGAGGAAAAGGCTAAAAGCCGGCTCTGCCATCCTGATCGACGTCAGGCCTGAGGATGAGTATCAGGCCGACCATGTCCCTGGATCGATCAATTTCCCTCTGCACGAGCTTGAATCGAGAATTGCCGAGCTACCCAAAGGCCGCGAAGTGATCGCTTATTGCCGTGGGCCGTACTGCGTCCAATCGGTGAAGGCGCTTGAAATATTGAAGGCCAAAGGCATCAAGGCGCGAAGGCTGTCTGCAGGAGTTCATCAATGGAAGCGTGAAACCGCAGGGAGGCAGTCATGAAATTCGGGATCATCTTGGAGACCAAGGAGTTTGAAAAGGCCTGGAATGCGTTCCGTTTTGCGAACGCATCGAAGAAAACAGGCCACGAAGTGAAGGTGTTTCTCATGGGCGAAGCGGTTGAGTGTGAAAATCTAACGCACGAGAAATACGACGTTTCCGGCCAGCTGAAAAATTTTGCCGGTGCCGGGGGAGTGATCCTGGCATGCGGCACCTGCCTGAAGTCCCGGCAATTGGAAGGGACTGAAGCATGCCCTCTTTCGACCATGGCAGATTGCGTCGCCATGGTGGAATGGGCCGACAAAACACTCACCTTCTAACAGGCGGGCCTTTCCGATGAAAAGTTTTCTATCCCACATTCCAGATCGCCTGGAACGCGCCTTTGGCCAGCCAGGGGATACCCGCGAAGAACGCCTGAAAAAAACCACCCTTGCCTTGGTATCCGGGTTGGTCCTGGCCTTGGCTCCCTTCTGGGGCCTGATCTATTACATGCTTGGTTACCCGCTTTCTGCCTCCATTCCTTTAGGTTATTCAGTAGTTTCAGCACTGA
>JANLXT010000019.1:0-13454 GCA_031365225.1 candidate division FCPU426 bacterium
CACGCACAAGCCATCCACCCCAACGTTGATCTTTGCCAAGCCGCAATGCTTGAGGCAGCGCTGACGCCAAATCCGTGCCGGCCTTGGCTCGCGTCGCGCGCAAGCGACCCACCGAACAAGTCGCCAACCACCCTGATCCCAGCGATGTCGAGCCGTGCCCCTTGGTAAGCAAGG
The DNA here is from genome assembly GCA_031365225.1 of candidate division FCPU426 bacterium. Lineage (GTDB taxonomy): Bacteria > Oederibacteriota > JAJYGY01 > JAJYGY01 > DAIDJD01 > JANLXT01. The sequence goes on from JANLXT010000019.1 coordinate 175, forward strand.
CCCGCAAGCGCGCCACCAGCCCCTGATTAAACGCGGGGCGAGGCCGTAAGCGGGCGACCCAAGCGCGCAAGGCCCGCGGATCGCTTTTGTTGGCGCGCGTCGTCAAGCGGGCTTCATCCTTCCGCGCCAATTTGGCGAACGCGGCCAAACGCTCACTCGCGTCTGGGCGCAACTTTTTGAGCAACGGCATGACGCGTAGCCGCAGAAGGTTGCGTGGATTATCAGCGCGCTGATTGCTGACATCTTCACGCCAGGGCTGCCGTAGACGCCTAAGCCAGGCACGTAAGCCTTGAGGGGCACACTCTAAAAATGGCCGCCCTAGTTGAACGTGCGTCGTTCCACCCAGAGGAGCCAGCGGCGCCATCGCACCAGCCCCACGCAATCCTGCGCCGCGCAAGAGATTCAATAAGAGTGTCTCGGCCTGGTCTTCTTGATGCTGCGCCAAAAGTACGAGCTTGGACTTGAATGCCCGGGCGGCGTCCGCGTAGCAGCGCCGACGCCAAGCACGAGCCCGCGTCTCAATCCCCGTCCCTTGCGCTAAGCGCGTCCGTTGAACCTGGCAAGGCAGGCCCAAGCGCTCACAGAGGGCGACGACAAAAGCCGCGTCGGCGGTGGAGGCGCGGCCGCGCAGGCCGTGATCGCAATGTAAGACAAGAAAGTCCCAACGACTTCTCAGTTTGGCCGCCGCGCGTAGCAAGGCAACGCTGTCCGCCCCACCCGAGACAGCCAACACCACCCGCGGCCCCAGAGTTTTTTGCTGGGGCGCGGTCAAAAAAGCACGCAGTGTTTCAGTAACTTTATCGGGCATGATCCCTTAAAAAAAGAGCGGCCTCTTTTGGGAGGCCGCTCTTGAACAGTAGCGGGGGAGGGGCTCGAACCACCGACCCATGGTTTATGATACCATTGCTCTAACCAGCTGAGCTACCCCGCCACAAGGGACTGGAATAGTAGCAAAGACGGGCAGGCATTTCAAGGCGGGCCCGAACCCAAAAGGTCCTTATTTGTACGTCTTGTTGGGCTTGACTATAACGACAATTGAATACTTGCCTGCGCAAAGGGGGCGTCTAAGCTTAGGCGGGTGACGTTGCCAGCGGCGTTGCTGGCACCCAACCAAGCTCCCGACGGCGACCACCACAAATAACCCGCACTCGCGCCAAAGCTCAAACGCGCCTCACGCGGCCAGCGGATATGCGTGACGACCCCATACGCTGGCGCCCATGTCTCTAAACGGCTAAGGCTTGGCACTGCCACGTCACGTAATTCGACGGCAGCCCTCCCTGCCCCAACGATCAATCCTGCGCCGGCTTCCCAATGGTCATGGGTGTAGCGCTCTTCGATACTGACCAGCCCAAGATCGATCAAGACCCGGCTGCTGCGAGATGCTTGGCTGGCCTCGGCCTGCCCTGTCGCGGCAACGATGCTCCAATGCAGGCCGCTCGTCGCCCACGACGCGCCCGCGCTTGGCAAGACAACGATGCCGCTCGAAAAAGTCGGCCACATCGCGGCGGCGGGCGCTTCGGACAGTTTGTCAGCCCCTAGCAAGAGACTGAGGACGCCTAGATCTAAATGCGCGTTTTCTGGTGTTTTTAGTTCTACCAAATTTCTTGCCGCGCGCAAGCCACCTGCAAGACCCAGAAAAAGACAAAATAAAAAAGGCAGGGCACTGCTGACCCTGCCTCTTTTATAGTTTAGCCTGCTTGGTCCAGTCACTAGTCCACTTTCCAAGTCTTGGGTCCACGGACCAATTTTTCTAGATCAGGCGCGCCATTGCTCTTGAGAGCTAAATCAATCTGCCCAGTCATCAATTGGTCGTAGGTGGGATGGCTCACCGCGCGGAACACACCCACGGGTACGGGAGCGTCCGGATAATGCAGGCCCGTCAGCAAATAAGACAAGGTCTCGTCTGTCTCGTCATGCACGACGGGAGCTTCTTTGTCAGTGGCCTCGGCGGTGAGCAGGCGTCCCTTGCCAAAGATAACTTTGCGCTCGGTGGTGGCACCATACAGCATGGGCTCGCCAGGATGCAGATAGAGCAAGCTGTCTTTGCGCGTCTTGGGGCCGTAGTACTCTTCAAAGACCTTGTCGTTGAAGATGACACAATTTTGCAGGATCTCGACAAAAGCGGTGCCTTTGTGGTTGGCGGCCCGTTCGAGCACCATCTTCATATGAGGCATGTCGTTGTCTGAGGTACGCGCGACAAAGGTAGCGCCCGCGGCCAGTGCGATCTTGAGAGGATTGATCGGTTGATCAATGGTGCCGTACGGCGCGCTCTTGTTGACCATTCCATAGGCCGAGGTCGGCGAGAACTGGCCTTTGGTCAAACCATAGATCTGATTGTTAAACAGCAGGACCTTCACATCGATGTTGCGGCGCAACGCGTGCAAGAGGTGATTACCACCGATTGAAAGGCAATCCCCGTCCCCTGTCACTGCCCAGACTTCTAGGTCTGGGTTCGCAGATTTGACACCCGTCGCCACCGCCAAACCACGGCCATGGATAGTGTGAAAACCATAGGTGCCCATGTAAAGCGGAAAGCGGCTGCTGCAACCGATGCCGCTGACAAAACAATACTCGTGGGGAGCTTTGCCGCGCGCGGCGAGGACACCTTGAACCGCGTTCAGAATGGCGTAATCGCCGCAACCCGGGCACCAACGAACGATGCCACCGCTATGAAAATCTTGCGGCTTGAAAGGTGTGACTGGCGCTGTGGGGGTGGCGATGGACATGGACGCGACTCCTTAAGCCAAGTATGAGAGAAATTTGGTGGTCAATTCGGCGACCGAGAACATGCGCCCCGTGGTCTTGGCGTAACTATCCACGGACACGCCGTAGCGCCCTTGCAAGTGATACGCCAATTGGCCGTTGTTCAGCTCGGGCACAAGGATCTTTTTGTAGCGCTTCATCACGTCGAGCAGATCTTTAGGCAAGGGATTGAGATAGCGCAGATGCACGTGCCCTAATCCCTGTTTGACTTTGCGCGCTTCTTCGATGGCAGTCAGCACCGAACCGTGCGTGCCACCCCAACTGATGACAAGCAGATCGCCACTGGCGTCGCCAGAAGGCTTGGTCTCAGGGATCTCGGCAACAACATTGGCGATCTTGGCGTGGCGCTCATTGGTCATGCGCTGGTGATTGTCCGCTTCGTAGCTGATCTTGCCCGTCACCGCCTCTTTTTCGATACCCGTCAGGCGGTGCATCAGGTCAGGCGTACCAGGCAGTGCCCACGGCCTGGCGCCTGTCTGCGGATTGCGTAGATAGGGTTTGTAGGTCTCTTTGTCCAAACCAAAACCGCTCTCAAAGGGCTTGAGCTTGCTAAGGTCAGGAACGATCCACGGTTCGGCGCCATTGCCTAGATAACCATCTGACAAGAAGACCACGGGAGTCATGTACTTGACCGCGATGCGCGCGGCTTCGTAGGCGGTCTCAAAACAATCGCCTGGGGTCGATGACGCCAAAACGGGGATAGGGCTATCCCCGTTGCGTCCCCAAAGCACTTGCAAGAGATCGGCTTGCTCGGTCTTGGTGGGCATGCCGGTCGATGGGCCCGCACGCTGGATGTTGAGGACCAAGAGCGGCAATTCAACCATGACCGCCAGATTCATCGCTTCGGACTTGAGCGCGATACCAGGCCCCGAACTGCAAGTCACGCCCAACGCGCCTGTGTAGCTGGCGCCAATGGCGCTGGCGATCGCGGCGATCTCATCTTCGGCTTGAAAGGTCAGCACATTGAAATGCTTGAGCTTGGAAAGCTCGTGCAAGATATCGGACGCGGGCGTGATGGGATAGCTACCAAAGAAGACCCGGCGACCGCTCTTGCTGGCCGCTGCCGCCACACCCAGGGCAACCGCGGCGTTGCCCGAGATGTTGCGATAAAGCCCAGGCGCGAATGTCGCCTTGCGCACGCGATAGCTGGTGGTGAATAGCTCGATGGTGTTGGCAAAATTGTAACCCGCGCGGATCGCCAAGATATTCGCTTCGGCGATGGCGGGGTCTTTTTTGGCGAAGCGCTTTTTAATCTCTTCAAAGGTCGGCTCGACCGGGCGGTCATAGAGCCAATACAAGATGCCCAACGTATAAAAGTTTTTGCAGCGTTCGGCGTTCTTGCCAGAGAGGCCGGCGGGTTTGACCGCCGCGATGGCTTGGGTCGTGATATCAATGGGCACCAGACGATATCCGCTCAGGCTGCCGTCTTCGAGGGGGTTGGTGGCGTAACCGACTTTTTTTAGATCGGCGGGACCAAAGCCAGCTGTATCGACGATCACGGTGCCGCCCGCTTTAAGCTCGACGATGTACTTCTTGAGCGCGGCCACATTCATGGCCACCAGCACATCAAGCTTGTCGCCGGGGGTACGGATATCGTGGTTAGAAAAATGCAATTGATAGGCAGAGACACCCTCGACCGTACCGACGGGAGCGCGGATCTCAGCAGGAAAATCCGGGAAGGTGGAGATGTCATTGCCAAAAACTACGCTGGCGTCCGTGAACTGGCTGCCCGTGATCTGCATGCCGTCACCGCTATCCCCCGCGAAAAGGATGGTGACTGAGTCCACTTCTTGGACTTCTTTACGCTCGGTGTTGCCAAGAATTCCGTCGTCCGTGACCGTAGACATGGATGGTGGCCTTGAAGAGGTGAAGTCGAACCCCCAAACTGGATAAGGTGGGGAATGTCTATAATTATACGTTTTGGGGACTTTTCAACAAAAAATTGGACTAATTTTGGACAAGGACAGCCCGTTCGAAACGTCATAAATTGGGTTTTACGAAAGTAAAAATCAGGCGCCTGTGGCCACGCCTGCTTGGATCTCGGCGTCGGTCATGTAGCATGCGGGATCTTCAGCCCAGGGGTCACCAAAAGCACCCACCGCACGTGCCCGGAAGCTACCACCACATTCGGGCTTATACACACAGGCGCCGCAGCGGCCTTTGAGCAGATCAAGACGATCCCTTAATTGATTCAGCAAGGGGTCTTGCCCGTCGGTCCAAATCTTAGAGAACGGCTTTTGGCGGATATTGCCAAGATCCGCCTGCCAAAATTGGTCCGGATGCACGCCACCCGTGGGATCAATATTGGCGATGCCCACGCCCGAACCGGCTGCCCCGCCCCCATTGGCACGCAACATGGATCGTAGCTCAGCTGCTCGTTGGGGATCTTTTTCGGCCATCTTCAACAACATGTAAGGGCCGTCCGCAGATTGATCCACGGTCAGCACCTCGATCTTTTGGCCACGCTTAAGGCGCTCTTCGGTCAGGCGCAAGATCTTATCAAGCGCATCGCGCGTCTCGGAATGGCTGAGATCCACACTTTGCAACTTGCGGCCCCGGCCCGAATAGACCAAATGATAAAAGCAAACGCGCTCCACCCCTTCCCTATCGATGATCCCAAAAAGAGCGTCCATCCCTTTGTAGGTATGCTGGGTCAGGGTTAGGCGCAGCCCGACTTTTAGATCAGCTTTGCGACAATGCCGCACGCCCCGCAGCGCCCCGTCAAACGCGCCCTCTTTTTGTCGAAACATGTCGTGGATCTCTCGTGGACCGTCGAGGGAGATCCCCACATAGGTCACCCCGATCTTCTTAAGCAGATCCGCCTTGGCCTCGTCGATAAGCGTGCCGTTGGTGCTGAGCGTCACCCGTAGCCCTAAACTTGCGGCGCGTTTGGCCAATAGATCAAAATCAGGCCGGTACAAGGGTTCGCCCCCGCTCATCAGCAAAGCAGGCACACCAAAGGCGGCCAGGTCATCGAGCAACGCATAGCCCTCGTCGGTGCTTAGTTCGCCTGGATAAAATTGATCTTCACTGGCGGTGTAGCAATGCAGGCAATGCAGGTTGCAACGCCGCGACATGGTCCAAACCGCCACGGGCTTTCTATCTTTTTTGGCCACATGCCCGCGTCCATAACGCAGGTCGTCTGAAAGCGACTCTTGGCCGTACATCACGCGGGTTAGGTTGAGCAAGGGGGCTCCTGAAGCGGTGAATGATCCCGTTCAGTCGCAGTATACCTAAGGGCCCTAGAAGGGGCTGATGACGCACATCATGTTTAAGAAAGAACCTTCGTCCATGAGCCAAACTCAGTTTCTGGGCCACTTTCGGCGGCGACAAAGCCACAGGCGTCAAAAAATAGACCAGCAGACTTGGGCGAAATCGCGCAAAGGACCAAGCCTTGACGCACCGTGGCGGCCTCGACCAAGGCCTGTGCCAAAGCTCGTCCCACACCCTGGCGGCGCCAGGGGCTAAGCACCGCTAAAGCTTCGATGGCCCATTGGCCTTCTCTTTGAATGAGCCTGCCCGTGCCGACTGGCTTGGGGCCGACACAGGCCAACAAAACAAGTGCCTGGGCATCCAGCCCATCGGCCACGATATCCCGCGACAGATGCAATTCGCCGCAGAGCACGCTGCGGCGAATGTCTTGCGCTTGCTCAAGTTCTAAGCGCGAGCCAACGGGACAGATCAAAAAAGCGGGCACCGGCTATGGCTCAGCTTCTTCGTCTGGGTTCTCTGCATCGTTGCGGATGGGAAGACGCAGCGTTAAATAAAGATTTCTCCCGTCCCGTTGTACACGAGTGATGCTCGGCTCGCCTGCCTTCAAGGAGGCTGCCGCTTTGGCCAGATCCACGGCGTTGCGAATAATCTGCTTATTCAGTTCAAGCATGATGTCACCCACTTGAATGCCCGAGCCTGCCGCCACCGAGTTAGGCGTAACCTCTTCGACCCGCACGCCTTCACCCAGTGGGATCTTGGCTTTTGAGCGCTCTTCGGGTTTGAGATCCCGCACCCGCAGCCCCAGGCGACCCGCCGCTTTCATCGTGTCCTGACCCAGCTTCACTTCAGTATCAAAGTCCTTCATGTCGCCGACTTTGACACGCACCGTCTTGACGTTTTTGGCGCGCCAAATCTTTAAATTTAGCGTCTGCCCGACTGGAGTGTCAGCCACCTTGCGCTGAAGCTCGCGCACAGCGCCCACTTGCTTAGAATCGATCTCAAGGATCACATCCCCATGCTGAAGGCCCGCGTCGTCCGCGGGGCCCTTTTCAATGACATTGGACACAGCGATGCCTTGCAAGTCTTTGGGTAGTGAAAAGTATTTGCGCAAGGGCTCGTCGAGATCTTGGATCTGCACGCCCAACCAACCGCGCGTCACCGATCCACGATCAGCCAAGTCACGATAGATATGCCGAGCCACGCTGCTGGGGATAGCAAAGCCAACCCCGTCGTTGGCGCCACTGGTCGAGGCGATGGCGGTGTTGATCCCGATCACTGCGCCGTCTAAGTCCACCAAAGGTCCACCACTGTTGCCTGGATTGATGGGGGCATCGGTCTGTAAAAAGTCGTCGTAGGGGCCCGCGCCGATCACACGGCCCTTGGCCGAGATGATGCCGTGACTGACGGTCTGTTCGAGACCAAACGGCGAGCCCACCGCCAGCACCCAGTCCCCCACATCGATCGCGTCGCTATCCCCAAACACCGCCGCGCTCAAATCTTTGGCGCCTTTGATCTGCACCACGGCCAGATCGGTCTTGGGATCCCGTCCCAGAACTTTGGCGTCAAACTCTCGTTTATCGTGCAGCTTTACTTTGATCTCGTCGGCATCCTCGATGACGTGATTGTTGGTCAAGACCAACCCGCGCGTCGCGTCGATGATGACGCCCGAGCCCAGGCTACGGCTGTGCATGAACTGGTCACGGGGGATCTCACCAAAAAAGCGCTTATAAAATTCGTCAAAAGCTGGGTTGTTTGTGCCCCCGCCGCCAAAGCGCATGCCCGGTATGCGCACGTTCTTGACTGTGGAGATGTTGACCACGCTCGGGCGCACCTTTTTGGCCACATCCTTAAATGTGGACGGGATCATCGTCGGTGCGGCGACCGCGGTGGTCGCAAGGGCCCAGCAGATAAAGAGCGCGCCTAAGCTTAAGTGAGTACGCATGGGTGGACCTTAGAAAATGAGTTCTTGGTCGTCGCTAAGCATACGCACCTAAACCGCCTAAAGTTCCGTTTTGGGTGACTTTTCTTGCTCACGCCGGGCAGCCATGCGTCTGAAAAATTCACGTTCTTCGTCATTTAAATCGGTGGGCACATGCAGATCCATGATCACGTGATGGTCGCCTTTGCGCTGACCATCGCTCAGGCCCTGCCCCGTCAGGCGCAAGCTGGTGCCCGATTGCAGGCCAACGGGGACCGTGACCTTCAGCCGCCCCTGTAAAGTTTGAACATCGATGGCTCCACCCAAGACCACCAACGTCAGAGGCACGCTCTCGTGGCTCTCGATGTCTAAGCCGTGCCGCTTAAAGCGCGGGTGTGGCCGTTGACGAAGGGTCACATACAGATCACCACCATTTTCACCCTTGCCCGCGAGGCGCAAGCGCGCGCCATCTTCAGAGCCTTTGGGTAGGGTCAGGCGCAAAGCGCGCTCTTGTCCGGGGGCTTGAAAGGTCAGCGCCGAGCCCTGGGCAATGTCTTCTAGGTCAACGTCAAGTTGAACCTCGACATCGCGCCCTTTGCGCCCCCGCCCGCCTTGCCGTCGAAAGATGCCCCCCAAACCCTGATCGCCCTCGTCCCCAAAGGGCGAGCCGCCTTGGCCAAAGAACATGCTGAACAAGTCTTCGATGGAGCCGTCGCCAAAATCCTGTGGACCTGAACCTTGGGTACGTCCCGCTCCTCGGCCACGGCCGCCCTGGGGGGACTGCCGCATGGCGTCGTAGCGCCGGCGCTTTTCGGGATCCGAAAGGATCTCGTAGGCCTGCGTCAGGCCTTTGAAGCGCTCTTCGGCGCTCTTGTCGCCCGGATTGGCATCAGGATGGTATTTTTTTGCCAAGCGCCGGTAGCCCCGCTTGATCTCGTCGGCACTCGCGTTAGGTTTTAGCTCAAGGGTGACGTAAAGATCAGCGACGGCCATGGGGTCAGGGTTTTTCTGGGATCGGAGTCGGGCTCAAGACCAGCTGATCCGCACGGGTCTCGACAATGTTGTTGGTCCAAGCAGCCATGCTAAAGACGAAGGGTTGCGTGCTCACCTGATAGTAATAGCCATCCCCATCCGCGGTGGTGGCTTTTGCGCCACGTTTTAACCACAGCGGTTTGGCCTGACCTTTAAGCCAAAGCTCGACGCGTTTGCTCTTAGAACCCAAGCCCCACTTGTTGAGGTCTTTTGGCTTCTCGTCCACCACCTTGTTTAGGCGCAAGACCTTGATCTGAGAAAAAAAGCTATTCACCAAAGCCAGGTCCGCCTTTTTTTCTTTGGGAGAACTGAGCAGCCAGGTACCAGAAGCATTTTGGCGCAAGGACCAGGCTTGCCCAAGATCAGAGCTCACCCGCTGAACCACACGATTATCAAAATCCCAGAGGCTCTTGATACGGTATTCTTCCGCGCCACGTAGCATGGCCTTGCTGATGTCTTTGTCGATCATAAAGACTTCGACACCATCTTTTTCGCGCGCGTAAAGGTACTGGCCCGTTGGGTTAAGCGCCCCCACCAACAAGACGCGTGTGGCTCCCGATATCGGCGTAAAAGAAAAAAGCGTGTTGGGTTGGTCCAGGCCATATTCTTTTAGAACAGCTTCTTTACCCGCGACCACTTGGATCTTTTTTACATTGCGCAGTTGTTCCCCGAGGGCTTCGGCTTGAACGCTGTCGGCGTCGAGCACGACGGGCGAGAGCACGCGCCAACGGGCGTTCTCAAAGCGCAAAATCAAAGGCGCGGCGAGTCCACTGCGCGCTTGTAGCTCTAGGACGCTTTGGCCCTTGAGACCGGGCAGGGCGAGGTCCGCGTCTTGTTTAGCCAGCGCGCGCCGTGGCGCACCCTTGACGACCCAGGTCCACCAAAAGCTTCCCAGGCTGCCAGCCACCAGAGCGGCGATAAGCACCCGACGCCAGCTCATACGGCCCTACGCCGACGGACAAAGATCACACCGCCCGTGATCAACGCCGCCAAAAACATGCCCAGCGACCCGAGCCAAATTAGCTTGAGACGTCCCGCGTCCAGCAAGAGAGGCGCGTTTTCAACAGCCTTGGGCGCGATGGCGATACGTTGTTCTTCATCCCCCAGCCAGCGCACGCCGTTGACCAAAAAATCTTGATTATTAAATCCAACAATCGCCTGATTGCTGAGCAACATGGCGCTACCGATAACAAGCAAGCGCGCCTTGGCGTCACCCTTGCCCCCATAGACGCTGACAGGCACCTCGGACACGGCGACAAGGTCCACGGGCCCCCGCAAGTCTTTGGGACCAGGACCCCGGGGGGCTTGCGCGCCACTACCACGCCACGCAAAAGCGCTTGGCAAGCTGCGAACAATCCAGCGCGCAAAGACGCCATCGGGCGCGGGTTCGCTGGGCGTCACACTGCTGACCAAAGGCAAGAGCATCTGGCCCTGCTGTCTGGCCATGGCTTGCGTGATGGGATGCGTTGGGTCAAACGTATTCACGATAGGGGCCAAGGGGCTGCCACCATAGACTTGGTTGAAAGGGTTGTAGTCCAAAACCAGATCATCACCCACCTGAATCCCCGCCTTGGCCAACCACGCGATCAAGATTCGATGGCGTTTGCGCGGCTCGATGGCGATGACCAAGCGACCTCCCCGGGCCATGTAATTGTCCAAGGCCTTGATCTCGCTGGGTTGAAATTCGGTTTGAGAGCCAAGGATCAAAAGACTGGCTGCGTCGGCGGGCAATTCTGGCTGCAGCACCAAATTGATCGACCGGCCATTGAAGCCAGCGTTGCCCAGCACTTTGGCCAGTTCGCCGGCGCCTTCGGGCCCCTGATCTTGCAGACCTCGCTCTTGATGCCCTACCACGCTATAGACCACCTTGCTGTTAGACCGAAGTACCTTGGCCAGCGCATTCAGCAGGTCTTCTTCTTTGGTGCCGTTAAAAGTCTCGGCGCGCTCTTCGTTGGCGCCCGCGACAAGCACGCTGACACCCATTTGACGCACGGCCAGACGGCTTGCCAGCAAGGGCTTTTTATTCACATCCACAAACTCATAGTCAAAGCGCGCGGGATTGAGCTTGCGCACCCGCTTGAGCAAACTATCCAGCTCTTCGCGCGGGCCCTCGCCCTGACCAAAAAAAGCGTAGACCTTGATCTTTTCACCCAGGCCTTTGACGGTTTTGAGCGTCTCGTCTGAGAGTGAATAGTTTTTTTGTTTGGTGAGGTCCAAGGACCAGTCAGGCGCCGAAAGCAGGGCTTGCATCAACACGGCGACTGCCAAGAACAACAGCGTGTAAAGCACGCTGTTGGCGCCGCCTCGCGCCGAGCGCGAGCGCAGCATGGCCAGCGCCTCGTCACGTTTTTCGGTCAGATACCAGGTCAGGCCACCTAAGTCCAGCGCCAAGAGCAACCACAGTGGCCAAGTCAGCAGACCCAAAACCAACCACAAACCGCCCGCCACCACCAGGCAGAGCAGCCCAAAATAGCCCGCCACCCGCGCATGATCGATAAGCATGCCTACCTCCACTTTTTGCTCTCCAACACCCGCAGGGTGCCGAAGAGGCAGAGGGTACAGAACAAGACAAAGTAGCTGAGATCCCGTACGTGGATAACCCCTTTGGTCAGATCCTGAAAGTGCGATAACAGCGAAAGCTGATCGATCAAGTCGCGCGACCAACCCGTGGCTTGGCTCTGCATCCAGCCCAAGACAAAGAGCAAGAGGGTCGAGCCAAAACCCAGCGCGGCTGCGACTACCTGATTCTCAGTGAATGAGCTGGTGAACATACCAACGCTTAAAAAAGCCGCCCCCACCATAAAGACACCGGCGTAGCCCACCAAGATCACGGGCCAATGCAAGTGGGTCTTGTCCATGATCGACAGTGGAAAGACCAAGGCCACCGCCAGCATGACCCCCAAAAGCGTCAACGAAGCAAACCATTTACCGAGCACGATATCCAAGTCTGTGAAGGGCAGGGTAAAAAGCGTCTCGATGGTCCCTGTCTTTTTTTCTTCGCTAAAGGCGCGCATGCTTAAGAGCGGTAGCAAGAACACAAAGGTCACGGTGACATTGCCTAAGAACGGCGCGATCAACCACTCGGTCAAGCGCATGGGGGTGCCTTGGCGGGCCATGTTAAAACTGTATTGGGCGTAGGCGCTGACCCCCGCGGACCAAAAGTAGCCGGTCAAAAGCAAGAACGCGGCAAGCACCAGCCACGCCACCGGCGACAGGAACAGGCTGCGAATTTCTCTCATATAGATGGGAAGAATGTTGGTTTTCACGCCTGCGCCTCCTGAGCCGCGTCCACCGCGCCTTGAGCAAGCTCTTGGGCGTGCTGACTGTCTTGGGTGACAAGTTTAAGAAAGATGTCCTCAAGGGCCAAGCCCACAAAGCGCAGCTCTTCGAGCCCCCAACCTTTTTGCACCACCGCCGCGGCCACCGCCGCTCGCAGATCCGAATCTTTAGCCGTCTCAATCTCGTAAATGGCCCGCGACTCAGAAAGACGCTCTTTAATATGAACCGCCTGCACTTTATCCATATGCCCCAAAAACGCGCTCACGGCCTCAAGCGGTCCCGCGATCTGTACCTGCAAGCGCTCGCTCTGCTGCATCTTGCGGCTTAAATTGGCGGTGCTGTCCTGCTCGACCACACGCCCCTGATTGATGATGACCACGCGGTCGCAGACCATGCTGACCTCGGGCAAGATATGCGTCGACAAGATAACAGTGCGCTTGCCCGCCAACGACTTGATCAGATGCCGTATCTCGGCGATCTGCCCGGGATCCAATCCCACGGTCGGCTCGTCAAGTATCAATACATCCGGCTCACCCAAAAGCGCCTGCGCCAGGCCCACGCGCTGGCGATACCCCTTGGACAACTGCGCGATCAACTTGCCGCCCACCTGCGCCACGCCACATTCTTCCATGGCCAACCCCACCGCCGACCGCCGCGCGTCGCCGTTCAATCCCTTGGCATGCGCCACAAAACCCAAATACTCAGTCACCCGCATGTCCAAATACAACGGGTTGTTCTCCGGCAAATACCCGATCCGCCGCCGCACCTCCAACGGATCCGTCTCACAATCAAACCCCGCCACCATCACCCGCCCGCTAGTCGCCGGCAAAAAACACGTCAAGATCCGCATCACCGTCGATTTACCAGCGCCATTGGGCCCCAAGAACCCCAGTATCTCGCCAGCCTTGACCGAAAAAGTGACACCCTGAACCGCCTTGAAGGGTCCATAGTTTTTGACTAGATCAACGACTTGGATCATGGTGTGCTCCTTTTGAACTGACTACGTTGTCATGTGTAACGAAACTCTGTCCATCAATTCTGGCATAGCACGCCTTTGAGTTTGCCCCTTCACCGA
>JANLXT010000021.1:0-2750 GCA_031365225.1 candidate division FCPU426 bacterium
CACGCAATTTTTGGCAGAACTTCTCATACGCCAGCAGCGCGGGTAGGTGCTTTTTTGTGTCCGCAGTCGCCCATTCCCCTCGACGGCGCACGCCTTTGTATTTTTTAGAGACGCCCCCAAGCAATCCACCCGCCAGCGGGCTCCACGGAATCATTCCCAGGCCGTAGCCTTTGCACGCGGGCAAGACTTCGAGCTCGGGCGTGCGCACGATCAGGTTGTAGCGGCTTTGTTCGCTGATCAGTCCCATAAAATTTCGGTGCTTGGCGGCTTCTTGCGCTTGCGCCAAATGCCAGCCCGCAAAGTTGGATGAGCCAAAATAAAGCACCTTGCCCTGCCGCACCAAGACCTCACAGGCCTGCCAGATCTCTTCCCAAGGTGTCGAGCGATCAATGTGATGAAACTGATACATATCTATATAGTCGGTGCGCAAGCGCCGCAAGCTCTCATCACAGGCCTGGCGTATATGCAATGCCGAAAGATTTTTTTGGTTGGGCCAGTTGCCCATGGGGTTGTAAAGCTTAGTCGCCAATACCACCTTCTCGCGTCGTCCGCCGCCCTGCTTGAACCAACGCCCAATTATCTGCTCGGTGATACCCTCGCCTAGCTTCCAGCCATAAACATTGGCGGTATCAAAAAAATTGATGCCAAGCTCAAGCGCCCTATCCATGATCGCGAACGAATCCGCTTCGGTCGTATCCACGCCAAAATTCATGGTCCCCAAGCAAAGTCGACTGACCTCTAGCCCTGTGCGTCCGATCCGTGTGGTTTGCATTGCCGTCTCCATAAATTGGGTCAATGGGGGCTCGAACTAAAAAAACCCTTTTAGCGTTGAGCTTTAATATTACTAGACTAGGGCAAGGGTGTATTTTTAATTATGCCCATCAAGATGCTGGCAAAAGCGCCGTAAGAGGAGCAGTATTTATGAACATAAGATTGTGCGCCCCACTCCCACGGAGGCCCCTTGATTCGCCCATCCCAGCCCGAAGACAAAGCCGCGATCTTTGCCTTGGCGAAGGTCTTAGCGATCACCTACAAAGTTGAAGACGCGGGCTTTCAACGTGCCTGGGCCGCCCTTTCTAGCTCAACCAGCGCCTGCCTTTTGGTGGCTGAAGAAGAGAAAAAAGTCGTCGGGTATATTCTAGGCTTTGTGCATCCCGTCTTTTATGCCAACGGCCTTGTCGCGTGGATTGAAGAGGTAGTCGTCGAAGAATCCGCTCGTAAAAAAGGCTTGGGCCGCGAGCTCATGACTCATTTTGAAGCGTGGGCCAAGACCATGGGCTGCCCCCAAGTTGCGCTCGCAAGCCGTCGGGCCGAAGAATTTTATAAAGCCATTGGATACACCGATTCATCGATCTACTTTAAGAAAAAAATATAGGTATTTCGGCTCAAGCAGGTGCCGCCACGCCGAAAATACCACTGTAGTTAGCTCTTTTTCTTGGCCTTGAAATCTTCATCGCAAAGGGCTATAACATTGATTCGGTGAGGCGCTATCGTCTAGCGGTTAGGACGCCTGGTTCTCAACTAGGATATCACGGGTTCGAATCCCGTTAGCGCTACCAAACAAGAAAGCCCCTGGTCTCGAAAGAGGCTGGGGGTTTTCTTTTTTAAACCTCGATGCAAACTAAACCCGAGCTCTGAATTGAGTTAATATAGAGCCGCTCACAGATCAAGTCCATTCATCACCCCAGGAGAACCATGCCGCAAAAGCGAGCGTTAGTCACAGGCGCCAGTGAAGGTATCGGTCGCGAATTTGCTTTGCAGTTGGCCAAAGCAGGCTTTCTCGTCACGGCGGTGGCGCGCAACGAAGTGCGGCTAAAAGAGCTGGTGCTCGAGATGGGCGAAGGGTGCGGATACATGCTGGCGGACTTATCTTCGGGTGAAGGGATCGGGGCCACGGCGGCCGAGCTACGGGCTCAGCATTACGATTTGTTAATAAACAATGCGGGGCATGGGATACGCGGCAAGTTTTACGAGATCCCTCTGCAAAAACATCTGCGCATGCTGGATCTGAACGTCACAGCCTTGGTCTCGCTGGCACACGTCTTTTTAAATCAAGCTCAGTCTGGGGACGCCTTGATCAATGTGTCTTCGGGCTTGGCATTTTTGCCGATGCCTTCCAATGGTTCCTATTCCGCCAGCAAAGCATTGGTAACCAGTCTTTCGGAATCTTTGTGGTATGAGCAAAAAGCACGCGGAATCTATGTCATGGGCCTTTGCCCAGGTATCACTGACACGAAATTCAGCGTCAATGCTGGTGGCGGGCCGCTGACGGCCCCTAAAGTGATGATCCAAACTTCGGCCCAGGTGGTGTCCAAGGCTCTACGCGAGCTAAAGGCCCGTCGTAAGCCAACCGTGATGTCGGGCTTTATCAGTAGTATTTTTGTGTTTATGTCTCGATTACAGACTCGCAAGGCCATTGCCAAACAGATGGGCGCGATCAGAAACTAGCAACGACACTATCCATAAAGTCTACCCTTTAGGAGCTTGGTCTATGCTACGTAAATTGGTCACGGCCTTCTTGCTCACCGCCAGCCTGCACCCGATCCTAGGACACACCAAAATGCTTCCCATTCAAAACCCCATCCTCTCTGGTTTTTATCCTGATCCAAGCATCTGCCGCGTAAGCCGCGCCTAATCCCCGCCTAACACACTGAGTCGGGCACACGGCCCCTGTCTTCGGATGGGGGGCCGTTCTGTGCTCGAGCCTATTCCGGACAGCCGATAACACCGTAGGTCACGGTGGGAACCCC
>JANLXT010000037.1:0-11823 GCA_031365225.1 candidate division FCPU426 bacterium
TCGTTCTACCACGCCGAGTCCACTCATCAATGGCATTGTCTATTAGCTCACACAATGCCAACGGAAGGTCATAATCAGCCTGTATTGCGAGAAAGGTCCTCTTTGAAGGCGTGGCGTCTAATGTTCCCGCTTCCTGCTTCATTTCTTACCTGCCGCATTGACGCCTGAAAGTTCCTTCAATGTGTCTTTGGCAAGATCGTAGATCTGAATTGGCACTTTATCCTCATGCCCATGAACGACCAAATTCCTATATTTATAGATTTCCATAAGTCTCCCATACTGGTCACTGCTTAACTTTTGGTTAATGTGTAAGATGTCAATCAACCGCCGCATATTCGCTGGCTTGCCTGAATCCTGCGCAGAGATGCCATGTTTCTTGGCAATCTTTCTCATTAACGGTTCAAACTTCACGACTACGGGAAAGAATTTCCCATTCGAAATCATTGTTGGCTTTTGAGCCCTGTTGTCCTCTCCTGTCTTCAAAGGAACTGTTTCTTTCTGAAAAATTATGTTTGATTGCTTCAACATCACCTGTGATTCCGTTTCAATCTTTTTCGGATTCACCAATGAAAGTACCAAGAAGATCCCATCTACTATTGCCCAAAGTGCAAATGCAATTCCAAACTTGGCAAACATAAAGCGATGGTGATCATTTGCAATAGCATGATTCATCAAAAGCATCGCCAGAGCATAAATCAAGGTAGTGCTGATCAAAATTGACAAGAATCTGAATTTTTTAAAATTCTTGATTTTTAGTTCTTCCAGTACATCAACGAGAGTTTCATCCTTATCGACTTTTGACTGAAGGTTTTGAAGGTAGAGAACGTAGCCCGTAAAGACAAATGCTATGTAACCCGCCATGCCTTGAAAAATGCTGCTGAAAAGCCAATCGACTGAGTCTTTTTCTAAATTCATCATATCCTCGTTACCTGTAAGTCCATCCGCAATCCGAACAGCTTATGGTCACGGAGTCTTTCGGACAAGTCCTACTTGCCGCCGCCGTTTTTTGTTCTTTTGTAGCCGCAAAGACATCTTCTTCTTAAGGTATACCCTCACCAAACTTGCCTTTTTGATCTCCTCCACAGCGAGCAGCCCCCAACGCAAGATTCGGCGCATTGTCAGTCCAGTCCGATTCCACCGCAGCCGATTACATTCCGTGCAGGCAGGAAGGTAGTTCTCCAGGTGGTCCGCTCCCCCTTTTGCTCTTTGCCTAAGGTGATCTACCTCCCACGCTCCTCGTGCCTTCTTACCTCGAATAAATCCCCTCCGTTCAAATATCAGCTTATCCCCGCAAAAATGGCAGTGCCCCTCGGTTTTTGTGAAGATTAGTCGCAACTGTTTCAGGGTCATTAGATTATCTCAGTGAGTTTCGAAGGTATTCCACTTTAAAGTCTTCAGCTTAATGGCGGCATAGATTTCAAATAGGTATCGCTCCTCGGCATTATCAATCTTCACATAGGCGACAGCGGCACTTTTCAATTTCTCTTTGGCGTTTCGAAAATCTTTGTTGAAACCACGATGGCCCATTGCCTGGCTGCGAGTTCTGTTTTTGTGCCGATGTTGGGATGCGTCTTTTGCCATGCGATAAGCAAGACTGGCCGCAAAATGGGTATTGCCCTGGATATGTTGGCGAAGGCGTGTGATTACTTTTCGAGATATTCCCACGTAGAAAGGCTTGCGAGATTTGACCAGCACATAACAACCGCTAAAATCCTTGGGCTCGTTCAGTTCCTTCAGAATTGCAGCAACACCTTTTCCCTCGATGGAGAAGCTCTTGAGTACCAGAGGCTTGCGAATAGACTGACGCAGAGCCTTCATTTTCCTCGGCAAGGCAATCTGGACCAGCTTTTCAAAGTTCAATGGAATACCTTTGCTCAAACGGACTACTTCGAAACATGAACTAGCGCCCACGCAGTCGAAGCCAGCAACACCATCCCTATGACCAAGATTACTGAACAGCCCACCGTCGTCCTGTTGTAGACCCAATTGTAGGCAGCTTTCTTAGGATTCGTCAGCCAGCCCCAGCCTCTCGGAGCCTTCAAGCCCATAGAATGCCTGACTACCCGCTTCCATGAGGTTCGGGCTGCAATACGTTTTGTCAGCGAAGGTATTCTGAATCCAAATTTCACGGCGATCAGGCTCCGTAAGTATCACTCTTCGATTCCCATTCAGCTTATGTTCATCGTGACTTTTGGACAAGTTATACTTTGCTCAATGATCTCTTGCAGGTCCCAACGATTTCCTGAAGATAAATTTGAAAAGTTGGTGATGAACTTCTAAAATATGTTCAGACAATCACCTATAGGAGGGTCCACAAAATGGATCCACGAATCGCAAAACACATGCAAGAGTTCGAATCGCTGGTAAAAGAGTTATATGGGGCAAACATCCCTGCGCAGATCAGGAAGTGCCTCAAAACGCTAAAGCGCCCCACCAAGGCCGCAAAGCAGAAAGATGCTTCCTGAGACACTTGTAAGCTCAACCCCCAGTCCTGGGCTTTGGGACAGACGCTTAGGCAAGAATCTCACGCCAAGCGATTTTCAGACAAATAAACTCAGCATTTCGGCTTCAAAAACTTCGTCATTTTCACTCCAAAAACAGCTTGGCCTCTTGGCTATACAGGCGCTTGATATTGGGCGTATGGACTTGGGCGGGGGTGAGCTATGACCCCCATCCAATGCACAGTTGAGACCCAGACGGACCCTATTGCCCCGCCTCATGCCCTACCTCGGAAAAGCGGGGGCGGCGAGTCTTCGGAAGTCAGCGCATTGATCTGTCTTGCGCAGGAGATTTCAGAGAAAAAGCAGCGTCTCTGGAAGGAGATGAAGGGGTGCCTGGAATCTGGTCGGAATGGGGCAGCAATTAAAATTGCAAGACAGCTCTGCGGACTTGAAGAATCAGACGGTAGGAGCGAGGAGGTATCGAATGGCAGTCCAAAATAGCGAAACAAAGTCCACTCCCCTTCGCCTTGTCAGTCTTGTGCGAGTCTCTACTCTTATCCAGGCAGACGATGACAAGACTGGCATTTCACGGCAACACGAAGCCAATGAACGCACGAGGCAACGTGAAAACGGGATTTGGGCCAGACCTGCCATTGAACTCGCAGACGTTTCTGGCTCTGACGTAACCAAAACTTCCGAATTTCAGTCATTGGTTGCTTTGATGGAGGCCAGGGAAATTGACGGCGTAGTCATAGAAGAACCAAGCCGACTTTGTCGTCCCGATCGCTTTAGCGATCTCGCCATATTCGATCATTTTCAAAATAATGACATAAGGATATTTACCAGAGACTCCGTTGTAGATTTGAGCCAGGACACGGAATTTGTCTCCACAAGTCTTCAGATGGCTATGGCGGGACAAGAAAGACGAACCACAAAACGTCGTTCCATTGCAGGAAAGGAGAGAAGGCGGAAGGACGGTAAGCTCCCTGGTGGGCCACTGACGCTTCCAATGTTTGTCTCCTATGAAAAGGATACTGAGCGATGGAGCTATAACGACCAAATGCCAAGGTTACTAAGGTGTGTTGAAATTGTCGAACAGGGCGGAACCTTGAGAGACTGCGAGAGGCAGGTGGGCATTCAGCATCGGACCCTCAGTAATCTTCTACGAAACAAACTGCTCGTTGGATATCGTGAGTATAAATACACGGTTGGAAAAGAGAAATATGGGAGCCACGATGGGAGGCAGGCAAGTCGAAAGAAGGTGCTACGCCGACTAGAGGATCAATTCGGCGTGCAGGTCATCAAGGAACCTGCTCTTACGGTTGAGAGATTCGAATGTCTGCAGCGTGTCCTTCACGAGCGCCATACCGCCTGGACCACAAAGCGAACCCAATACTCAGATGACTGGCTGAACGGGATCCTGTCGTGCGGATGCTGCGAGCAGAAGATGTATCTCTTTCGGGGTAAGTGGCAAAAGGTTTCGGTCAGGAAAAATGATCACTACTGGTGCCGTAGCCAATCTTGGAGTTTTAGGAATATTTACCTGAGATGCGACAACGCCCGAATTCTCCGTACCGATGTCGAGCGTGATGTCCTTGGATTCGTGCATACCAATTTATGCTCAAAGGAACAACTGGGGTCGTTGGTCGCCAAATGCATCAAGAATGAAAAGGGCGAAGCGGAATTGGATAGCCAGATCAGGAAGGTGGAGAACCTCATTTCCAGCTCCAAAAAGGAGAGAGACCGCTACCTCACGCTTTTCGGGAAGGGTCGTTTTACCGATGAAGAACTTGATGAAAAGGTGAACCCGATCAACACCCAATTGGCACACGATACTTCCTTGCTGGCTGATTTGAAGCGAAAGCAGGGTATCCTGGCAACTACCTTCGATGCCAAAACCATTGAAAATATAGTAGCCATGTTTTCGGAGTTTGAATTCTTAGCTCCGACTGAAAAACTACGTGTCCTGTCGATTTGCATGCCTAAAATCAAGTATATCGGTGGCAAAGGGGTGATTGCGGCAGAACTTAACGGCTCGATGATCAGCGCATTGGGTACTCCTAACACGACGGCAGCATGACCACCTTGCACGCCAACAGCCCTCGCGACGCCTTGGCCCGTTTAGAGACCCTCTGCCTGATGGCTGGTTTGGATCTGCCTGCCCTGGCGATACGACGCCAGATCGCCAGCGCCTTGGACATACTCATTCAAGTTTCCCGTCAACGTGACGGAAGCCGCCGGGTCACGGCCATCAGTGAGGTGGTCGGCATGGAGGGGGACGTGATCGTCATGCAAGATCTTTTTTTGCTGAATCAAGGCGCGAGAAAGTTGCTTCCTACTGGGGTTGTCCCAAAATTCTTGCGCTCGGCAGAATCAAACGAAATGTCCGCGCATTTTATTCAAACGAACTAATAGACCCTAAACACTTTTTTAACAAAATCTTGATAGCTGCGCGCGGGATTGAGGGCGATGGCGCTGCGGCTGGCTAAAGTGAGGAACGAAAATAGGATGGCGCTGCTTAAAAATTGTAGCGCGATCATGGTTAACGAAACGACCAGGGTTGAGGTCCACCCAGGGACAGCGAAGCCTTTCACCAGGACCGCGAATCCAAGCCCAGCGATAACGCCAAAACAGGCTAAGACCAGCGCGCAAACGGCCACCAAACTGCGCACGCCGACGATGTCGCTATGCACAGTGATCGCACCCAAACCGTGCAGGATGAGGTAGTAGAAGTTCATCTTTGAACTGCCGTCCGTGCGGTTGGCACGCTGCGTTGGCACCAAGGTGACGGGCAATTTTGACTTTTTGACGGTGGCGGGATAGTGGCGCCACAGTTCGGGGTAGAGAATCAGTTTGGCAACGTAAGCGCGTGGCAAAAGACTAAAATTACCCATCGCGATGCTGGTACCCGTCAGCACCCGGTAGACCATCTGGTACAAGCGATAAAAGGCTCTAAAGAGCAGGCCCTCTGAACGGCGGGTGCGTTGAGCAAAAACTGCCGAGCGGTAGCCGGATCGCTTCCACGCATCCAGTAGTGCCAAAATATCTTTGGGCGCGTCCTCGCCGTCGCCGTCCATGATGATCGTCGCGTCAAACCCGCTAGCAAGCTGATCCATATGCCCTAAGCCCACGGCGATGGCGCCCTGGTGACCTAGGTTGCGCGCCAAAGAGATTACGGACAAACCACTCAAACGACTCGCGGCCCGTCGCCGAAAAAGTTCTGTGGGTAAAGGGCGCGTGGATCCATCATCCATGATGAGCGCTTGAAGTTTGATGTCCTTGGACAAGGGGAGCTCTCCCAATTGCGCTACAAGGCGCGCGACCGCATCCCAATCATCGTAGATAGGTATCAATACGATGATTTTTTTTGTCTTTTCAGTGCGGGCTGCGCTCATGGCCTCTTCTTTCTTCCCTGTTTAGCTTCATAAAGATAGATGTCAGTCTCACCGACCAGCGCATGGTCCACAAGCCGGAAATGCTTAGTAAGCCACTCCATTTTTTCAGGCACAAACGGAACCCAACCCTTGAATCCACTGCGATAGACGTTGATCTGGGGCATCCATGCCTTTGCCGATGCGTCTTGGTCTGTGTTCAGGTACCAGATCCGCGAAACGCCAGGCAACGCTTCTTGGCGCAGGCGCTCATCCGCTACTAAATCGCGATTGTAGCCTGTGTAAAGCCCTCGCCCATGCGCGGTGAGCCAGGCGTTAAATCCTCGCCAGACTTTACGAAAAGTCCCCGCGGCTTGGTTAGAGGTAAAAGGCGGTGGCGCGGAATGGATCCAATTTGGACGCAGTCCTTCCGCGCGCGTACTGCCCTCGGGCAACATGATGTTAGGCAGCTCTTTGTAATTTCCACCTTGAGAGCCGCTCGCTTCTTGCAACGCAAAAAAACGAAATGGGTAATAGCTGTCGATATGCGTATGAAAGACCGTGTCGCCTGGCTGCCAATGGTTCACGATATATTCCCAAGCCGGCTTGTAATCCACGCGGCGACTCGCAGGGTCAAAATAGTAGTGTCCCATGGCGTAGGCGTTAAACCCTAGACACAGAGTCAATCCGAGCCAGCCAAAACGCCGAGGCAAGCCCGCCAACCCCACTGCCGCTAAGGCCAACCAAGCAAATGCACAGGCCAGCATCGCGCGATCAGAATAGATAGGCTTGGCCATCAACGATACCGCCCAACTGAGCAACAGTGGCAAAAAGCAAAAACCCACCAAGAGGCGCCAGGCCGGGGACGTTCTTTTTTGCGCAATTCCCACGACAACGAGAATGCTATAAATTGCCAGAGCGCTCCATGTCAACCAAGGTGGCAGCCAAAAGCCAATCGAGAAATTTTGATACGAATAGAGGTAAACTCGCTCCATCAAAAGATTGTAGGTCGATCCTTGATTTTGAACGATGCTCTTAACAAAGATCGGCAACCACGGTAAAAAGATGAGGCCTGCGACACCGTAGCCTTTGAATATATTCTTTGCGCGCGCGATCTGGTTTCGCGACTGCCACCAAGCCAAACTTAAGAGACAGAACCACACGATGAGCGATAGATAAAAAGTATAGACCGACAGGACCGCCCAAAGTGTCAGCCAAGCCCATCCGCGCTTAGGCTCGTTCATCAAACGCATAGTTTCGTACAAAAGGAGAAGCAGAAAGAGCGCTAAAAAAGAATACATTTTGAGCTCTTGCGAATAATAGATCAGCACCGGCGATGTCGCCACCAGCGCGCCCCCAAAAAGAGCGGCGCGGGCTCCAGCAAATCGCCTTAAAAGAAGCATCAGAACCGCCACCGCCGCCACACCTGCCAATGCCATGGGCAGTCGTATTAAGAACAGCGTGTTCGTAAAAAGTCCTAGAAAATGGAGCAGCAAAAAGAAGAACGGGGGATAAACATCGTCGGCCATCGTATGCAGAAGGCAGGTCAGCCATCCCCCGGGTCGGTTCGAATACTGCCAAAATAGAGACTCGTCACACCAAACTGGTTGCGCCTGCAGTTGATAGAACCGTAACGCGGTCGCCACGACCATAATCCAGAATGCAACCCAAGTATGTTTTGGCAGCCAAGGGGAAGTTTGCGAACGCGGGGTCATTTTTAACCTTTGTTTGCGAGCAAGCGGTCGCTCGAAGCTATATCGTGTAGATAGTAAAAGGGCGCGCCGTAGTTTACAAGCGCGTCCAGTAGCACTTCAAAGCACCCATGTTCCTTTATGAGCCCACGTCTGGTATAAACACGTCATGCTTATCACCCGCAAACAACTGACTCTCGCGCCCTGGCGACTATTTTGGCTCGCGCTCATGGCATGGGCCACTTATGTGCTCGCACGCCAACTGGTCATGGCCATGTCCCCCGTTTGGGACTGGCCAAGCTATTTGCGACAGGATCTCTTGATCACCCCTTTAAGAGTCGCGACCGCGGTCCTGTGTTGGTGGTTGGGGCGCCAAGCTTTTGATAGCGCGCGATTTTGGAATGAGCCCGGACGCACGTCCTTGGCATGGGGTCTGGGCATCGCCTTGACAATTATTTACACCCTCAGCTGGTTCTCAAGAGCCAGCTTGCCTTTGGCGGGCAACTGGCCATTGCGCGGCTCTGAACTAGTAATCAATTTTATCGTCGCCGCGAACGAAGAACTCGGATGGCGCGGTGCGCTATGGTTGGGCCTCGAGGCGTGGCTGGGTGGCAGGTGGGCCTTGTGGGGCACCAGCGTGCTCTTCACGGTCATGCATCTTGGTTACCAGCCTTGGCAAACTCTGCCCCGTATCTTCGCGACCGCGCTCGTCCTAGGCATGGCAAGGCAGCGGGGTGTCAGTCTGGCGCAACTTATCTGGGTGCATTTTGCCATCGACGCAAGCAACGCGCTCTATCTGCCCACCGGGTTGGCGAATGGCGCCGAGCTAGATATGCTTAGCACGACCTTGGTCTACTTAATTGTCGCATGGTTGTATTGGGGACCCCAACGATTGAAAGGGTCTCTAAAATAAAAAAACAAGAATGGTTCAACACTCAAACGCCGTCGCGACGCTTACCAGGCTTTTTCTACCCTCAATTCGTTCGAGCCACCTTCAAGACGCTGATAACTGACTTTATCGACTAGGCGTCCAATCAAGCTCAATCCAAGATTGCGCTCACCTTTGTCGGACAACGCGCCTTTGGACAAGGTTTCTATTCCCTCGCCCGAATCAAACGGCACACCATCGTCCTTGAGGATCAGGACAAAGCTGTTTTTTTCAGCGGCGATGTTTAGTTCGATATGGGTGGCGTGGGCGTGTTCCATGACATTGCAAGCAAGCTCATCGGTCACGAACAAAATAGTAAAGGCGCGCTGGGGGTCCAAGCCAATGCTCGAACACTCCTTTTGCACCTGCGCTCGGATCGACTGAATTTCAGGCGCTCCTAAATTTTTTTCAAATTGCAGCGCTAAAGCCACCCAAGCCTCCCAATGATTCAAGAAAACATTATCTAACTAAAGCGCCCTAATTTTAAAGGCCCAATCTCTATTTTTTGTCTGAAGCATTTCGCTTGCCTTTGTGAGGTAAGGGCAAGTAGCCTAGACCCATGCCCACTCCCCGACGCAAACACCCATGAGCGCCTACCGTGCGGATCAAGAGGCCCAAAATTGGGCCTTGCAGGAGGCTGAATCTGGGCAAGCAGCCTTTTTTACCGCCTCTTTTCTAGGCGAAAACGAGGGTGCGGTTCACGTTGAACCCGTGCTCGTGGCTCGTTTACCCGAGGCTTTGCTCATGGCATTGCGCGCCCAGCCGGCAGTCCCAGACAAGACCGAAGTGTATCTGCGCGCCGCGCTTGGCATGATCGAACTAAGTGACGGGCGGCGTCTCCTCATTCCGTGGTTTGGCGTACGCTTGATATTGCCCCAAGGCGAAGCGCGCTGGATTGCGACGTTGGATCCCTGCCAAACGGGTGATCAAGGCTTTGCGACCCTCACGCGCTTGCCCGATTTAAAGCGCCTCGGTTTGATGGTATTCTATGAGCACCCCTTGACCCAGGGCCGCTTTGAATTCACCTTGCCCCTGGGTCCCACCTTGCGATCTGCCCTTGGTCGCATGCTTGCTGCCTCACGCCATAGCGATCGCTGGACACCCGAAGAGCACGCGGGCGCGAGGACTTTAGCGCTTAAAGACCCTGCCACCCACGCCGCCTTGCAACGCGATCTTTTTCCCGACATGTACCCGGATGATCCCGAAGAGATTTCTCCGCAATAAAAAAGCCAGGGCAATGCCCCCGGCTTTTTTATTGCGATTGAATGTCACCGTGAGCGTATTAGGTTCTAGGCCAAGCTAGGTCTTTCAAGCACCAACCCACTTGCGCAAAGAGACTCACGGAAATTGTGGTTCCGCCCAGCATCAACATCCACACCCGGCTTTTTCCAAATTGAAAAACCAACCACATGCCAGCGTGATCTAAAGCGAAGGCTGACCAAACGATACAAATGAGGAATGTCTTTATTTTGTTGGAGGCACTGCTCAGGAGAAAAAGACCTCCCAGCAAAAACTCCAGAAAGGCGATGGTGTACAAATGCGTATGGGTCGTTTGCAAGAGGCTACGCATGGTGTGGGGAAAAACCCTGTCGCTCTCCGGCCCCGCAAACCGAGTGCCAAGATCCTGAGGCCTCAATCCTGAGTCAAAAAAGACCATCAATATCGAAACACACAAACCCAGTACTACCGAGGCGCAAAAACCCAACGCCCAAACTCGTGCGGGTCCGCGCCATGTGTTCAACTGAGGTACGCCTTCTAACTTGATCATGCTCATCCTTTAGTAAGACGCCGCCAGCGACGCTAGAAAACGGTTATCTTCCACGTCGTTCTTTTTCCCTGCCGCATCCAGATACTGAGCCTTGTAGGCCGTGTTGGCATAATTCAATTTAACCACAAGACTATCGATGGGGCGATAATTCAATCCGACCACACTTCTTAATTGATCGTTCATGGTTTCTTCGCTTTTATCCAAATCTTGTGACGAAATCTGCGCAAAAGGTTCGAGGTGGCCCCACTCACCCACAGGGACACGCGCCAGCGCTTGCGCAAACCAACCCCCGCGCAATCCCGCGAACGTGCCCAGAGGATCAAAGTAGCCAGGGTCGTTTATAAAGAGAGGGTCCTGGTTTACACGTTGGGCCACACTGCTGGGGTCGGGTCTCTCAATTTTTACTTCGGCCCATTCACCCTGCAGATCCAGCCAGCGCCAGCGAAACATAGCGTCCAACGCGCCCAACGTCATCCCCAGGGTTCCTGCGGGATCGTATTTCCCGGTATAGCCAGAGGCTGCAACTTCTAAACCCTGCACCGGGCTTATGGCCAAGCGCGCCGCAAGCGCTTTATCGGTGTTGGTGTCGTTGGATGAGTCTTTATGTATGCGCATATCTCTGATTTTTTTTTCGGAACCCGCCGTCGCAGCACTTCCTCTGAGGCCATTAAAGACGTAGGCCTCGTATTTTATTTCGGCGCTATCACCCCATTCCACAGAGCCCGTAAATCCAATACCGGGCTCAAACCAGGTGGTAGGTATGACGTCCCCGTCCACCAAGGGTCTTTCAACGCTATCCACTTTGTCGGAATCGTGATTTTGGTTGATCCTGCCTATCGGTATCAATACAACACCCGCTCTGGGTTGGAAGGCCTTGAATCTTCTAAATTCCACCCACGCCTGCTCCAGTTCGATCTCCAGCCCTGCTCCTGCCGAAGTGACTTTTCCGGCAGCATCTTTCGTCGTCTTTACGCCAACGCGGGTGGCGTGTTCGACTTCTAACTCACTGTTAAAGACAATGGTGTCCGACAACTGCGATTGAGTGCCAATAATAAATCGCTGAAGCTCAAAATTAGGGATGATCTTATTGACGCTCGTCGCGTCGTTCACCAACTTGCCTGTCACGTAGTCAACGGTCAAATACCCGTGCACCACTGTTTTATCGGCGATCTCGCCAAGCGTTCTTTGCGCGCCCAGGCTACTTGCGACCGCAAGCGCCATTCCTATGCGGAGAATTTTTGCCTTGATCATCTTTAACTCCTTTGGGTGTATGTCACTTTTTATTTTTTTCAACATTTAAAATATTTCGGGCTAACCACAGACATTTTTTGGTGCCGGTGGTCACCGCTCTAGAAGAAATAGTCGCTCCAGAAATCGCGTCGATATCCACACCTAACTCAAGACGATCTTTTGTGTTTTTACCGCAAAACTGTTTTCTGAATCTTTTAGAGCCCACTTCGTAGCCATAGGCTTCCCGATAGATAAGCAAAGACAAGGCGATGATCGTGCCCTGCTTATCGATCGCCACCATGTAAGTGATCGGCAAATGTTTGCCTAATTCTGTATCAATAAAGGCCCAGCCCAACGTGTTGCTCTTAGAATCAAGAGCTCTAAAAAGTTCAGG
>JANLXT010000044.1:0-8908 GCA_031365225.1 candidate division FCPU426 bacterium
GCGTTCGTGAAGTTAGAAGAAGGCATCGAAGGCTTGGTGCACGTTTCAGAGATGTCGTGGCTCAAGCGCGTCAAGCACCCCAGCGCCGTCGTGACCGTGGGGCAAGAGGTTGACGTGATGGTCCTTAATTTAGATCTTCAAAACAAAAAGATCAGCCTGGGCATGAAGCAAACTGAGACCGATCCTTGGAACAGCATGGACGAGCGTTTGCCCGTTGGGTCAAAAGTTAAAGGGCAGATCAAGAGCCTGACCGACTATGGCGCGTTTGTTGAGCTTGAAGATGGGATTGAAGGTCTTTTGCATATCAGCGACATGTCTTGGACCAGCAGCGTCAAACACCCAAGTGAGCTAGTGAAAAAGGGTGATGACGTCGAAGTCAAAGTGCTGAATATTGACAAAGAAAAGCGAAAGATCTCTTTGGGCCTGAAGCAGTTCCAACCCGATCCATGGGAAGGAATTGAGTCGCGCTATGTCTTGGGTAGCAAGGTCAAAGGCAAGATCGTCCGGACCACCAATTTTGGCGCCTTTGTGGAGCTCGAGCCGGGTGTTGAAGGCCTGATTCACATCAGCCAGATTGCGGAAGAAGCGCCTGCAAAGGTAGAAGACATTTTGGCGATTGGAACCGATGTCGAAGCTAAAGTGATCAAGCTACAGCTTGACGAGCGTAAGATTGGATTGTCGTTGCGTGAGAATGCACCGATTGAAGAGGCCACCGCGGGAGCGGGAGCTGGGGCCTAAAAAGCTCTTTAAAACACGATAAAAAACGCTGCCAGGGAGTTTGGGGTCCTTATTTGGGCCTAAATATCTCTGGCAGCGTTTTTTTAGGCCTAAAACAAAGATTTTTGTTGAGTCTGCCAAAGCGCATACCTTACAATATAAACAGGTTTTCCACAGTTTGGCGCCCGGGAGGGGTGCACCTAGGATGAGCAATCAGGCAGAGATTTTCAATAAATATGGCCGAACTTTTGCGGCGAACGAGTCGATCTTCAAAGAAGGCGAGATCGGCGCCGAAATGTTCATTATTCAAACCGGCAAAGTCCGCATCTCTAAGCGTTCCAAGGATACCGAAAAAACCTTGGTCATCTTAGAAGAGGGCGATTTTTTTGGTGAGATGGCGGTCATTGATAAAGGGCCTCGCTCGGCCAGCGCTAGCGCTGTCGAAGAGACCAAATGTATTGTCTTAAATGAAGAGTTGTTCGAGCAACAGATGCAGAACAACGTACGTATTGTTAAGAAGATCCTTAAAAATATGTCGGCCCGTTTGCGTGATTCTAACAAGCAGATTGAGGCGCTTCTTATTAAAGACGCCAACAGCCGCGTGGCGCACACGCTTTTGCAGTTGGCGCACAAGAGTGGAGCTCGCGACACCCAAGATATCAAGTTAGTGGGTGTGACCATCGAAGAGCTGGCCAAAATGGTTGGTATGTCCACCGAAGCGGCCAAAGTCGCTGAGATCTTAAGCAAGATGGAACAGGTTAAGATCACTCACATGGACGCGGGGCAGGTTGTGGTTTCTAACCTCGAGAATCTCGAGAAGTTTATCCGCTATTTAGAGATGAAAGAGCAATTCGGCCTTTGATGCCAGAACGAATACTTGATAGATCCTCGCGATCTTTGGACTGGCCATCAGCGGCCTCCATTGGCGCGGGGATCTTTTTTTTAGTGGCAAGCCTGAGTGGTTGGGGTCCCTGGGGGGCGCTCGAAGACGCGGCATGGCGGCGTTTGGTTCGGACCCAAGCGGGGGAGGTCGCTCCCGCGCGCGCGTTGGCGCTAGAAGAAGATGAATCCGAAAGCCCGACCGCAAGTGGTCGCGCGCGGCGATTGGCCGACGACGTCGACCGTCTGTTGTTTTTGGAGCCCGCGCTGGTAGTCATCGAGGCGTTGCCAGATGAGCCGAGCGAGGCGTCTGAACGAGATGTTTTGGAACGCTTGGCGGCGGGGCTCCCTAGCGCTAAGAGCGGCAAGAAAAAGAGAGGCAAAGAGCTGGACGCGGTCGCTAAGCGATTGAGCGCGGTCGCGGCGAGCTTGGATGCTGATTCTCGATTGGCGCGCGCTTTGACGGGCAACGCCCGGATCCTCATGGCGTTCAGCGCCATGCAGCGAGAAGGGGAGCCCATCGCGCCGCCAGCGTGCTTGGATCGATCAGGCTTTGAAGTTGCGCTCAAGAGCTCGGGCAAGCAAGATTTATCGCGACAATGGGAAGTAGCGCGTGCCCCTCTCGCGGTTTTTTGCGCTCAAGGCGCCGTTGCCGCTTTGCCGTTAGAATCAGCTGGAGACTCAAGCGAAACAGGTTTGGTTCAAGTAGGCGAGCGCTGGTATCCAGCCTTGGGATTGGAAGCCGCACGGCGCTGGTTTGAAGTTCCAGCCAAAGGCATGCGCTTTCATTGGGTGCGTGGACGTTTGGTCGCCCTCGAGCTCAAAGGGGTGCGTTATCCATTGAACGCCAAGGGCGACTTTTTATTGGGGGACGCTCCTGCAACCGTGCGTGTCGGGTTGTCGTTGCTGCGATCCGGCAAACTAGACAAAGCGATTGTTAGCGGGCGGGTTGTCTTTTTAAGGCCTTGGCCCAGTCGTTTGGCAGAAGCGCCCGCGTTTGATAGACAGCGCCGCCTCTTTAACGCGCTTTGCGCTCGAGCGTTGCGTGTGGATAGCGCGCCAGGTGTACGTGTGGGATTGTGGACGCTCTGCGGCGGCTTGCTTATCTTGGCGATTGGCTTGACCCCCTGGTGGATCGGGGCGCCGATCGCGATGGCGATGTTTGCGGGCCTTTGGTCGGGTTACAGCATTTATCAAGAAGCGTTGGCACGGCCGATGGGTGTTTGGTTGGGCGCGATGCTGGTTGGATATGGCTGGGCCTTGTTTCGTTGGCACGCGCGTCGAGAAAGAGCGCGGCGGTGGTTTTTGGGTTCGGTTGCGCCTACCCAAGAAGCTGCGTGGCGTAAACGCCTGCCCCATCCTGGGCAGGATACCTCATTGCATGGTCTCTACGGATCCTGGCAAGCTTCAGAACCAGAGCACGAGAGCGACCTTGAGGCCTGGGCGGAAGAGTTTGGAGCGTTTTTAGATCCGGCGCGGGCAGGAGGCTTTTTCTTAGCGATGGATCTTGGCCAAGACCCATTGGACTTGGTTCGTGCGCTACGCGCGTTGCGGGGCTTAGACCCCAAAGCTCGCTTGGCTGTCGCGTTGGGAGAAGTGACATTTTCTGCGGCCTTGCGGCTTGGAGTCGCCCGTTGGTCGCTTGTGGGTAAAGGACTACAACTGGCTCTTAGTCTTTTGACTTTGGCGCAAATCGGCCAGTTACTATTGACCGAGCCAGACTATTTTGTACTTCGGGACGGTATTCGAGTCCAGTTGACGGGACGTAGTCTTGCGGACCAGCGCGTGCCGGGGGATGAGGCAAAAGTACTGAATATCCTCGCATTTAACCTCTAAAACCCTTTGTTTTCAAAAAGAAAGGCTTTTCGAGGTCGGCTGTAATCAAGAACACAGTCTTTTGTAGTAGAAGTGGCACCTGTGGAGTTTATAATTTGTCAGTAATTATTTATCTCCCTACTTAACAGGACTTTTTCGGTCTGCCTATGAAATTAAGAGTGCTTGGTCCTTATGGTGGTGAACTGCCCGGCTGCTTTTTGTCGGCTTTTCTACTTGATGAAACGCTTCTGATCGATGCGGGCACGGTGAGTCATGTCCTGTCGACCCAAGAGCAGGCGAAGATAACTCATGTTCTGATTAGCCACAGTCACTTGGATCATGTGGGCGCCTTGCCCCACATGGCAGTGAATATTTTTGCCAACGATGCTCCTCCTGTTATGATTCATGGCCTTA
Organism: candidate division FCPU426 bacterium; assembly: GCA_031365225.1. GTDB lineage: Bacteria > Oederibacteriota > JAJYGY01 > JAJYGY01 > DAIDJD01 > JANLXT01. Next base: position 3,826 of record JANLXT010000044.1, read on the forward strand.
AGCCAACGCTCGATGCTATCTCGCGCAATATCTTGAACAATGAGCTGTGGCCTGATTTTACAAAAATCAAACGCCCCAACGGACAGGTGGTTTTTGAGATGTCCCCCATCGACGAGGGCTCCGAGACCAAAGTAGGCGAATACATGGTGCGATCGGTGCGCGTGAATCATCCCGTACCGACGAGCGCATTTGTCATCGAGCGTGACGGAAAATCGCTAGTCTATTCAGGCGATACGGGTGTCACCGATGATCTGTGGGAGGCTGTCAACGACGCCCCTAATTTACGAGGATTGTTGGTTGAGGTAAGCTTCCCAAATCGCCTTCAAAAACTGGCCGAGATCACAGGACATCTGACGCCCCAGGATCTTAAGAAAGAATTAAAAAAGGTGCGTCGAAAATTGACGGTTCCGATCATCAATTTTCATATCAAGCCAGAACATGAAAAAGAGATCCGCAAAGAGCTCAAAGACCTAGGGATACCAAATATCGAAGTGGCCAAGACCGACAAAGTATTTAACCTCTGAGTCTTGTCAGGCCCGCAGGGGTGGTTAGCTCAGCGGTTAGAGCACCAGTCTTACAAACTGGGGGCCACTGGTTCAAATCCAGTACCACCCAAATTATAAAAAGGTCATGTTTACGCATCCAGCCTTATTACGCGAGCTCACCATGACCGCCGATCTCTTAAGGCGGGGTGGCGAAGCTGAGTGGGCCCGTCGCGTGGTGGGTACCACCGACCAGATCCGCAAGTTGGGCTGGACGCAAGCAGGCCACCAGACATTGCGCTTGCTGTGGGACGTGGAACCGTCTATTGAGAGCGTCACTTTTGGCGCGGAGCACGCCCGACGACTGAGTGACCCGGCTCAAAGCGCGCAAGCCAACGAGCGTTTGTCGTTGCACCGTTCCCGGATTGTCGCGCTGGCTGAACAAGGTCTTGTTACTGCGCCTGCTCCAGGTCCACGTCTGCGCAGCCCTGATCTACCTTAAAAACCTCTTTTCTGTGCCCTTGACCCATGCTACGCAACGAACAAAAAATTTTGTTGGCCCAATTGATACAGCGTGTATCCGATCAACGGAGGTACCTTTGACGTTGATGGCAAGCAAGCGCTGACCGCCCGTATTGAGAGCGAAGCTCTCGAGCCAAATTTCTGGAACGACCAAAAACTAGCTCGCGAAAAACAAGAATCCATGGCCCGTGCCAAGCGTGATGTGCAGACGTGGATGGCTTTAGACAAGACGTTGGCGGATATGCAGGCCAGCGCCGAACTCCTAGCCGAGGATGAGGATCCCGCTTTGTTGGCAGAGTTGGATCTCAACGCTCAAGAGCTTTCTGGGCGTTTAGACAAGCTGGACTTCACGCGCATGTTGGCGGGTCCGCATGATCGGGCCAATTGCCTTTTGACTATACGCCCAGGCGCGGGTGGAACCGAAAGCCAAGATTGGGCTCAAATGCTCTTGCGCATGTACACGCGCTGGGCCGAGCGCCGGGGGTTCAAGGTAGAGTTGCTCGACATTCAAGCGGCTGAAGAGGCGGGTATTAAAGAAGCCACCCTCAAGCTGGGGGGCGAGTGGGCCTATGGCTTGACGCGGGGCGAAAAGGGCGTGCACCGCTTGGTGCGCATCAGCCCCTTCGATTCAAATGCGCGTCGGCACACGAGCTTCGCGTCGGTGGAGCCCTTTCCAGAGATTGATGACGACATCGAGGTGTTGATCGAGGACAAGGACCTGCGCATTGATGTTTTTAGGGCCTCGGGCGCGGGTGGGCAGCACATCAATCGTACCGAGAGTGCCGTGCGGATCACCCATCTGCCCAGTGGCATTGTCACCAACTGCCAAAATGACCGCTCGCAGATCAAAAATCGCGAGACGGCCATGCGGATGTTGCGCGCCAAGCTCTATGCGCGCGCGTTAGAAGAGCAGCGCCTGGCGATGATAGGCATCGCTGGCGAAAAAAAAGATATTAATTTCGGAAGCCAGATCCGCAACTATGTCCTGCACCCCTATCAAATGGTTAAGGACGTGCGTAGCGATCACGAGACGTCGCAAGCGCAAAATGTATTGGATGGAGACCTAGATGCGTTCATTGACGCTTATTTACGGCTTGCCGTGAGCGAGAAGGCGGGAGCCAATGCCTGAAAAAAACTATTACGAGATCCTTAAAGTTTCGCGCAATGCTTCGATTGAGGACATTGAGCAGCACTACCGCGCTGTGCTCTATCAGGTACATCCTGACCATAACCACGATGATGACGCGAGCGTGGACGCGACCATCGAGTTGGTCGAGGCTTTTCGGGTGCTTTCGGATCCCAAAGCACGCAAGCTTTATGACTTTAAGATCATGTGCCCTATGCTTACCGAGGGTGACATCAAGGGCGTGAAATTGCTTAAAAGTAAGGAAAAAAAAGAAGCTGAGCAACGATTTGCAGAAGGTGTGCGCGCATTCGAGGCAGGGGACTTGCCCAAGGCGGTCGAAGCCTTTAAGGTCGCGCTTAAGTTAGAGCCTGATTACCCCGAGGCCAGTTATGACCTGGCGCTTCTAGGCACCCAGCTTGGTAATGCTCACTTTGCGTTAGAAGTGCTTGGCCGCGCGATTAAGCTTCGCGCGGATGACGCGCGCTTGTTAAAATTGCGTAAATCCGTTACAGAGACCTATCTAAATGTTTAATCTTTCAAAAGGGAACTAAGGATGGCGGTTGATCGAGTCTTAGGCATAGATCTGGGGACGACCAACAGTTGCATGGCCATGATCCTGGATGGCGAACTGACCGTCCTTAACAATCGCGAAGGCGCACGCACAACGCCTTCGGTGGTTAGCTATGGGCGGGATGGCGAAGTGACTGTGGGGACCATGGCCCGCCGTCAAGCGGTGGTGTTGCCTAACGACACGCTTTTTTCGATCAAACGATTGATGGGTAGAAAGTTAGCGGATCCAGCCGTGGGACGGGATCGCGCGTTGTTCCCCTTTGAGATCGTTGCGGCTGACAATGGTGATGCCTGGCCTGTGGCTCAAGGCCAGCGCTTGAGCCCGCCCGAAGTTGCCGCTCAAGTATTGCGAAAGTTAAAAATTGACGCCGAAGCGATCTGTGGCGAGCCTGTCAATCAGGCGGTCATCACCGTCCCCGCCTATTTTAGTGACGCGCAACGCCAGGCCACCAAAGACGCTGGCCGCATTGCCGGTTTAGAGGTGCTGCGCATACTTAATGAGCCGACTGCCGCGTCGTTGGCGTGTGGTTTGGATCAGCGCAAAGACCAGACGATCGTGGTCTATGATCTGGGGGGCGGTACCTTTGATATCACCCTCTTGCGTTTGGCTGGCGGAGTCTTTGAAGTGCGGGCGACCACCGGAGACACTCATCTTGGTGGCGACGACTGGGATCATGCGATCATTCGCATTCTGATTGACGAGTTTAAAAAGCTCGAGGGGATTGATCTCACCGGAGACCGTATGGCTCTGCAGCGCTTGAAAGAAGCCGCCGAGCAGGCCAAGATCGACCTTTCGTGGCAATTGCAGGCGGAAGTGAGCCTGCCCTTTTTGGCCATGGGTCCCGAAGGCCCGGTGCATTTGACGTATTCGTTGACCCGCGACGCGTTTGTTGTGGCCACCAAAGCATTGGTCGAGGCGACCTTAAAGCCCTGCGAAGACGCTTTGCGCGAAGCTCACCTGACCAAAGAACAAGTGGATGTGATCCTCTTGGTCGGGGGCATGACCCGGGTGCCAGAGATACGTCGGCGCGTGGCTGAATTTTTTGGCAAGCCTGCCCACCCTGGCGTGGACCCCGATGAAGCGGTGGCCATTGGCGCTGCGATCCAAGGCGGCATCCTTAAAGGACAGGTACGGGACAAGCTCTTGCTGGATGTCACGCCGATGAGCTTGGGTGTGCGCGTCACGGGTGGCATGATGAGCCGTTTGATCGATCGCAACACCACCGTGCCCACGCGAAAGACGATCACCTACACGACCGCCAATGACATGCAGACGAGCGTTCGCATCGGGGTCTATCAAGGCGAGGCGCCTCTGGCGGCCGACAATATATTTATGGGTGATTTTGAGCTGGTGGGGATCAAGGCCGATGTGCGTGGGGCGCCACAGATCGATGTGACCTTTGATATCGATGCCAACGGGATCTTAAAGGTAAAAGCTTTTGACAAGTTTACCAAGCTCAGTCAGAGCATCCGTATTGAGCCAAACTCGGGATTGGATGAGGCGCAGCTGGCTAAGATGGTTGATTCGGCCAAGGCGCACTCTAAGATCGCGAAGGTAAGCGGGGAAGCGGCGCAGTACCGATTGACTTGTCAAAAATTGGCCGAAGAAATAGCGCGCGAACTACAGTTGCCCGATCTGCCAAGCACGCTCGATAAGGTGGCGTTCGAGGCGGAGTTGCAAGTCTTGAAAGATCAGATCAAAGAAGCTGAACTGGATCACTTAAAAGCATTATTGAAAGAATTGAACCAAGCGCTCTTGCGCTTGCGGGTTGTGCGCAAGCATTTCGCTGGTGTGGTTCCGAGTTAGGCTAAGATTTCTATCAGGCAATAAAAAAGCCGTCCCTTGCGGGACGGCTTTTTTATTAAAGATCGTTAACAGTCTTATTCAGCGCCAAAGAGCGTGAACGATTTGGCAGACATATCCAAGAGGGTCGAATTCACCCACATGGCTCCGTCTGACGCGTCGTACACCCAGCCTTCGCCGTAAGGACCCGTGCCAGGAACAGTGACCGCGATCGCACCGAAGGGACCAGTGTAAACGCTGATCGCGGTTGCGCTGTTACGACCAGGACCTTTACCAACGTCAGCCGCGTTCGCTTGGGTCTTATAAGCGGCGGTGGACTTGACTGGAGGAACGCTGTTGATGTACTTGGGCAGGAACGTCAACGGATTGGTTGTTGCTCCCACCTGTGCCAAGACTCCTGGCCATTGTCCCTGTTGATCGCCGTAGTAGATGGAAATGGCCGACTTGACAGCGCTGATGTTGCCTTTGGTAGCGCCATCACGTGACTTTTCCAACATGTCAGCGAACTTGGGGATAGCGATGGCAGCCAAGATACCAATAATCGCGACCACGATCATGAGCTCAACGAGCGTGAAACCT
>JANLXT010000071.1:0-7207 GCA_031365225.1 candidate division FCPU426 bacterium
GCCCTCTTTAGCCGACTGAATCACAATGGCTTTGACGCTGGCATCCTGACCCAGCGCCGTGACGCGCTCCGCCAGCTCGGCCAAAAGCTCCGCGCCCAGCGTGTTCAGCTTCTCGGCGGGGTCGTCGATGACGAGATGAGCGACGCCTTCGAGGATGGTGGTTTTAGTGATGGGCATCTCAGCGCTCCACAAAATCAAGGTCACGACCAAAAGTCTCGCGCAAGCTGTACGCCGCGATGGCGGCGACGGCGATGCTGACCAGGCCGACGATCATCGCGCTTTGGACAAAGCTGCTGCCGTTGGCGTGCAGGGCTTTGAAGGCCAGCGTCAGGGGCACGAGCGCGCCGCGGGCCCAGTTGGGGACCGAGGTGGCGACGGTGGCGCGGAGGTTGGTTCCAAATTGTTCGGCGCCGATCGTCACGAACATGGCCCAGTAGCCCACCCCAAAGCCAGAGAGCAGGCAGAGCCAATAAAATTGATCGGGGCTGACGCTGGCGGTCAGATTGAGCCATGTCGCGATCGCCGTGAGACCCAAAAAGGCCAATACCACTTTACGGCGACTACGCAAGTATTGGCTAAGAACGCCACTGCTCAAATCACCCAGCACCAGACCGATGTAGGCGTACATGATGGCGTCCCCGCCCGCGATACCAGTGATGCCACGCGACCCTGCGATCTCGGGAGACAGCGCGATCAAGATCCCGATGACAAACCAGGTGGGCAGACCGACCAAGATGCATTTGAGGTAACGCAGCAGGCGTTCGGGCTTGCGCACGAGCAGACCCAGATCACCACGCGCCACTTTTTTGTCTTTGCGCGAGTGCTCGAACATGCCGCTCTCAAAGAGCCGCACGCGCAGGACCAAAAGACAAAGACCCAAGACGCCACCCACGATATAGGCGGTACGCCAATCAAAATGCCGAGCCACCAAGTTTGCCGCGATGGCGCCGGACACGCCCACGGTGGCCACAATGGTGGTGCCCAGCCCGCGTTGCTCTTTAGAGAGGGTCTCGCTGACCAGCGTGATGGCCGCACCGAGCTCGCCCGCCAAGCCCAGTCCCGCGACAAAACGCAAGACGCTGTATTGAAAGGGATCCTGCACAAAAGCGTTGGCAATGTTTGCCAGGCTGTAGAGCAAGATAGAGCCAAAAAGTACTTTGATGCGCCCGCGGCGGTCACCCAACACGCCCCAGAGCACGCCGCCGATGAGCATGCCGACCATCTGCCAATTAAGGAGGCGGATGCCCACATCTAAGAGCTGATCCTCGGGCACGCCCAGGCTACGCAAACTTGGCTGGCGAACCACACTGAATAGAATCAGATCATAAATATCAACAAAGTAGCCTAGGGCACCGACAAGCACAGCGATGTTGAACCAAGCGGACGCGGAGACTTTTGTTTTTTTCTTGATTGCCATAAAGATTACCTCGCTTAGCGGGTGCTGGAATCGCGTTCAATCACAAAGGCCGCGCCTTGACCGCCACCCACACAAAGCGTGGCCAGACCGCGTTCAACACCACGATCAATCATCTCGTAAGCCAGGGTCAGCAAAAGGCGACCACCCGACGAACCCACGGGATGCCCCAAGGCAATGGCGCCACCGTTGACATTAAGGATCGCGGGATCGATCGCGCCAGGCGCTGCTTCTAGTCCTAAACGTCCCTTGGCGATGCTATCCGAGTCAAAGGCTTGCAAGCACGCCATGGATTGAGCGGCAAAAGCCTCGTTCATCTCAACCAGACCGATGTCTTTCATCCCTAGGCCCAACTGCTTGAACAATTTAGCCGTGCTATAAACAGGACCCAAGCCCATGCGCTGGGGATCAAGCCCGGCATAGGCGCTGCCCCGAATCTTGGCGAGGGGCTTGACGCCCCAGGCCTTGGCACGCTCGGCGGTGGTGATCAAGAGTGCCACGGCCCCATCGGTGATCTGGCTAGAATTGCCAGCGGTGACGGTGCCTGTGACCCGGTCAAAAACGGGCTTGAGCTTACCCAAACGCTCGACACTGCTGTCCTCGCGGATGCCGTTGTCGTCCTTGATGGGCGTGAACTTAGGGGGCGCGAAGAGCGGGCTGATCTCGCGGGCAAAGCGCCCGGCGGCGCGGGCCTTGGCGGCTTTCAGATGGGATTGCACCGCGAACGCGTCTTGCGCGGCGCGGGTCAGGCCAAACTCGCGGGCTAAGACTTCGGCGGTCTGCCCCATGTTAAGGCCACACGTTGGGTCGGTGAGGCCGTCCATCAAGCTGATACGCGGCTTGAGAAACTGGCCCCACGGCGTGCTGAGCAAGATGCCCAAACGTTGCGTCACGGTCTTGGCCTTAGAAAGTCGCGTGAAAAAAGCAGTGGCGGCGGGATTGTAAACCAAAGGGGTGTTGCTGAGCGATTCCATGCCGCCCGCGATGACCACCTCGCCACGGCCCGACAAGATCTGTTCGCAGGCGTGGGTGACGGACTGCATGCTCGACGAACAATTGCGATGCGTGGTGTAGGCAGGGATCGAAAGGGGCAGACCGGCTTTTATCTGCGCCACGCGGGTGACATTGGCCTGGTCAAAAGGTTGCGCCACGCAACCAAAGATGATCTCGTCGACTTCAGTCGCTTTAAAAGGCGCCTTCTCAAGCAAACCTTTCAACACCGCGACACCCAGATCCGACGCCGACAGATCTTTGGCGTCGGTGCCAGAACGCACAAAAGGAGTACGGGTGCCTTCTACAATCACGATCTCTTTGGCGCTGGACATAGGCCCTCCCAGGACTGGGCTCTAGTTTCGTACTAATCGCCATTCTAAGCAAGAGGGTGCTAGGGCAGACTTTCTTCGGGTACCTGCTGTCTATCTAACTCACGGTACTGAACCGCTTCGGACAAATGCTGGATCTGGATATCTTCGCAGCCCTCCAGATCTGCCACGGTGCGTGACACCTTTAACAAGCGATCATGGGCACGGGCGCTCAGACCCAAACGCTCGACGGCGGCCCGCAACAAGGCGTGCCCTTCTGAACCCAGAGCGCAAAACGTCCGAACTTCGGACGGACTCATTTGGGCATTGCAGTGCGCCCCCGAAGCACAATCCTTGAGCCGCGTCGTTTGGACCGCGCGTGCCGCCTCGACCCGCACACGTACCTGCGCCGAGTTCTCGCTGGCCTGCGCAGCATTCAGTTCGTCGTAAGGGATCGCAGGCACGCTGACATGCAAGTCTATCCGATCGAGGAGCGGTCCTGAAAGCCGACTTAAATAATTGGCGACGGCGCGATCACTGCAAAGGCATTCTTTGCGCGGATCACCCAGGTGTCCACAGGGGCAGGGGTTCATGGCCGCGGCCACCATGCAACGCGCGGGATAGGTCAACGTGTTGGCCGCCCGACTGATGGTCACGGTCCCATCTTCGAGCGGCTGCCGCAAAACTTCGAGCGCGGCGCGCGTGAATTCGGGCAGTTCATCTAAGAACAAGACACCCAGGTGCGCTAGGCTCACCTCACCCGGCCGCGGTTGGCTGCCTCCGCCCACCAAACCCGCGGACGAAACCGTGTGATGTGGCGACCGAAAGGGCCGCGTGCCCACCAGGCCGGCACCTGGCGTCAGCAAACCTGCCACGCTATGTACCCGGGTTACTTCGAGGGCTTCGTCCAGCGAGAGCGCAGGCAAGATGGATGGCAACGCACGTGCCAGTAGAGTCTTGCCTGATCCCGGCGGACCTATCATCAACAGATTGTGCCCACCCGCAGCGGCAATCTCGAGCGCACGGCGCGCCTGCAACTGCCCCTTCACATCGATCAGATCAAGCGCATAACGCGAGCGCCGTTGAAAGAGCGTCGCAAGATCAACCACCGGACATTCAAGTTCGGCTTCCCCGCGCATCCACGCCAGCACATGCAACAGATCACGCGCGCCAAGCACCTTGATGCCACTGACCGCGGCGGCTTCTTGCGCGTTGGCCATGGGCAGGACCAAACGCTTGAACCCGCGAGCGCGCAGACCCAAGGCAATGGCGATAGCGCCTCGGGTAGGTCGCAGCGTACCGTCCAACGCCAGTTCACCGACAAAGGCCGTGCCCTCGCATTGGTCGGCAGGCGCCTGACCCAGCGCCACCAAGACACCTAGGGCGAGGGGCAGATCAAAGGACGGCCCTTCTTTGCGCGTGTCCGCCGGCGCAAGGTTGGCGGTGAAACGACGATTGGCCGGAAAATCCAATCCGCTGTTGAGCACGGCGGTCTTAACGCGATCGCGCGATTCTTTGACCGCGGCATCGGGCAGGCCCACGATATTGAAGGATGGCAACCCACTGGCGGCGTCGACCTCGACGGTCACGGGCGTCGCGTCGATCCCTAAGAGTGACGCTGAATGAATGCTCGCTAACATATGCCTCGTCCTTTGTGCAAAGCGCGGATAGCGCGGCAAATAAAAAACCCGACTCGCGGAGGCGAGTCGGGTCTGTGAAGCTGGGATCCTATTCGATCAAGAAAGTCAGCGCTTCTAGATTCTTATTAGTCTGGCGCAGACGATTAGAGAGCACGTTCACCAAGATGTCCATCAACTTGAGCGCGGTCTTGGGGGCCTTGTCGCGCAGGGTTGAATAATGCTGGCGCGTGACGGTGATGACGATCGCCGAATCGCCCGCTTTGGCACCCGCCGAACGAGGCAAGCCATCCAAAAGAGCCATCTCGCCAAAAAATTCGCCCGGATTAAGGACAACGATGGTGTTCTCTTTGTCCTTCACTTTTTTGACGATCTTGACCGTGCCACCCTTGATGATATGCATACGATCACCGGGGGCTTCTTCTTGAAAAACCATCTGGTCTTTACCAAAGTTTTCTTCAGCGCAGACACTATTTAAAGCAGCAATGTCGTCCGCATCAAAATCTTTGAAACCTTTGTACTCTTTTAAAAAATCAGCGGCACCCATGACTCTGGCTCCTTGATCGGGGCAGACCGACGAAGCTGCGGCTCCCCAAAAGATGCGTCAGTATAACACAGGCCTTGCGTTCAATTCTGCGCTTTTTTTTGGTTCTATATCAAAGGAATCCGTGCCTGGGCTTGGCCGTCGCGCCGCCCGCGGGCGGATTGGCGCTCGGAGCGCCGCCCAAGGGATTGCTACGCGTGCTTGGTGCGGGGGCCACAGGCGCTTGAACCACAGGGGCTTCTGGGGCAGGCGCAACGGGCACCGGCATGGGAGCCGCTTGAACAACGGGCGGCGCCATTGGAACTGGAACGGGTGCAGGTGCAGGCGCAGGCATGGGCGCGGGCGTCACGAGATACACTGGATAATTGTTGTTGGGGTCAATATAGGCGATAGGCGCGCCTGGGTAGGGCGCGTAATAGCTATACGTTGGCTGCGTAGGATCGGGCGCGGGCGCTGCCTGCACGACTGGCGCTGCCGCCACGGGAACCGGAACAACCACAGGCGCGGGTGCCGCCATCGGCATTTCTTCGGCCATAGCACTTGGTTCAGGTTCGACCGGAATCGGAGCCGCAACGGGCGCGGGCGCTTGTATCACGGGCGCGGGTGGCGCGATCGGCGCGGGCGCTTGCATCACGGGCGCGCCCATCGGTGGTGGCGGAGGCGTTCCCGCGGGCGGACCCATGGGTCGCGGAGCCATAGGAGGCGGAGGTGGTGGCGAGCCAGGAGCGCCAGGCGTGCCAGGCGGCTGTGTCAAGCGCGCCTTCAGTTGCGCCATGTAATCTTGCGCCGACACGGGCGCGGCATTCGCGGGTGCGGCAGTCGAACCAACACCTTGGGTGGCCAGCTCTTGCTCAAGTTGTTCTTCGGTGATGCCACGCAGACTCGCGACCCGACGCCTGGCTTCTTCTGAGGGCCCTGCGCCTTCATGAATGCGAATATGCATCATGTACGCTTCGGTGGCTTTTTCGGTATTGCCTTTGTTCTGATAAACCTGACCCAGCATCATGTGCGTGTTGCCGTAGCTAGGATCGATCTTGACCGCTTGTCTAAAAGCGCGCGCCGCATCCAAAGGCTTCTTCGCCTTGACCATCAATTGACCCAGGGTGTTCCAGTTCTTGCCGCTCTTGGGTTGCAGGCGGGTGACCGCCTCAAAACATTTAACCGCCTCGCCAAGCATGCCCTTCTTTTCGTAGGCAAATCCTAGATTGGCGTGGGCCAACGGAAAATTGCTATCCACGACGATGGAAGCTTGAAAAGCCGTGATGGCTTTGTCGTACATGCCACGCTGCATGTAAAGTTCGCCCAGGTCAAAATTGGCCTTAGATTTGTTCAGGTTATTCTTGAGCGAGGACTCCATGCTCTTGATAGATTCTTGGATCTTGTCAGCGTCAAAGCTCTTGATGCCTAGATGCTGATACTTTTCGCCATAGGCTGGGTCAAGCTCTTTGGCCTTGCCAAAGTTTTCGTAAGCTTCTTTCAGCATGCCGCGATCAAGAAAGACGTTGCCGAGGTTATTGTGCAGGGCGGCGCTACGAGGGTTTTTTGCCAAGGCTTCGTTAAAGGCAAAGACGGCGGCGTCCATTTTATTTTGACGCGCCAAGATCATGCCAATGTTGTTGTGGGCGTCGATGTTGCCGCCATTGATACGGACAACTTTTCTAAAATGCTCAAGGGCCTCATTAAAATTTTCTTGATCGCTATAAACAAAGCCTAAATTAAGGAGCGCGTCCTCATAATTGGGGTCGATTTTTAAGGCAGCTTGAAAGCTCTTGGTCGCTTTGTCCCATTCGCCTTTATCCGCGGACTGGACGCCTGCGCTATTAAAGTCGACCTTTTTTTCGTCATCACTCTTAAACAGACCCATCGTAAGACCCTTTATTTGGTGCCAGTGAGAATGCCATCAAAGCATAGCCAGCAAAGCGAAGCCGACTGAAATATAGAACTGAGAGTTTATGCCAGCCAAGGCAAAAGCACAACGCCCCCTGCCAAGCCTTAAAAATCAAGATTCCAAGCGATATTTGGGGTATTTCTTGGAGCAAACGTATGCAATTTGGGTGGCTGCGGAGGCACAGGGGTGGTCAATCCTAAAAGCACGCTTAGTCCGCCGCCGATCAAAAAGCCTCCCACCGCAGCTAAGGGGATGAGTGTGGCGCCTTTGTCAGGGTCATAGCTGCCATCTGAGCGCGAGGCGGCAAAGGCACCGATGCCGACTCCAAGTGCGGACCCACCGAGTCCGCCTAAAAGAAAGCGGCTCCAGTGAAATTTTGGAACATCGGGCGCATCTAGAATTTTTGGTGCGGCCTTGGGGCCC
>JANLXT010000077.1:0-15949 GCA_031365225.1 candidate division FCPU426 bacterium
CCGTGCGGACAAGACCATGGTATTTCGCAAGAAGCGAGATCCGCCATCACCCCCCGCATTTCTTCAAGATTCAAGGGATCGCCCGCCTTGATCGCGGCGCGACAGGCCATCAATGCAGCGACCTCGCGTTTGAACTCTAAGGTAGGGTCATCGCCAGCTTCTTCAGTGACACTCGCCAACAAGTCTTGCAAAAGAGGAGCAACTTGAACAGACTTCAGAAAGGAAGGGATCGATTGGACAAAAAACAGACCCGCGCCCGTATCACTCAAATCCAAGCCCAGCTCATTCAACGCGGGGATCCACTCACGCAAGCGCTCAGCCTCCGCACCTTTTAACTCAAGGCGCTGGGGCAAGAGCAATCGCTGAGCTTTTGGTGGTCCCGCGCTTAGAGAGCGCAAAAACTTTTCGTAAAGAACTCTTTCGTGGGCAGCGTGCTGATCGACCAATACCAAGCCCTGCGCATCCTGACAAAGCAGATAGCTATTGTGCAACTGCGCCAGAGGCATGGGCCAATCTGACCGCACGGGTTCAGGGGAAGGTCCCATCCAGCCAGACGCAGTTTGATGTGGCGCGGCGGATGCCTGCCGCAGGTGTTGGTCACCAAATTCAGCAAGGCTGGCGCCGCCGCTCCAAGACGGGGCGTCGGATGCAAAAGCTGACTTTTGTATTTGGGACGATGGGTAAGCTACTTGCCCATTTTGATTCGCTCCCAAGCGCGCTTCAATCAAAAGTGACGCTTCACCAAGCGCATCTTTCACCGCATGGTGCACAGAACCCAAGAGGGCACGTTCGTCTCTAAAGCGTACCTCTCGTTTCGCAGGATGGACATTGACATCGACTTCTTCTGGCCCCATTTCTAAAAAAAGACATGCGATGGGATGCCGTCCAGCTGGAACCAGGGCACCATACGCCTGAGCCAGTGTAAACCCAAGTGAGCGATGCTCGACTGCGCGCTTATTGATAAAAAGCCACTGACCTGATCGATTTGAACGATGGAGATGAGGGCGACCAATCCAACCGCTGAGACGGATATTTTCGCCTACACGCGACACAGGCAGGCACTGCTCGACTGTCGAAGCGCCCCATGCTTGGGCCAGGCGTTGACGTTCATCGTGCGCACGAGGCAGGTCTAAGAGTTGGCGATCGCCATGACGCAAACGAAAAATGACGGAAGGGTGCGCGACCGCCAAAGCAAGCAAGTCACGTGAAACGCGCTCTAATTCGGTAGCATCTCTTTTTAAGAATTTAAGACGGGCTGGAGTGTTATAAAAAAGCTGGCGCGCCTCGACGCGCGTCCCTACCGGCCATGCGCATTCTTCGATTGGACTTTCGAGTCCGTCATCGACGCGCAAGCGATGTCCCACGGATGCCAGGTGGGCACGGCTTTGTATCTCAAAATGAGAAACAGATGCAATCGATGGCAGCGCTTCCCCGCGAAATCCAAAACTTTTCAAGTGAGCGAGATCTTGGCTACTTTGGATTTTGCTCGTGGCATGGCGTTTCACCGAGAGCGCTAGGTCCGAAGCGCCCATGCCATCGCCGTCATCGCTTACGCGAATAAGCCCGCGACCCGCGCCTTCTAACTCAACATCAATCCGAGTCGCGTGTGCGTCAAGGCTATTCTCGACTAACTCTTTAACCACCGAAGAGGGTCGTTCCACCACCTCGCCCGCGGCAATCTGATTGGCGGTGGCGCTATCAAGTAGATGTATGCGGGCCATCGCTAGCTTCGAGGGATAATTTTAGGGGATAAGTTTACGGCTAGCCGTTGGCCGGCGGCCTTTGTTTGTTCCATTTTTTTGCGATTGGCCTTATAAATAAAAATCAAAACTTCGGCCACAGCTTGATAGAGTTCGGGCTGGATCTCAACCCCGATGTCCAATTGAGAAAGCACTTCTACTAATTCGGGATCTCGGTAAAGAGGGATCTTTTTTTCGCGCGCCATGGCTAAGATTTTTTCGGCGAGAGCACCCTGAGCTTTGGCCAAGATCCGAGGCGCCGATTGGTTTTCAGCGTCATATTTTAAGGCGATGACTTTCTCTTTTTTTCCTTCTGGCATCTTAGACCTTCAGGTCCAAACTAGAGCCACCTTGCCGTGGCCCGCTTGCGCCGGGAAGTAGGCTTAGGGCATTGTCGAGAGCCAGTCCCGCCGTCTCAGCTAAAAGACCAAAATCCAATCGGCTTAGATTGAAAGGTGTTCTTTCGTCAAATCCGTGGCGTAGATCCGAACCCTCTCCGCGCACAAAATTGAGTGTGGTTTTGTCTTGGACCAGCACTTGGCAGCGGCATTCTGATTTAAACGCTTGCATGAGCACACGCACGGGACCCAATCCACGCGTATCAAGATTAATCAATACATTGACGGGATCACGCTCATTCAAATCTTTAGCTGCTCCACGACGCCAGTAAACCGAAAGGTCGCCACGCTGCATTTGTCCACCAGCCCATACGGGCAATTGGATATTCAGCACCTCGTACGCAGGTGTGGGACGGGCAGCCAATTGGGATGTGGTTAGACTGGCTAGAGCAGAAGACACATCCTTGAGCGTCGCCTGGAGGCTCAACGAGACATCTGGCTGGGACCGCATCGAAGAGCTTGCGAGCGCCTTGGATGCTTCTGCATGCACCGTTTCAAGTACAGCTTTGAGAGTCTGTTCGAGCGGCACCGTGGTCGTTGCGCTCTTTGGATCCTTTAAAACATTGGCTAAAGCTAAATCGTGCTCAAGATTCATCCCTAATTTGTCAGCGACCGCCTTTATTTGTTGGTTAAAGGCGTTGTGTTCAACACTGCCGTCGAGCGCCAGGGCTCGTAATGTGTCGGACAAGCGAGTGAGTGCTTGATTTAACGCAGGGTGTTGCACAAGCGCTTCTTTTGGCATTTGTGTCTGAGTTTCCGCGATACGACTGAGCGGCGCCGACAAATCTCCGTCGGACGATAAATAAGTCGCGACTGCCTCGACCGCCGCGCGAGTGACATCTATATTTCTCGCTTTTAAAAAAATAACGGCTTCTTGAACAGTGACGCGTGGCAAGGCGGCAAGATCTTGGGACGGAGGATTTAAACCGACTTGACGTAAAGCCAGTGTAAGATCGGCACTGTTTTTTAGATCGTAGCTCGGGGGTGATGCAACAAATGCTTGGATAATAGATTGCTTTGCCTGCACAAGAGCCGCGTTCAATGTCTGTAGGTCCGCAGTCGGAAATTGGGCCTGCAATGAGCGTAGTGCCGAACTAGGAACTGTCACATTGCTATCAGGGATCGCCGCGTTCAGTGAGCTAACAAAATTTTGGGGTGTGATATCAATAGGCCCAGCCAGCAGGACGGCGGCCAACTCGCGTGTGGCAGCCCCCAAAAGGCTGGTGTCGATAGGAACACTATTTTGCTGTGGGACCGGAATCGTTGGTAACGTCGCGTTAGGCGCTGAAGTTTGAATCGCGAGTTTGATCTCCTGGACTAAACTGTCTATTTCTAGTGTGGGCATGGGGCCTGTCGATAGGACGCGCTCGAGGATGGCTTGTGTTTGTGGGACCAAGATTTGAAGCTGAGCGGGCGCAAGAGGTCGCTGTACTAGAGTTTGGGATGCTGCTTCGAGATTTGGGATGACAACTCGCGCAACAAGCGCCTGAGGACTAGATTCACCAAGGCGCATGGTGAGCGCGGCACGCAAATCTTTCAGCGCATTCGCTAGTTGAATGTTCTCACTTGGAATAGCGACTGGTGCGCTGCCAGGATTTTGGACTTCAACCAACGCGTCCGTGATCTGAATGACTGAATGTAAAGTTGCTGGATCAAGAGGCAGTCCCACCCTTGCTAGGCTTGCGACTAATTCAAGATTGGTGTTGCTGATAGGAAGGCGAGCCGAAAGCAAAGAAGCTTCGAGCACTTGGTGCGGAGGTATCGGCGGCGTCGCGCTGTTTGTTGGCAAAGAGAGTTCTTTTGGTAAGTTGGACAATAATTTTAGGCTGATGGCGGGAGCCTGACCAACTTGCTTTGCGTCGCTGCTTAGAACTTGCAAGGTGAGAATGTCCCCCCGCTGAATCGCGTTACCGGCGGGTAGTTCAGCCAGTAGGTTTGTGCCATTTAAACTAATGACAGCTTTTTGGCCGGCTAAAAGTTCGACCACGCGACCACGAAGTAAATCCCCGCTTTCAAGATTTTGTGTTAAACCCGCTAGTTGTGCTTGGCCGGGTAGCAGTTGAATGGGTAGGCTGGCTGGATTGATTGCCATCAGTAGCTCGCGAGCGGAAGACTTTTCTTTTTTTTATCGTCCGACTTGAGAAATTATTAAGCTTTGCCAATACCTGATTTGCGCTTGTCCGCAGGGCGCAAATTAAGTATTAAGTCAATTTCACCCGCAAGAATGCCAGTTTGTCGAGAGATCTGCTCGCGCGAAATCCCTTTATCGGCAAGCTCGTATATTTGTTGGTACCGATTCGGCGTCTCCGCTGGGGCGATAATTTGTGGTTGGGCCACAGGGGGCGGCACGGGTAGTGCGGTGATTGGCCGCTGCTCTACTTTGCTCGGCATGGTTTTTTCGCGCTTGTTTTTTGGTTGAGGAACCGCTTTCACTGGAACGCGATCCAAACGATCTTCTGCCTTTTTTGCGGCCCGCTCGAGCGAGCTCGACCTTGCTGCCAGACGCTTTTCGGCATCGCGTACTTTCGCAAGACTTCGATCAAGCGCGGCTTGACGCCGCTCAATCGCTTCGATCATGCTGTCAGAGGATGAGCGTACTTCCTCGAGAAGCGTTTGCACGCGAGTCTGAAAATCAATCAGATCATCGTCGTCGAGGGCTTCATCAACTCGTCGTCGTATATCTTGATCGCGACGCCCGTGGTACCAGATCGACCAGCCGACGACACCGACAAGGGCCAACTCCCCGACAAAAAGGATTCCTAATAAAAACCCGTTCATGCTAAACCGTCATGTCGATGCTTCGTCCCAGACCTGGACTTAGCGTTGAACGTGAATTTTCTTTTTCTGGACCAGCATATTTTTTGTTGCGACGTAGTTGCCTGATTTCTTGATTGGCGTCTGCATCCTGATGAATCGCTCGTCCCTTTTGTGTCGGATCCATATCAAAGACAAGCCCTTGCGCACGAGCCGCAAGGACAGCAGCCTGGGATTGCGCTTGGCGTTGCAACAGATCGGCGTGCTCAACCGCCGCTTGAGTCACCGCCTGAACCTCAAGTGTTCGCGCCAGAATAACTTGTGACTGCAGCGTATTCATTCTCTAGCTGAAAGGGACGTTTGTGATTTGGCCATTGTTTTCCACATAGGCTGTGAACTTAACCTCTTCGGTGATTGCCTTGTGGATGCGACTCACCATAATCTTGGTTCCGGGATAGATTATTCCAGAACAACCAACTTTGGCTCGACGCTTGCCCTTTTCAGCAGCTTGCGCCTGCTCGATTTCGGCCTTTCGCACAACAATCTTCTTGATGTCTGCCAACAGGGTAAATTGAGCTCGCGTTAGTTTAGATAACATTTCTTTCTTTTGGTCGGGTAGTTTGCCATCTAATTTTGCGGACTGGTCCTTTAAGAATTGAACACCTTTCTTTGTCTTATCCAGTTGTTCCATGAAAGCCTTCATATCTTTATCCATGCGTCGCAATTCATCTCGCATACGAGGGTCTTCGCCGACTTCAATTTCGGTAGGGACACCGCTGCGAGCACCGATCTCTTTGGTATAGACTTCCCACCCAGCCACAGTGGTTCCGCCGACCAACATTCCTCGTCCCGTCAACGCTACTTTGTCCGAGGCGATGACAGTGCTATGCATGATTGCGTCCGCGACTGTAATCACACCACCCGACTCAACATAGGCGTTTCGAATGTATTTTGATTCAACATTGCCTTCTGCGATAACGCGTGTTTTTTGGCCGATGATTCCACCCTTGATAATGACCTTGCCACCCGCCTCGACTTCACCGCCATCCAAAACACCATCAATGATTACATCTTGACCAGCTTTCACTTTAAATTCGCCCGTGATCGATCCATGGATAAGGACGGTACCGAGAAAATCAATGTTGCCGACTTTCATCGTCAAATCCCCTTGGACTTCGAACAGAGCCAAAACAGAAATCGTTTCAGCTTTGATGACGACTTGGCCTGTTTCGGTAGCAATGAAAGTAGTGGGATCTGTTGGATCCAATTTAACCCCGGGCCCTGGTTTTAGAACCAAGACATTGCCGGGTGTAGGCGACAACTCTTTCCCAGTGACGGTCATGCCGACAGAGCCAGCAGTCGCAGGGATCATCTTGGCTAGAACCGCCCCGTTCTCAACATTCTCGATGGTGGTCATGCTTCGATAGTCCACACGAGCATTCTTGTTCTCGACTTCCCCTTCAGCAACGACAGCGGTATCAACTTTCTTTTCGTAAAATTTATCCAGATAGCCATCCGTTCCATGGACAACAGGACGACCTTTTGCGACAGAGGCTTCGATCGGTTCATAAACTTCATCTGGATCTGTCATCGCAGCCATGGGGGCTTCTAAGGTTTTCAGTTCGGCCTCTAAAAGTCCGAAAACAACCCCATTGCTCGCCAAGGTCGACTTCACGCGATCCATATTTGCGGTTTTCCCTCCACGGTCGGGGGGCAGCACTGTCACCTTGGCTTCCATTTCATCTTCGGTGACCTCGACAAAGATCTGAGAGTCGCCAGTCTTAGGCTTTGGTGCGATGATCACCACGGGATGGCCTTTAGCGTTATCGACGACATGTTTTACGTCTTCCCATTTGACGCCTTTCACACCCATGCCTTCAATCTCGGCCTTGAGGGCCTCAAAAGCCACATGCTTACCACTTCCTTCGGGTGGATAGACAGTAAGAACTAACCCATCATCCGAAGTATTGATACTTGGATATCCGTCAATGTCACGACTTGTCATAAAAACCTCATGAAAGCAGGATTAAGACTTTTCAAAGTATGGCGCTAGTGCCATCTGTAGATGCAAAACAGCCTTAGCATGCACTTGAGAAATCCTTGCCGGCGAGACCTTCAATACTTCAGCAATCTCTTTCTGGCCGAGCTCGTCATTCAATAATAGTGTCATGACAAGGCGTTCTTGTTCTGGAAGCTCACCGACGGCGTGCGCGAGTGCTTCCATGATTTCTGATCGTTGCGCTCGCTCATCAGGCGGCAACGTGTCGGGATCAGCTACATAGTCTGCCCATTGCTTGCCTTCTCCCGGTCTATCCAATCCATCCAAAAATACTAATGTTGCTGGTCCCAGGTCTAGATACTCTTGGCGAAGACTTTCGACGCTTTGACCCAATTTCTGAGCCAATTCTTCATCACTAGCGGTCCGGCCAAGCGATTGTTCCAAATCCGTCATTTTTTTGCGTAGCTCTTTAAGGCGATGACGCGAACCTTTACTGAGCCAATCCTGTCGGCGTAGCTCGTCCAGCATCGAACCCCGGACTCGAAATGCGGCAAAGGTGTTGAAGCTCGAACCGGCATTGGGATCAAAGTGATCAAGCGCCTGAATCAAGCCAAGCAAACCAGCTTGAGACAAATCATCCGTAAGCCGGGTGGCCGCGTCGGGGGGTAGCCCTATACGCAATCTCGCCAAGGTTCTTTTAACAAGGCCGAGGTGCGCTTCTAGAATTACTTCACGAGCATTTTCATCTCCACGTCGTTTTTTCCAACGCGACCATGCATCGTCTAGGCTAAGAGGCATCTAAAAGGCCTGGCCTTACTTTAGTCCTGCAGGTACCGGTGGCGGCGGCAAATCAGGCAACTCACTGACGCTCGCCCCAACCGGCTCAAACTCAGGCAGGGTAAAGTCGATACTCCGTCCCGAAACCGACTCGGCAGGCAACACGGTTGAAGTCCCCATGGGCATATCCACGAGTCTATCGTTCTTTTGCGCGTCCGCTCCCCTGATTTCAGCGTCACTTGGCTCGGCATCGCCAGAAAAGCTCAAGAAGACACGCCGCATCCAAGTTCCGTAAAACCAGCTCGCAAGTGTTACCAATGCGATGACTAAGATGCCCCGGACTAAATAGGTCTCTAAATCAGCGCCCTGCCATAAGCATACCAGCGAGTTGAGCAAGAAAGCGCCTAATCCCATAAAAACAGCCAAACGTTTCTCAATATCATCAAAATTACTTGTTAATTCCTTCATCGATACCTCAAAGAATCAGCTTAAGTTTAGTCGTCGTAATTTGGTCTGACGACTGGTGATAAAACGCTCCAAGGATGTGCGAGCCTCAGGAGCTAATCCATCATAGCGCAAGTGCACTAGGTATTTAAAGATGGCACCCTCCGCTTGTTTTTCGCAGTGCAAACAAAGGGCTTCCGTCCATAGTTCCGGTTCATTTGGATCCAGACGCATCGTTAAAAAGACGCGTGACGAAACAAGAATCTCCTCTTGCGAACCCATCAAGATACCGCCGGCGCTAATGTTGATGGTCGAACCAGAGCGCGGCTGGCTGCGGGTACCTAATTGGGCTAAATCCGTTATCGACTTCCAGCTAATCGGCAATAAGGCCTCAACGCGAAAAGTCTTTCGTTGCTGAGGGCCGCTGCGACTTTTGGGGACACTCATGCCTTGGGTCCGCTATTCCAAAGCGCTCCCAAGCGCTTCAAGAATACGCCCATACCACCTAATTCCGGCAGAGGGCTGTCGCTTAAACGCCCAGCAATCGCCAATAGTAGCTGGGATGCTTGGCTGTCTGGAAAAGCAATCGAAAAAGGTGTTTGGCTTGAAACGGCACGATTGACTTGGCGGTCACGCCGCATCACTCCCATCGAATCGACCTGCATGTTAAGAAAGCGCCCGCAAAGTGTCTCCATTAATTTAGCGGTATCCACTCCCTCTTGGTCATCTTCGGCCATATTGACGAGCAAGCGGATACGCCCTTCGTATCGCGACGCTGCCAGAGTCTTGATCAGCCCATACGCATCAAGACGTGCGGTTGGTTCAGGTGTAGTAATTACAATGACTTCGTCGGCGGCTTGCGCAAATGCAATCACATTTCGTGAAATGCCAGCTCCCGTATCCACCACCAACCAATCCGCATTATCTTCAAGCAACGCAAAATGCGAAAGGAGGCGATCGCGTTCTGGCTCTCCGAGATCCGCAAGCTGAGCCAAACCATTGCCTGAGGCGATGACACGCAATCCTAGCGGTCCTTCGCTCATGATTTCGATTAAGCTCTTACCCCCATGAAAAAAATGGGTGAGATTATGTCGCGGGTTCAAGCCAAGCAACACGTCTGCGTTTGCTAGGCCTAAGTCGGCATCAAAAAGAACGACGCGTTGTCCTAGCTTACAAAGTGAAAGCGCTAGATTCACAGCGATGTTGGTCTTGCCTACACCGCCCTTGCCACTGGCAACGGCCACCACTCGCGCACGTTTAGATTCCTTTTGAACCGATTCCGGTAGCATTCGTGTTATTGCTCCCGTTCGCGGTTTCCCCGAGCGAACTTGCGATGCCAAGACCCGTAGCTTGTCGGCTTGATCAACCACGTTGTTCTCCAAGCACCCATTGCGCCATACGTTCGGGAGTGGCAACTTCAATGTCATTGGGTACGTTCTGTCCGTTCGCTAAATAACCAAACGGCACGCTCAAAGCCATCGCTAGGTTGAGCAAGATACCGTGAGTTTTAGTTTCGTCCAACTTTGTGACCAAAAACCGATTGATCGGAACCAAGCCGAATTTTCCCACAATGCTCATCAGATCGCTATTCTTGGTGGTCGCGGAAAGCACCAAGTGTGTTTCAGATGGATGAGCCGCTTCCATCATTGCTTTTAGATCTTGGATCTGACGACGATTTTGTGGACTGCGCCCTGCGGTGTCAAAAAATATCAAGTCGCGGTCTGAATAACGCCTTAAGGCATCGGTGACCTCGGCAGGCGAATTAACAGCCTCAAAAGGAATATCGATGATATCTCGATAAATCCTCAATTGCTCAACAGCTCCGATTCGATATGTGTCAGCGGTCAATAGAGCGACACGTGCGTTATGCAACAAAGAATACTGTGAAGCTAACTTAATTAAACTTGTCGTCTTCCCGACACCCGTTGGTCCAATAAACGCAATAACTCGTGTCTTGCCGGGAACAAACTCTATCGGACCAGATGTTTTTAGAAAGCTAGAAAGATGGCGTTGCACCAAATCGCCCAGGCTGCCCGCACGAGGATAGCCGCGCTCGTTGATCTCGCGATTGGCGGCTTGCAATGGCGCCAGGGCCGCGCTTTCGTCCACGCCATTCTTTATCAACTGCTGCATCACCCGTGTCAGTTCTGGATGAAGTTCGCTTCCAATCTTTTTTTGAGCTGGCCGACTTACGAATGATCCGGTAAGGACCTTGCCATCGTTGAGTTCACTCTGGTAGACGTCACTGCGCTTAGGGTCGGTGCTAGCTCGAGCTTGCCCCGAGCTTATCGACTTAAAAGGCACGGTACGTGGCATCGGGCGACTAGCAGGTGCTGTTGCGACTCGGTCGGCACTATCCACACCTGCGGTGATTTCAGCAATTTCACTACCCAAAAATCCGAAAAAACCACCTTTTCTAAGCTTTTTTGTATATAAAATGACAGCCTCGGGTCCCAGCTCCTGTCGGACCTGGGCCAAAGCTTCTTGAACAGTCGGAGCCTCAAATCGCCGGATTCTCATCAATAATGCTCACAGTTCCACTGCTCTGGACCTCAGTTTTTGGGTCCAGTTCATTGTAAGAAATGACATTCAAGGTAGGCAGTACTTTTTCGATTAGCCGTTTGAAAACCCCGCGCACAAGCGGCGAGCAAAGAACGAGCGGCGCAAAACCCTGGCGGTTCGCGACCTCAATTTGACGGGACAGGGCGGTGACAATTTTCTGTGCAGTTCGTGGATCGATTGCCAAAATACTGCTACCCTCATGACGTTGCACGGCATTTAAGATTACTTGTTCTAAACGAGGGTCAAGCGTGACTGCTCTAACTACTCCGTCAGTCCCCTGCACTTGTTTCGTGATAACCCGAAATAAAGATTGACGGCAATATTCCGTCAAAAATTCGGAATCCTTTGTGATACGAGCGCGATCGGCAAGTGTTTCTAAAATACTTACTAAATCGCGGACAGGGATTCTTTCTCGCAATAAATTCTGAAGGATCTTTTGAATCTCCCCAATATTCATCAGTCCAGGGGTAAGCTCATCAACCACTGCCGAGTTCCCTTGCCGAACATTATCAATTAATTTTTGAGTATCCTGGCGTGTTAATAGATCAGCGGCGTGCGAACGAATAAGCTCTGTCAAATGAGTTGAAACAACACTCGGTAGATCGACAACTGTGTAACCAGCGCGTTCAGCTTGAGGCTTCAAGCCTTCTTCAATCCATATCGCGGGCAAACCAAAAGTCGGTTCTTTGGTAGCGATTCCTGGAACGGATGCTGGCCGGCCACTACTATTGATAGCCAAAAAGCGCCCAGGAGCTAACTCGCCCCGCGCTACCTCGGTGCCGCGTATTTTGATAACATAAGTCTCGGATCCCAACTGCATGTTATCTCGTATTCGTATCGGGGGGACCACGAGTCCCAAATCCAAAGCGACTTGCCGACGAATCATAGTTATACGGTCTAACAGATCCCCACCTTGGGCCTCTTCAACCAAGGGGATAAGCCCAAAACCAATCTCAAGCTCCATGGCATCCACAGACAACAAACGCCCCATATTTTCTGGTTCGCGCGCCAACGGTTTAGAGGCCTCGGATTTATTGTGGGTCTCAATAGCTTCGTTCTCTTTTCGGTTCAATAAGAAAAAGGCGATTCCAGCACCGGCGGCAGCAAGCACCAAAGGTACACGCGACCAACCTGGAAAAAACAAGGCCATCAGACTTAAGACGGCAGCGGCAATTCCCAGTGGGCGAGATTTCCCAAAAAGTTGGACGCCTAGATCCGCTCCCAGACTTGATTCAGCGGCACTGCGGGTCACAATCAGGCCAGTTGCCACACTTATCAAAAGTGCTGGAATCTGAGTGACAAGACCATCGCCAATTGTCAAAAGGGTATAGGTGCGAAGAACGTCTTGCCACTCCATGTTCCCTTTTAAAAAGCCAACCGCAAATCCTCCGATAATGTTTACCGCCACAATGATAACGGCCGCAATCGCATCACCACGAACAAACTTGCTGGCGCCATCCATCGCTCCATAAAAATTCGCTTCTCGACCGATTTTATCACGCCGCCGCCTCGCCTCGTCCTCTGTCAGGATCCCATTGTTCAGATCTGCGTCAATGGCCATTTGCTTACCAGGCATCGCATCCAAGGTAAAACGAGCAGCCACTTCACTGACGCGTTGGGCGCCACTGGTAATCACGACAAACTGAATGATGACTAAAATCAAAAACACCACAAAGCCGACTACCGGGTCGTTGCCACCCACAAAATTTCCAAAAGCCTCAATCATATATCCTGCGGCGTCAGTCCCTTCGTTACCGTGGGTCAAGATGAGACGTGTCGCGGCGACATTGAATGATAATCGCATCAGTGTCGAGACCAGAAGTAACGGCGGAAATGATGAAAACTGAAGAGGCTCTACCGTATAAAGAGTCACCAAGAGCACCAACACCGCAAATGTTAAATTGAGCGCCAGAAAAATATCGAGAACAATTGACGGCAAGGGAAAAAGCATAAAAAGTAGCACCGACATTAAGAGCGCCGGTACCGCGATATCGGATGTTTTGATGCCAATTGCTAATGTTGGAGTCGGAACGTTCTCAGCCATTGTTGTTCCCTTAGTAGGCGGGTCCTGACTTAGGCACCCGTTGCGTCATTTTCTAAATGCGCCGGCAAACGACCTAGCCGACGTAGGCGATCCTGGTTTTGGAGCGCTTTCTCTTCGAGGCGCCCCTGAGTTTGGTAAACCCAAGCGAGCAATTCTGCAACCGCGTTAAACAAAAGACTTGGAACAGCCGCTCCAACGGGGACCCCTTCGAACAACGCTCGTGCGAGTGGTTTATTCTCGATAACAGGAATGCGATGCTCCCGTGCGATCTCTCGAATACGTGCCGCAACTAAGCGCGCTCCTTTGGCGATGACAATTGGAGAATCCATATTCACTCCGTCATACTTAATCGCTACCGCAAGACGAGTCGGATTCGTAATTACCACATCCGCATTGGGCAGTTCCGCTAGCATGCGCCGCCGAGAGGCTTCTTGTTGCAAACGACGTATTCTCGCTTTAACTTGTGGATCGCCTTCCATTTGACGATATTCATCTTTTATTTCTTGTTTGGTCATCTTCAAGCTCTCGTCATACTCAAAACGCTGATAGAGATAGTCGGCTAGCGCGAGCACAAGTAGAGTGATGCTTACCCGTAGAATCAAAATGCTCGACAACGCGCTTATCTCGCCTAAAAAAAGCCCGAGATCCGTGTTCATCAACGCAAAAATCCTATCCGAACGCCCTCGCAATGTCGACCATGCGACAAGGCCCACGACGCCGATTTTTAAAAAACCCTTGAATAGCTCTACAACACTTCTTCGCGAGTAAATCCTCTCCCATCCTTTGGCGGGGGATAGATTTTCTGGCTTGGGTTCTAAGACCTGGGGTGCGAACAAGAACCCTATTTGTAAAACATTCGCAAGAATACCTATAACAAATGCACCTAAAAGCAGAGGGCCCATCACGAACAGCAGCTCTAGTCCGAAATGCAACGCATGTCGATTGATCTCGGCGTCATTGATCGTAAAACTATTCAAATTGCCAAATGAAAAACGCGCAATTTTCGCAAGCTCCTGAGTCATGGTCGCGCCACTAAAACTCAAGACCGCAATGGAGCCCAACATGGCGAGTGCCGTCGTGAGTTCGCTAGATTTAGGAACTTGCCCACGCTTACGCGCATCTTCTTTTCGCCGTGGTGTCGCGGACTCTGTTTTTGATGGATCAGCCATACATCGCCCCTTAGGTTGCTAAAGCAGCTAGGGCGTTCGATAAGCTATTCGTCATTTGATCTACCACTGCGACAAGTACAGTTCCCATGAGGCGCAGTGAAAGTATAGTCACTGCCAACCCCACTGTCACGTTAAGGGGCAAGCCAACGATAAAGACATTCATTTGCGGCATGGTGCGCGATAGCAAGCCCATGGATAAGTTTGTTAGAAACAGGGTTGCCACTGAAGGTGCCGCAACTTGAAACGCGATCACAAAAAGCTTTGTGAAAAAAGATGAGAGTAACGGCCCCGCCTCTGCTGCTCGTTCAAACCACAGAAATGAACCAACAGGAATGGCAGTAAAACTATCTCCCATGGCTCTAATCAAATGATGATGACCGTTCAGCCCCAAGAAAAAAGCGAGGGCTACAAGATAGTAGAACTGTCCCAAAATAGAAACTTGCTGATTCCCGCCAGGATCAAGCACATTGACCAACCCGTATCCGATTTGAATGTCAACAATCTGCCCTGCCATCTGTACAGCGGTAAATATTAAGTAGGCTGTATACGAAATCACCAAGCCAACAAAGAATTCGCCTAAAACCGCCTGGGCGACCCCTAAGACATGCGTGGGGGGCTTAGGCATTGCTCCGCTCGGATTCGCAAGCGTTAAAAGCAACGTGAGCATCAAGGCGGATCCCGCTTTTACAAAGCCAGGGATTCTCGCGTTACCTAAGAACGGAGCGGCCACAAACAACACACTCACTCGCGCCAGCATCAAAGCGAAAATTTGTAGTTGCCCCAAAGATACGGATAAGGGATCCATGCTATCGGGACAACGCTGGCAACTGTTGCCACAAATTGATCGTGAAGGCCATTAACATACGGAGCATCCACGGACCAAAGAAAATCATTGCTAAGACCGTTACAACGATCTTGGGTACAAACGTCAAAGTCATCTCTTGGATTTGAGTGACAGATTGAAGGATAGATATCACTACGCCCACAAGCAGACCCAGAAGAAGCATAGGGGCAGATAGCATCAACACCAGCAAAAGTGTTTGCCTCGCTAAGTCTAATACGTATTCTGGAGTCATCGTTGACGCTCGTCTAATTGAACGATGCCATCAACGAACGCACAATCAAGTGCCATCCATCGATGAGGACAAAAAGCAAGATTTTGAACGGCAACGAAATGGTGACGGGTGGTAGCATCAACATACCCATGGACATCAACGTCGATGCCACAACCATATCGATAATCAAAAAAGGGATATAGATCAAGAATCCCATTTGAAAGGCTGTCTTGAGCTCCGAAATAACAAAAGCTGGGATAAGGGTCGTTGTAGTGATGTCATCAGGCCCCGCAGGGCGTTTGGATTTAGAAAGATACACAAAAAGCGCCAGATCTTTTTGGCGAGTTTGCTTGAACATAAAGTCTCGAATAGGCTTAACAGCTTTGCTGAGTGCTAATTCTTGACTTAGCTGTCCCTTCAGATAGGGCTGCAAGGCTTCATCGTTAATTTTCGCATAAACAGGATTCATGTTAAAGAAGGTCAAAAATAAAGCGAGGCCGACCAGCACTTGATTCGGAGGTATGTTTTGCGTCCCCATGGCTTGGCGCAAAAAAGACAGAACAATGACGATACGCGTAAAACTTGTCGTTAGCATCAAGATTGCCGGTGCCAACGAGAGAACCGTCAGCATGAAGACAATTTGTAAAGTTAAAGAGACATCTTTTGGTCCATTGGCAGCTCCAATCCCAATATCTAATCGGGGTAACACCGTGGCGGCTTGCGCAACACTGGTTATTAATATCGCCATGACTATCATCACGGCGATGTTTTGAAGACGATTCATTCCCGATTCTTTCTCTTTAAATCAGCCAGACGCTGAGTTTTGCGTTGTAACTCATCGCCCTGCTTGAAAATTTCTCCGCGTTTACTCTGCCATTCTTCTTTGCGCAGGCGCGCGGCCACTTTTTGAAATTGTTCGTCAAATAGTCCGGCAACTCCCGTACTCTGCGTATAGCTCCGCAAAGATTCGATCTGGGTCTGATCTTCAACTTTGCCGAGCAGCCGGAC
>JANLXT010000079.1:0-11568 GCA_031365225.1 candidate division FCPU426 bacterium
GGCGCGCGCCTGCGCTGGCAACACACCCTTGCTATCTGGCAAACCTAAAGTCGCCGCGCCAGAACCCGCCTTGACCAAGAGGCTATCCCCATGGCCATGGTAGCAACCTTCAAACTTGACGATAAGCTCTCTGCCCGTCGCCCCACGCGCCAAGCGCAAAGCCGCCATCGTGGCCTCGGTGCCCGAAGAGACAAAACGCATTTTGCGCATGGATGGCACCGCATCACGCACGGCCTGGGCCAAGTGGGCCTCAAGTTCGTGGCAGGCACCAAAACTTGTACCCCGCTTCGCCGCGCGCTGGATCGCGGACAAAACCGAAGGTGCGGCATGACCAAGGATCATCGGCCCCCAACTGAGGACATAATCGATATAACGCTGGCCATCCAGATCCCAGACGTAAGGGCCCTTGGCGCGCGCCAAGGCGACAGGCACACCGCCCACGCCCTTGAACGCGCGCACGGGTGAGTTGACGCCACCGACCAAGAGCTGGCTGGCGCGTTTAAAATAAGCTGCTGAGCGAGGTCTAGCGCGCATCAAGCCCCTTGCGCCGCCGAAAATCTTTAGCAAATTCTTTAGCGTGGTAACTGATGATGATGTCCGCCCCCGCGCGCTTGATAGACGTCAGGATCTCGTCACGCATGCGCGCCGCATCTACCCAGCCCTTCTCTGCCGCCGCGGCGACCATCGAATACTCGGCGCTAACGTTGTAAGCCGCCACGGGCACATCAAAACGAGCCTTGGCTTGGGCAATGACATCCAAATACGCCAGCGCTGGCTTGACCATGAGCGCATCGGCCCCTTCGTCCAAGTCTAATTGCATCTCGCGCATGGCCTCACGCCCATTGGCTGGATCCATTTGGTGGCCCCGACGATCGCCAAAGCTTGGTGCCGAAGCGGCGGCATCGCGAAACGGCCCGTAGAAGGCCGAAGCAAATTTGGCGGCGTAGGCCAAGATCGCCACGTTGGGGTGCTTGGCCTGATCCAAGGCAACGCGCAAAGCGGCCACCCGGCCGTCCATCATGTCTGACGGCGCAACCCAATCCGCACCCGCGTTGGCGTGGGCCACGGCAGTCCTGGCCAGTGCCTTGAGCGTGGGGTCGTTGTCGACTTGGCCATCTTTACCCAGAATGCCGCAATGGCCGTGATCGGTGTACTCGCACACGCAAACATCGGTGATGACTAAAAGTTGAGGCAAAGCCTTTTTGACCGCACTCACCGCTCGCGGAACCAGCCCCTTGGGGTCGTGGGCCCCGCGGGCGTCGGGACGCTTGGCCTTTGACTCGGGCACGCCAAAGAGCAAAATCGCAGGAACACCCAGTTCGGCAAGTTCGGCCGCTTCGCGCACGAGCATGTCGATGCTCAAGCGCGACTGTCCGGGCATGCTGGCGATGGGCTGGACAAGCGCTTTGCCCTCGATAGCAAAAAGCGGCGCCACAAGATCATGCGGGTGCAAGCGCGTCTCGGTGACCAGAGCGCGAATCGCGACACTGGATCGCAAACGTCTTAAACGGTGTTGTGGAAAAGCCATGCTCTATTCCTCCGCGACGCCTTTTTTTAGGCGCTTGTATCTGAATTTGGCGTTCTTATGCTCTTCGAACGTCTTGCTAAAGATATGCGTGCCATCGCCAGCAACGACAAAAAATAGTGCGTCACTCACCGCAGGCTCGACCGCCGCACGCAAGGCGTTGAGCCCCGGCGAACAAATGGGCCCGGGGGGCAATCCCCGATGGCGGTAGGTGTTGTAGGGCGACTTCACGTCCAGATCCACAAAGTATAAAGGGCCGCTGAATTTGCCTAACGCATAACGCACCGTGGCACAGGATTCTAGGCGCTGCTTGGCCTTAAGCCGATTATGAAAAACTGCGCTAACTTTGGGTAGCTCCGTCGGGTCACGTGTCTCTTTTTCTAAGATTGAAGCCAAGGTGACTACTTGCGCCGGACTAAGACCCAAGCCTGCGCCTTGGGCCAACAGCTCTGGCGAAACCATCTCGCTAAAACGCCGCGCCATCACTTGCGCTAAACGCTCGGGGCTGTACCCTCGTGGGATCGTGTACGTGTCGGGGAATAAATAGCCTTCGAGACCGCTGCCCGGAAGCCCAAGTTTTTTTGCCTGCGCTGGGTCCCTGACGACTGCCAAAAACCCCGCGGAGTCCGACAGCTTTGCTTGGCTCAAGCGGTTCGCGATCTGCGTTGCGCTCCAGCCTTCGGGGACCAAAAATTGATGCACAAGGCTACGGCCCGATACCAGCAGGTCTAAGAGCTTAAATACATCCAGTCCCGCGGGTACTTCGTAATCACCCGCCTTGAGCTTAGCCTGAGCGCCGCTTAAGCGCGCCACCAGGCTAAACGCCCACGCGCTGCGAATAACACCAGCGTTTTTTAGCTCGCGAGCCACCCGTGCCGCGGACGCCCCCGCAGGGACGGGGGCAATAAGGCTAGCGCTCGATAGAGCCGGCGCTCGCGTGGCCCAAAAAAACCATGCGCCAAGCGCCAAGCTAAAGATCAGTAAAGCACGCATGGTTCGCATCGCAGCCTAAAAAATCGCGCCCAGCGGCGGCAAGTGTCCGCGCTGAGAATCCACGTATCCTTGCAGCATGATGGTCGCAGCGACCGAATCAACCCTGCCCTTTCGCTTGGAACCCCGGCTATGTTTGAGGCCCGCCTCGACTAAATGCTCGCTCGCCGCCACGCTGGTGAGGGATTCATCCCAAAAGCAAAGCTCAACGCCTTCAGGCAAAAGCACGCCCAGTTCTTTGGCGAAACCTGCTATCTTTTTGCATTGGGGATTGCCATCGTCACCCCCTCGTATCGGCATGCCCACCACCACCGCGCTCACCTGTTCTTCGGTCGCCATGTCCGCCAGGTCTTTGAGCGCCTGCTCGCGTGACTGGACCAGCAAAAATCCAGCTGGCACCACGATCGAACTGCCCATCTCTAAAAAGTTAGCGTAGGCGATACCAATACGGCGGTCACCCACATCCAATCCCATCAAGCGCACCGCTAGGCCTTGAGCATGGCAAGCAAGGTAGACTGGGCTTGGGCCAAAGCGTTGTCGAGGCCAGCGGTGTCCTTGCCCCCTGCTTGCGCCATGTCGGGCCGTCCGCCACCCTTGCCACCCACCAGCGGCGCCAAGACGCCCACCAATTTGCCCGCGTGAACTTTGGCGGTCAGGTCGGCGCTGACACCCACCACCAGCGTGGCCTTGTCATCATCTGCCGCGCCGATCACGACCACGCCACTTACCAGCTTGTCTTTGACCTGATCGCTAAGCGCCTTCATGGCCTTTTCGTCATTCTCGTCCA
Source organism: candidate division FCPU426 bacterium (assembly GCA_031365225.1). GTDB lineage: Bacteria > Oederibacteriota > JAJYGY01 > JAJYGY01 > DAIDJD01 > JANLXT01. The sequence goes on from JANLXT010000079.1 coordinate 3,303, forward strand.
CCCGGCCAACCACCAACTTGACGCCCTCGACCAGCACCAGTGCCGCGAGTAACTTGTCTAAGCTGCCCCCACCGCCCTGCTGCAATTTTTCTATTTTCTTTTGCAGCTCTTTTTCGCGGACCAATAATTTCTCGACGCGCGTGGGCAGGTCCCCTGGCGCGCTTTTTAGACGCTCGGCAAGCCCGTGTACAAACGCGTCGGTCTCGCGCCAATGCCGCAGAGCGATCTCGCCCGCCACGGCCTCAATACGGCGGACACCTGACGACACCGACATCTCTGCCACGATGCGAAAGAGCCCGATCTGGCCAGTGGCATCCACATGCGTCCCGCCGCAAAGCTCTTTGCTAAAGTCCCCAAAATTAACCACGCGCACACTGTCGCCGTATTTTTCGCCAAAGAGCGCCATGGCGCCCTCGGCCTTGGCTTGGTCTAGGCTTAGAACACGCGTTTGGCCCGCCTGATCCGCCAAGACATAGCGATTGACTCGGTCCTCAACCTCAAGCCGCTCTTCAAGGCTCAAGGCCTTGGGATGGCTGAAATCTAGGCGCAAGCGATCGGCGCCCACATAGCTTCCCTCTTGCTGGACATGCTTGCCCAAAACCTCACGCAACACCGTGTGTAAAATGTGGGTCGCGCTGTGATGGCGGCGAATATGCGCCCGCTCAAAGACGGACACTTCGGCTCGAAGCGTGGAGCCTGTCTTGAGGACCCCTTCTTTGACAAGCGCGCGATGCAGGTGCAATTCGCCCCCAGCGCGCTTTTTGGTATCGACGATCTGCGCAACGACACCCGCGGCGCTTAGCACGCCGTGATCACCTACCTGCCCGCCCGACTCGGCGTAAAATGGCGTACGGTCCAACAAGACTTCGACCTCGCTGTCAGGGCCAACTTCGCTAACCTCGACGCCATCGCGAACGATCGCTAAAACCTTGGCGCCTTCCTCCACAAGCTTTTCGTAACCGCTGAAGGCCGTCTTGCCGTGCTTGGTCGCCAACGTCCCATAGATCGCGGCGTCGCCGTGCCCCGCGTCTTCGCGAGCGGCACGAGCGCGCTTGCGCTGCGTTTCCATCTCGGCCTTGAAGGCAGTTTCGTCGACGCTAAAGCCCTTCTCCCCCGCCATCTCTTGTGTCAGTTCTAACGGAAAGCCAAATGTATCGTAGAGCCTAAAAACTTGCGCACCATCTAAAATCTTGTTGTTACCCGCCTTCGCCATCAGGTCAGCCAGCAGCTCGGTGCCCGCGTGCAACGCCTTGCCAAACTTCTCTTCTTCGTCACGCAAAGCGCCCAAGATAGCGTCACCCCGCACGGCAAGTTCGGGATAGGCGTCTTTAAAGATCTCTAAGATCGAGGGATAGAGCGCCGCCAAAAATGGGCGATCCACGCCCAGCAGGCGCCCATGACGCACCGCTCTGCGCAAGATGCGGCGTAAGACATAGCCGCGGCCCTCGTTGCTAGGCAAGACGCCGTCGGCGATGAGAAAGACGCCCCCGCGTAAGTGGTCGGCGATGACCTTTAACGACCAATCGATCTTGGGGTCTTTGCCATAAACAACCTTCGCCTGCAACGCCACACTTTGAATGATCGGCATAAAGAGGTCGGTCTCAAAACTGCTCGTCACACCCTGCATCACAGCACTCAAGCGCTCAAGGCCCATGCCCGTATCAATGTTCTTTTTGGGTAAGGCGGCAAGGCTGCCGTCCGCTTGCTTGTCAAATTGAGTGAATACATTGTTCCAGATCTCAACGTAACGGTCTCCGTCCGCGGCAATATCGCCTTCTTTGACGTTGGGGTCAGCGGCGGCACCAAAATCATAATAGATCTCGCTGCAGGGTCCGCAGGGGCCCGTGGGACCCATGGTCCAAAAATTGTCCTTCTCGCCCATGCGCACAATGCGCTCTGGTTTGACATATTTTTTCCAGATCAGTTCGGCTTCGTCATCATTTTCGAAGATGCTGACCCAAAGCTTGTCGGCGGGGATGCCCATCCACTTAGGCGAAGTTAAAAATTCCCAAGCCCAAGCGATGGCTTCTTCTTTAAAATAATCACCAAAACTAAAATTGCCCAGCATCTCAAAGAACGTGTGGTGCCGTCGGGTCCTGCCCACATTGTCAATGTCGTTGGTGCGAATGCATTTTTGGGACGATGCGGCCCGGGTAAACTCTAATTTAACCTGCCCCAAGAACTGTGGCTTAAACGGGACCATGCCTGCCACCGTGAAGAGCAATCCGGGGTCGTCAGGAATCAGCGAGGCCGAGGCTTTCACCACGTGGCCCTGGCTTTTAAAGTACTGTAAAAATTTTGATCGGATCTCAGATGAACGCATGGTGTCTCAACTTAAATGAGTAAAAGAACGACTGTCTAGCGCGTGATTTTTTTGCCTCGCATCGCCGCCAGCATCTGGCGCGTGGCGACACGCATGCCATAAAGACAAGCGCGCGCGACGATGTTATGGCCAATGTTCAGATCTTGCGCATGTGGCATTTTTGCGATGGGCCCGACGTTCCAGTAGGTTAGTCCGTGCCCCAAGTTAACCCCCAGGCCCAACGCGTGCGCCAGTTGACAGGCTTGGCGCAGCTCTAAAAGCGCGCGCGCGACCTTCGCTCGGTGGCCCAACAAAAAAGCGTGGGCATAGGCGCCCGTGTGAAACTCGACATACGCCGCGCCACATTCGCGTGCCGCGACGATCTGCCTTGGCTGGGGATCGATAAAGTGCGAGATCACGATGCCAGCTTTGGTTAAGCGTTTGGTGGCTGAAGCTATCACGCCGCGCTGACGAGCTACATCCAAGCCGCCTTCGGTGGTCAACTCTTGCCGCTTTTCGGGCACGAATGTCGCTTCGTCCGGACCGATGCTCATGGCAAGGCGCAGCATGCTGGGCTGAGCCGCCATCTCTAAATTAAACTTGCCACGCACGGATCTGCGCAAACGTCGCACGTCCAGATCTTGGATGTGACGACGGTCCTCACGCAAATGCGCGGTGATGCCACTGGCCCCCGCCGCCTCAGCCAGGCGGGCCGCCAGCACAGGATCAGGCCACGGTTCACGCCGTGCTTGTCGCACGGTGGCGATGTGATCGATGTTGACAGATAGTTTTGTCATCTTAACCTAAGCGCCGTTTGAGCAGATCCGCCAAGCTTTGGGCGATGGTGTTGACTGGGCCCGAGTCTAAGCCTTCGACCATGACCCGCACTTTAGGCTCGGTTCCGCTGTAACGGACCAAAACGCGCCCACGGCCTTTGAGCTGGACCCGCGCGCGTTTGAGCGCGGCGGTGTAGACCGAAATGCTATCAAGATCGACTCGCCGCGCCACACGCACATTGATCAAGACTTGAGGAACCTGAACCATGAATCCAGCCAGCTCGGTGAGTAGCTTGCCTGTTTCTTTCATCACACGCAGCACTTGCAGCGCGGTGATCAAACCGTCGCCCGTAGCGAGGTGGCGCCGAAAAATAACATGGCCACTTTGCTCGCCGCCCAAGATCGCGCCACGCCGTTTCATCTGTTGCAAGACATAGCGATCGCCCACGGCGGCGCGCAAGAGCGTGATGCCGCGCTCTTGCAAGGCGAGCTCTAAGCCCAAATTGCTCATGACCGTGCCCACCACAAGATTTTTTGAGAGCTCGCGGCGCGCTTTGTAGTGGATGGCGCAAAGACCGACCATGCGGTCACCATCCACCAATTGGCCACGCTCATCCGCCAACAGCACCCGGTCACCATCGCCATCGTGCGCTAGGCCCAGATCGGCCCCCAAGCGCACCACCGCCTCTTGCATGGCTTGAGGATAGGTGCTGCCACAATCCGCGTTGATGTTGCGTCCATCCGGCAGGTCATGCAGAACGGTGACGCGCGCGCCCAGCCGGCGCAAGACCTCGGGCGTGCTAAAGTAAGTAGCACCGTGCCCGCAATCCACCACGATATGCAGGTTGCGAAGATTGAGGGACGCAGGAACACTCTCGAGAGCCATCTGACAATAGGCTTCGGCGGCCTGGGGCTCATCCAACACGCGTCCAATGGCCGCACCCGTCGCGGACAAGCGATCGATGGCCTTGCCCAGGGTCAGCGCTTCGAGGCGCGCTTCGGCGGCGTCGGAGAGCTTTTCGCCCACAGGCGAAAAAAACTTGATCCCATTGTCCTCAAAACTATTATGCGAAGCAGAGATGACAACGCCCGCGTCGGCTTTGTAATGACGCGTCAACCAAGCGATCGCAGGGGTGGGTAGCACACCCACGCGCAAGACATCCCCACCCGCGCTGGATACGCCAGCGAGTAGCGCGCCCTCAAGCATCTGTCCCGAAAGGCGGGTGTCGCGACCCACCACAATGCGCGAACGATGCCCCCGGCGTCCAAAGTACGACGCGCCAGCCTTGCCCAAGCGAAAGGCCAGCTCGGGCGTGACAGGGTACTGATTGGCTAAACCACGGATGCCATCGGTGCCGAATAATTTTTGGTTTATCTTTGCGCTCACGCTTGTATCACTCCCACTGAATTAGGTCACAGGCCCAGCGCGGTGGCTGTCGCCGCGACATCATGCACCCGCAGCACGCGCGCACCCTGCTTTACCGCCGAAACAGCGGCGGCAAGACTAGCGTCAAGACGATCTTGCGCTCGGCGCTCGGCGCCCAAAAAGGATTTTCGAGAAAGTCCCACGAGCAACACATGCCCCAGGGTCGTGAGCTCCGCCAATCGCGCGAGCAGGATCTGATTGTCTTGGATGCTCTTGCCAAAACCAAAGCCTGGATCCAGCCACACCCGCTCTGGGCGGATACCCGCTTGAAATGCCGTTTGCATTCGCGTGCGCAAAGCTGCGCTCACCTCGGCGACCACCCCTTTGTCTGTGTACCGGCTTGTCTCTTGCGCAGACCAACGCGCTTGGCCTGGGGCTTCAAGCCGATGCATCAGCACGACACCTGCCCCGCTTGCGGCCACCGTCGCGCCCATGGCAGGATCGGACAACGCGGATACGTCGTTGACCAAGCAGGCGCCTAACGCGAGTGCTTGGCGGGCCACTTCGGCTTTTTGGGTATCGATGGACCAGGCCACGCCTGGCAACGCCTGACCTAACGCGCGCGCCACAGGCAATACGCGCTCTAGCTCTTGGTCCAAGCTTACTGGCGCCGCACCTGGACGCGTGCTTTCACCACCTATATCGATGATGTCCGCACCTTCGGCGACCATGCGCTGAGCGTGCGCGATCGCCGCGTCGCGCTGGCTGTGTTGGCCACCATCGGCAAAGCTATCGGGAGTGACATTAAGGATGCCCATCAAGAGGGGCCGTGTAATTTGAAGCTGCGTCAGGCGGGCAAAGGAGGGATGCATGCGGGGTAAAAGCGCGCCAAGCGAGCGGGCGCTCTATTTACCTAAGAGGGCGAGGGCTTCTTTGCGCGTGACTTCGTTCGTGGCAAAAACACCACGCACCGCGCTGGTCAACATGCGCGATCCTGGTTTACGGACACCGCGCATGGTCATGCAATAATGTTCCGCCTCGATCACCACCAACACGCCTTTGGGCTTGAGCTCGCTCATCAAGGTATCGGCCACTTGGCTGGTCAAGCGTTCTTGCACCTGCGGCCGCCGCGCGAAAACATCCACCACGCGGGCCAGCTTGCTCAAACCGCTCAAGCGTCCCTTGCTGGGGATGTAGGCCACATGGGCCTGACCCGCAAAGGGCAACAAGTGGTGTTCGCACATGCTGTAAAAAGGGATATCGCGCAAGACAACCATCTCTTCGTGCGACTCGGCCTTGAAGATCTTTAGAACAACCTTGGGGTCCTGGCCGATGCCAGCAAAGACTTCGGCGTACATGCGCGCCACGCGTTCGGGGGTCTCGAGCAGGCCCTCGCGATCGGGGTCTTCACCGACCGCGCTAAGGATCTCGCGAACGGCATGCTGAATGCGAAGAAGATCTGGCACCTTCGACTGGACCTCGACTTTAGATCTCGTTGATCGCTCAGGCCGGGCTTTCACCCAGCCGCCTTGGCGGGCTTGAGACGTTTGAGGCCTAGAAGCGAGTCTAGGTCACTGCCCTCAATGATCTCTTTTTCGAGCAAAGTCTCGGCAAGCTTGACCAAGCTCTTTCGGTTTTTAGTCAGCAAGGCCTTGGCCTGAGTGTACGCATTTTCAACGAGCACCTTGACTTCGGCATCGATGGCTTCGGCGGTCTTTTCACTATAGCTGCGCTCACGGCTAAAATCGCGCCCCAAGAACACTTCGCGCTCGTCGCTACCATAGGCGACACGACCCACTTTGTTGCTCATGCCAAAGCGCATGACCATGCCCCGCGCGGTCTCGGTGGCTTTTTGTAAATCGTTGCTGGCACCCGTGCTGACGTCCCCAAAGATGATCTCTTCGCTGGCGCGCCCGCCAAGGCTGACGGCCAATCGCGAGAGCATCTCTTCACGCTGAACGACAAAGCGGTCTTCGGTGGGCAATTGCATGACGTAGCCCAGCACCCCTGCGCCACGAGGGATGATGCTGATCTTGTGCACAGGATCGGTGTTAGGCGTGAGCTTGGCGACCAAGGCGTGCCCACTCTCGTGATAGGCAATGATCTTTTTTTCACGATCACTCATCACGCGGCTCTTGCGCTGCGGTCCTGCCATCACGCGATCGATGGCCTCTTCTAACTCGGACATGGTGACTGCTTTTTTCTCGCGTCGCGCCGCGAGCAAAGCGCCTTCGTTGATCAGGTTAGCCAGATCGGCCCCGCTAAAGCCAGGCGTGCGCCGAGCCAAGACATTCAATTCAACTTCGGGCGCCATGACCACGTTGCGGCTATGCACCTTGAGGATGCCCTCGCGGCCTTTTAAATCAGGGCGATCGACGACCACCTGACGATCAAAACGACCAGGCCGGACCAGCGCGGGATCCAAGACATCGGCGCGATTGGTGGCCGCCATCAAGATGACACCCGTGTTCTGCTCAAAGCCGTCCATCTCAACCAGCATGGCGTTGAGGGTCTGCTCACGCTCGTCGTGCCCTCCGCCCATGCCCGCGCCGCGGTGGCGGCCAACGGCGTCGATCTCGTCAATAAAGATGATGCACGGCGCGTTCTTTTTTCCCTGCTCAAAAAGATCGCGCACCCGACTGGCGCCAACGCCCACAAACATCTCAACAAAGTCAGAGCCGCTGATGCTAAAGAATGGCCGTCCCGCTTCGCCCGCGACCGCGCGTGCTAACAAAGTTTTGCCGGTGCCAGGAGGGCCCAAGAGCAAGACCCCCTTGGGGATCTTGCCACCCAATTTTTGATATTTTCCAGGATCCTTAAGAAAATCAATGATCTCAGCGAGTTCTTCTTTGGCTTCATCGACACCCGCGACATCCGCAAAAGTTACTTTGTTGCCACCACCCTGCAACATTTTGGCGCGGCTCTTGCCAAACGCCATGGCGCCGCCAGGACCACCGCCTTGCATACGATTGAGCAAGAAGAACCAGACCACCACCAGGATGATGATCGGCCCAAAGCTAAAGAAGGCCTGTCCGACCCATTGCCACGGGCTCGTCTCGAGAGGTTTGACGCTGAAGGATACGCCACTGCTACGCAAGATCTTGAAAAGATCGGGATCATTCGGAGGCGCTAGCAATTCAAACTTGGTTGCGTCTTTACGCGCGCCGCGCAACAAATAACCTTGTCCGCTATCACGGACCTGCACGTCGACCGATGTGACTTGCCCCTTTTCGACCTGGGACAAGAAGTCACTATAGGCCAGCTCGGGTTTATCACTGGTCTTTTTGACAGCGGATAAGAGCACCATGATCAGGAGCACCAACATGGCCCAAAAAGTCAAAGCTTTGAAAAGATTGTTATTCATATCGAAAAACCCAAGCAATACAGCGTTTTATGCCGTGTGAAGGAGACCTAAGCTAACATAGCCTTTGGTGACTGTCAAAGAGCCTAAGGTGACGAAGAAGCTTAACTTTCAAGGCTTTTTCCAACTTACGCAGAGCACGCGCTGACAGTTGCCTGCCACGGCAAAGTTCTGTCCTTGGCGCACACCAAGCACCGCAATGAGCTGACGAGTACGGATCGCCAGAAGCGGCCAGTTGGCGCGTTGCCAGCTGGGCACCTTCGCGTCCCGTAAGAGATCAACAACCTTGCGTGAACCTCGCATACCAAAGGGTTGAAGCCGCGACCCCGGCTTTGGCGGTATCAAGACGAGGCCGCGCTTGCCGACAGCAGGGTCAAAGTAGAACCGATCTTTCGCTAGCAGGCTTTTGGGGCGCACCAATAAAGTCGCACGCACAAGCCAGCCACCCCAACGTTGATCTT
>JANLXT010000081.1:0-4112 GCA_031365225.1 candidate division FCPU426 bacterium
GCCAGCTTTTGACGCTCCCAGCCGAGCCACGCCGATTTGCCAGAACCACTGGGCCGCGGTGCCCAGCACACCAAGAAACACGAGCGCTAGAAACGGACGCCAGCCGAGCGTGGCCAGCACCCCGAGGCGGGAGGCGAAAGCCATCGACGCGACACAGGCCAGCGTCACCGGCAGAAATACATAGAAAGTAATAACCAAAGGCGGACGCGACCGAGAAATATCACGGGTGACCACGGTATAAATGGCCCAGGTCAATGTCGATGCCAGTATCATCCAATCGCCGGTCGAGCGTAACCATCCCAGAGAGTCAATCTGCCCCTTAGAGACAAGCACGACGACCCCAAAACTGGCCAGCGCCACCCCAAATAGCGCCCGGCGGCCCATTTTTTCTCTCAAGACGATATAAGAAAGTAAAACCACGACCAAGGGGGCTATCGCGATGATCCAACCCGCGTTGCTGGCTGTCGTGCGTTCCAAGGCCATCGCCTGCAGGATAAAATGCGCGGCCATCACGGCCGCGGCGACAGCGACAGTCTTTCGCTCTGAGCTCGCGAGGCTCCAGGACAGCTTTTGGCGCGCGATGATAAACGCGAGGATGGGCAGCCCGATCAAAAAACGCATGCCGACGAGCTCAGTAGGGCTTAGGTAGGCCAAGCAGAGCTTGGTCGCGACAAAGGTCGATCCCCAGATACTGACGCAGGCAAGGAGTAGAAGCCGGGTAGAGACGTGTTTCATGGCTTTACTATAACAGACTAAAATGTAAAAAAGCCCGCCTACCCTGGCGGGCTTTTTCTTACTTGGCGCTTGAAGTAGAAGGCCCACGCGCCCGATTTTTACTTTTCGGGGCCTGTGGCGGACCAGGTGGCGGCTTGGGCGAGCACCTTGGCCTCTTGGGCCCGCATCAGGGACTCCAGACGGCCGGCCAGGGTCTGGTCATGCAGGGCCAGCACCCGGGCCGCATAGAGCCCGGCATTTTGGGCGCCGTCGATGGCCATGCTGGCCACGGGCACACCGGGGGGCATCTGCACGATGGAGAGCAGCGAATCCAGTCCCTGCAGTCTAGCACTCTGCACCGGCACGCCGATGACCGGCAAGCTCGTCAGGCTGGCGGCCATGCCAGGCAGGTGCGCGGCTCCGCCGGCGCCCGCGATGATCAGCTTCAAGCCGCGCGCTTGGGCCGTGCGTGCGTATTCGTAGAGCCGTTGAGGCGTGCGGTGGGCCGAGATGATGCTGGCTTCATAAGGGATGCCCAGCTCTTCCAGGGCCAAGGCGGCGGCCTGCATGACGGGCCAGTCACTCTGAGAACCCATGATGATGCCGACCTGGGGTGCTTTCATGCTGCCTCCACAAAGCGGATGAGACGGCGGGCCTGATCCGCCCGGCGCAAAGCGGTGGACAGATCCGCGGCCAAGACCGTGACATGTCCCAGTTTGCGGCCGGGCCGGGCTTCGGCCTTGCCGTAAAGATGCATGTGCAGGCCGGGCAGGGCCAAGGCGGCCTTGAGTCCCTTGACCTGATAGGGTCCGCGCAGTCGATTGGGCCCCAGCAGATTGGCCGTGGCCGCCGGGCTCAAAGCGCGGGTGTCGCCGAGGGGCCAGCCCAGCACGGCGCGCAAATGGTTCTCGAACTGGCTGGTGACGCAGGCCTCCAGGCTGTGATGGCCGCTGTTGTGCACGCGCGGCGACACCTCATTGATGCTGAGACGACCGCGCCGGTCCACGAAGAGTTCCACGCCTACGGCCCCCACCGCGTCTAAAGCGACCGTAGCGGCTCGAGCCAAATCTTGGGCCTCTCGGGCCAGACGCGAAGAAATTCGCGCGGGCGCGGCCAAACTTTTCATCAGGTGCCGCCGCGGATCCATGTGCAGCTCCACCGGATCATAGACGGCCATCTGTCCGCGCCGACTTCGAATGACCACCACGGCCAGCTCTTGAGACAGATCCACCCGAGCCTCAAGCAAACAAGGTGATTTGAACGCCGCTAGGCGCGGATCGTTCGCATGCTTGGGCAGCAGCACGCCCTTGCCGTCGTAGCCCGCGCGCCGCGATTTCACCACGCAAGGCCCGTCGAAGGCGGCGACGGCCTGGGACAGAGAACCGCGGACCTCGGCGAAGCGAGGCTGCGAAAGACCCGCGCGCGCCAGAGCGCGACGCTGCAGCAGTTTGTCTTGAATGCGCACCAGCGTGTGCGAACCGGGCAAAACCTTGAGACCTGCTTTTTCCAGAGCCGCCAAGGCGGAGGATGGCGGCGCCTCGATCTCCAGGCTGATGGCGTCGCAGTCTCTGGCTAGGCGGGCCATGGCCTTGACATCATTCCAATTCGCCCTGATAAAACGATCCGCCAAGGGCGCGGCCGGGCACAGAGGGTCAGGATCCAAAATATTCATCCGAATGCCCAGCTTGCTTCCCGCCTGGGCCAGCATGCGGCCCAATTGCCCGCCGCCCAGAAGCGCCACGCGAGCAGTGACAGGAGCGCTCATTGCGACAACCACTGCGCCGCGGCGACATAGAGCGGTATGCCGATTAAAACGTTGAATGGAAAGGTGACACCCAAGCTGGCCGTAAGATAGAGCGCCGGATTGGCCTCGGGTACCGTGTTGCGCATGGCCGCCGGCGCCGCGATGTAGCTGGCGCTGCCCGCCAGTGTGCCCAAGAGCGCCGTGCCGCCCGCGCTGAGACCCACCCAATGTCCGGCCAGCAATCCCAATGAAGCGCCAATCAACGGCATGAGCAGAGCAAAAGCGCCTAAGCGCAGGCCCTGCTGGCGCAGCGTGGCCAGATGCTGCGAGGCGCTGACGCCCATCTCAAGCAAAAAGAGTCCCAGCAAACCTTTGAAGAGTCCGTGGAAAAAGGGCTCAAGGCCCTGCATCTTGTCGGGCGGCACCAGATATCCGATCAAAAGCCCGCTGCCCATAAGCACGATCGGCTTCGATAGCAGCACTTCTTCGCGCAAGAGCTTCCAGGTCTTGCCGTCCGTCGATCCTTTAGCCAGCCACACTCCCACGCCCAGAGCTGGGCCTTCCATCAGCACCAGGCAGAAAGCCAGGGACGGCTCGAAGCTCATTCCGCGTCCGTTCAGGTAAGCCTGGGCCACGGCAAAGGTGGCCACGCTGACCGAGCCATAGTGGGCGGCGATGGCGGCCGCGTCGGCCCGACCGAAGCGCCAGGCCCGCAAAATGCCGAAAGCCAAGAATGGCAAGGTCAAAGCCAGAGCTAGTGCGGCCGCCGCCGGGCCAGCCCAGTGGCCAGGGCTTTGCGCCAGGCCCTCGCCGCCCTTGAGACCTAAAGCCATCAGCAGATAAATGCTCAGGCCGTCATGCAGGTCTTTGGGGAAACGCAGGTCGACTTTCAATGCGCCGGCAGCCAGGCCGACGGCGAAGAAGAGAGGTACGGGATCTAAGTTCATCTACGGGTTCCTGATAGAGTGATGTCAATCTTTTTAAAAATCGGACACTACAAAATTAGGTAAAGCGGTTCTTGGGTACTTGTGGAATGACGAGTCGCCGAAACAGCAACCGCACTTTCCCCAAGAAGACCACCAACGATGGCAAAGACCGACAGCCTTTTTGGTCAACTGCTACGTTTGGACAGCAGTCAACTAACTATGGATCTTATTCAGCGCCAAAGAGCGTGAACGATTTGGCAGACATATCCAAGAGGGTTGAATTCACCCACATGGCTCCGTCTGACGCATTGTACACCCAGCCTTCGCCGTAAGGACCCGTGCCAGGAACCGTCACAGCGATCGCACTGAAGGGGCCAGTGTAAACGCTGTTCGCGGTTGCGCTGTTACGACCAGGACCTTTGCCAACGTCAGCAACGTTCGCTTGGGTCTTGTAAGCGGCCACGGACTTGACTGGAGGAACGCTGTTGATGTACTTGGGCAGGAACGTCAATGGATTGGTTGTTGCTCCCACCTGAGCCAGGACACCTGGCCATTGTCCCTGTTGGTCGCCGTAGTAGATGGAAATAGCCGACTTGACAGCGCTGATGTTGCCTTTGGTAGCGCCATCACGTGACTTTTCCAACATGTCAGCGAACTTGGGGATAGCGATGGCAGCCAAGATACCAATAATCGCGACCACGATCATGAGCTCAACGAGCGTGAAACCT
>JANLXT010000062.1:0-7681 GCA_031365225.1 candidate division FCPU426 bacterium
ACCCGCCATGCTACTAGCGGTAAAATCACCGACGCGCACAGGGTTGTTGGCGGCATCTAAAACATACTTTTCAAATTTACCGGCGTTGAGATACAAGAAGCTAAAACCAAATGTCCCGATACCCTCGATGGGCAAGACCGCGGCGCCATAATCATAAAAGATGTCTTGAAACCAAACCGCGTGCATCAGCGTGACTTCTTTTTGCTTCATAAACGCCGTGCCAGAAGCGTTGTACTGCAATGCGTTAATATCATCCGCCAAACCTGCGAACGAATCCGCCATAGCAATGGCCCTCGGTCCAGTTCCCAACTTTAAGAACGACGCAGCCGTGGTTCCCTGATCCGCACCAAGCGTGGCAGTCAGGGAGTACAAAATCGCGAAGCTGATAATTGCTTTTTTCAAAAAGCCCCTTGAGCATTACTTGCCTAGCTCTATCTTACCTAAGCAATCCATGTGGGTCAAAACTTGATTTTGCGGTTTCGAGAGATGATACGGTTATTTCTCGGTAAATCCAACGCTATAAGAGATCTTATCGGCTGTTTCTCGCGTTAACTTTGCCAGCTCGCTAAAAGACGCGTCGGTGTAGCGCGAGGCGGGTACGGCCAGCGATATGCAAGCAATCACACGACCACGGTAATTACGGATCGCGGCGGACAATCCGCACATGTCATCGTCATATTCTTTCATGTCTTTGGCAACGCCAGTTTCACGCACCTTGGACAGCTCGTCCCTAAGACGATCAAAACTGGTGATGGTCGCGGTGGTGCGCGGCTTGTATTCAACACCCTTCATAACTTCTTGGGCGCGCTCGTCCGGTAGATGGGACAACCAAACTTTGCCAGCCGCGGTGCAATAGAGGGGCGCGCGCTCACCAATAGCAGCTTTAACCCCAATTTTTTCGGGGCTCTCGAGAACATCAATATAGAGGACTTCGTTTTGATCAACAATCGATAGCTGAACTGTCTCGCGGCAACGCTCACGCAATTCACGCAAAAAGGGCAGGGCGTGGGCACGCATGTTTAACTTGGATAGCACCGCATTGCCAAGCTCAAAGAGCTTTACAGAAAGGCGGTATTTCCCGCTTTCGTTGTCCTGTTCGACATATTTACGGACCATCAAGGTGGTCAAAAGGCGATGCACCGTGCTTTTATGCAGGGTCAAGGCCTTGCTCAATTCGGTGACCCCAATGCCAGTCCGGTTGGCGGAAAGCGCTTCCACGATATCGAGAGTGCGTTCCACTGACTGAACCGTTGATTCATATACTTTTTTGCGACGCATAGGGCTCTCTCAAATTAGGCTGTTTTGTATGTAGAAACAGATTTGAAAAATCGGCTGTCTGGTTCAGATGATGAAATCATGTTAGTGGAGACTAGCTTGGGCTGTCAATCGTTTTCACAAAGCGGAATAAAATTTCACACCCTATCGATAAGATTCAAAATAATTAGAAATATGATTAAAATTCAATGCCTTTTCTAGCTTTTGTCCCGATTTCAAAGTAGTGTTTTAGCTTCTTTAAATCGGTGACTAGGTCCACTCTGGCAACGAGAGAGGGCCAAATTTTGTGTCCCGTCAGCACTAATTCGCAAGGCCGCCCTGCGGCTTCATATTCATCTAAAAACCCTTCAATCGCTTGATTATCTGCCAATCCTGTCAAAGGTAGCGAAAGCAGCTCGTCCAATACTAATAGACCAAAACCCTCACCCAAGGCAGTGCTGGCCGCCTTCAAACCACGTTGGACCTCCTGGGTATCTTCAGGGATATTCTTAAAGCGAAAGGTCTGCGCTTCGGCGTCAAAGCGCCCCAGTCCCGTAGGGATATGGGTGAGCCCAGACAAAGATGGGAACAGCGCGCGCTCAGAATAAAAACCCTCACCGCCCTTATCAAATTGAATCAAACATACTTTGCCACCGTTGCCTAAAAATCGCAAACAAAGACCCAGGGCCGCCGTGGTCTTGCCTTTGCCATCGCCCGTGTAAACGTGAATCTTGTTTGAGGCGGCGCTCATGGCAGGTTCTCCCAGCGCGCATCGCCACCCAAGTCCCAGCGTCCATTGAAAGGAAAAGGATGTCGCAGCGCGCGCGCGACCCATCGGCCACCCTCGCTGTCCGCCGCAACCGGCTCGGGGCGAAACGTCGACATATCGAGAGCGCTGTGCCCGTAGGTCATCGGCTTGCCACGCTCAAAGTCCACCCACAGCACGGCCGAGGGGTGCGTCGCGGGCCGTCTGAGATCAAAGAGCAAATCCCCTAGGCCATAGGCCACGACCGCGCCACTCACACGCTTAACATGCTGCAACACATGCGCGTGCGCCCCAATCACCACATCCGCGCCGGCCTCGGCCAAGCTCTTGGCAAGGCGCAGCTGCAAGTCGTTGGCCGCTTGATACTCTTGGCCCCAATGCACTAAGACGACCACGATGTCGGCCTGCTGTTTAGCGGCAACCACCTCACGCGCCATGTTGGTCTTGAGCGCCACCGCCACGCCTGGCACCGAACCACTGGCGTTGAACTCTTTGGGACACACCGAGCAATACGACAAGAATGCGATGGTCCAGCCCTTGATGCGAAACACCGCGGGACTTTGAGGCCTTCCCTCTTGGATCAGCCCCACATGCTTGATGCCTCGCTCATCCAGCTCGGCCACAGTCCGCGCGGCCACACCGGGTCCCCAATCCAAAATATGATTGTTGGCCAAGCTCACCAGTCCAATGCCACCCAAAGCCAACGCGTCCAGATCCTGAGGCCGCCCTCGTAAGAGCACGGGCTTGCCCGTGTAAGGCAATCCACCCTCACCCACCGGTGATTCGAGATTGGCGACCATCAGGTCGGCGCTCTCCCAAAGAGGGCGGGCGCGCTCAAAAGCCCAGGCGGCACCATGCGCGCGCAAGGCTTTGCCCACGGCGCGATCCAACATCACATCCCCACCAAAGGCCAGCCGTAGCACCCGGCGATTGCTGCCCTGGGTGGCGACGAGTTTTTGGATTGGCGGGGCGCTGAACCCAAAGGCTGGAACACACAAAAGCCACGCCGCCATGAGCGTGGCGGCGTGGCTTTGTAAGCGCTGAGGAGACCTTGTTGTCACTGGCCGAACAGGCCCTTCAAGTTATCGGGCAACTGCTTGATCAAGTCTTTGCCTTTTTCTTGAATAACCTCTTTAGCTTTTTCTTGAGCTTGTTGCTTGACCTGTTGAACTTTTTTGTCCACCACGCGCTTGGCCGCGTTCTTGGCGCCGGCTAGATAATCTGCCTTGGCTTCGGCGAGCGTGGGACCCTTGTACGCCAGATAATTGTACGTCGCCCATTGCGCGTCGTCGTTGAATCCCTCAGCCGCCACCCCGTCTAGTTTGACGACGCTTGGATTAAAATGCGGCGTCATACGAAAATCCACCGCTCCACCCAGGACCAGGCTACCCGCGCCCTGCATCAACAACTTGCCGCCGCGATGATCCGCGCCCGTCGATAGATAAAAATCGGTCACGGTGAGCTTGGCTTGGCGCAAAGTGAGCTTGGATCCCATCTGACCAAAGTCGATGTCCTCACGCAAGACGGCTTGGGTCTGAGGATGCGGGATCGCGGCCGCGAGACGCTCGACGCTATCCAGCTTTTTCAGCTTGCCGTCCTTCATCTCGAACTGCCCTTCTAGGCTCAGGTTTTTCTTGATGGCCTCGCCTTTAAACCCGCGCCCGGCGCCTTTGGCATTGACTGAAAGGGCGCCGAAGATCTTGTCCTTCACTTGCGCGACAGCCACACTCTCTGGAAACGAGGTCGCCACAGCGCTCACGGCTTTATCAAAATTAAGCTTGGCCACACGCAGATCATAGTTGAACGCGGGACCCGCTTGAGTCAGATCCACATCAGTCTTGTTCCAAATGATGCCATCGAAAAGTTTGAGATCCATGGTTGAGCTGAGCTTTCCACCACGCAAATTTAGAATATGCTCAAGCGTGCCCGTCTTGATTTTTTTAACCGTCAGCGCGCCCGCCTTGATGGTGCCCGCCACTTCTAGCCCACGTGGCACACCCCGAAGATCTTTGATCCCCCCCGTGCGCTTCACTTCGGCCGCTTTGGCCGCCTCGACCGCTGGCGGGTCCGGTGCCAGCGCGATCGCGAGCAAGGGATCTAGGTTTAGGTCAGGCGAAGTAATTTCGTAGCGCACGCTCATGCGCATGTCTTTGCCTGCCATCAGGTCTTTGGGGGTGAACCCAGAACCACTGGCCTTGATCTTGACAGGCGAGCCCCCCAGCTTTAACTGCAGATCGGCGATATCAAAGCTCTTGGGCGTGAAGCGCAGATCGCCTTGGATCGCGGTGACCGAGGGCAGGTCCCCTAGGTCCACACCGGCGTTTTTGAAGCTAAGCGTGGCGTCAATACTCATGCTCTCAAGCGCGGCACTGCTCCCCTTGACCTTGGCTTGCAGGGCGATCGAACCACTGGCCTTGGCGTCTTTGACGCCTTGGGTCGCGGAAGCAGGCAAGACCGCGATCAACTTGGGCAGATCAATATCTAGGGTCGTCTCGAGATTGATGGTCGGCTTACCCGTCAGCGCCTCAACATTGCCTTGGGCGGTGCTCACCAGCCCTGGCAGGGTCAGCTTTAAGCTTGAGAGCGCCAAACTGTCTTTGGCGAGATCGAGGCGAAAATCTGCTTTGAGCTCGACAGGGATTCTTTTGCCTTCGGTCTCAGCGGTAAACTTAAGCTCGACGCGGCTCTTGCCTGCGGCTTTCAAGCTAAAGCCTGAGACGCGCAGGTCCAAACCCTTAATCGCCGTCTTGGCGCCCTTGGCGTGGTCGTTGTAAACGATCTCGGCGTCGCTGATGCGCAAGCTTGCCAGCACCACATTGGGGAGCGCGCCCATTTTTGAGCTCGATGCGGTGCTGCTCTCGGACGAACCGCTACCGGGGATGTTCAGCTTCCCTTCGCTATTTTTTTCGATCAGGACCTTGGGTCCTTTAAACTCGATCTCTTTGATGATGATCTTGCCACTAAAGATGCTAAAGAGGCTCAGACGCAAAGCGGCTTTGTCGGCGTGAAAGAGCGGCTGACGATCAAAGCCTGCTCCGTTGGCCAAGGTGATGTCGTGAATCTCGACTCCCGTAAAGAGGCCCGCCTTGACATCGCCGATGCTCAAACGCCGCCCCAGTTGCTCACTGACCAGGCTGGTGGCCTTATCTTTAAGCGCGTTCCAGTCGATAAAGAGCGGCGCCAAGAGGCCCGCAATCACAAGCAAGCCGCCAAGGGCCACTGCCACATAGAAAAGTTTTTTGATAGTGCCGGTCGCTTTGGGGTTTGAGGCGGTGGGCTTAGATTTGGGGCTGGCCATGTTTGAGTTCTCCGTTAACGTTAATAGGGATGTCTTTAATGCTTACGTTTAGCCCGCCGACTTGGTTCCAGCCACAAAAAAGGGCCCCGTCCAATTAAGACAGGGCCCTATTCTAGAAGGCAGGACAGCCTATGGCAAGCTATCCCCTTCGTGAACGTCTTGCTTACTTTTTGCCGTTTAACTCGGCATTCTTGGGCTTTTCGGCTGGCGCAGGCGCGGGGGCCTGGCTGGCTGGCGCACTTGGCGTAGCGGGCGTGACTTTGCTGGCCCCTTTGCTCTCGCCCAGAGCCTCTTCGGCCGTATTGGGGACCTTGAGCTCGATGGCGTAGCGGGCCGCATTGGCCGCCGATTTGGCAGCCGCCTCGTCAATCTTGGCCTTGGCGCGGTTGGCCACTTCGGCCCGCACTTTGACTTCGATCGCGTCACAAAGACGAGGGTTCTCTTTTAAGAAAGCCTTCACCGCGTCACGGCCCTGGCCAATGCGGTTGCCTTCGTAGGCGAACCACGAGCCAGCCTTCTCGACGATGTTCATGTCGGCGGCCAGATCCAACACCGAGCCTTCACGGCTGATACCCTCGCCGAACATGATGTCAAAGATCGCCTCGCGGAAGGGTGGCGCCACCTTGTTCTTGACGGTCTTGACGCGCACCCGGTTGCCGACGGCGTCATTGCCAACCTTGATGCTCTCAATACGCCGGATATCAAGGCGCACCGAGCTGTAGAACTTGAGGGCCTTGCCACCAGGGGTGGTCTCAGGGCTGCCGAACATAACACCGATCTTTTCACGCAGCTGATTGATAAAGATCACGCAGGTATGGCTCTTGGCCACGATCGCAGTCAACTTGCGCAAGGCCTGGCTCATCAAACGCGCTTGCAGGCCCATGTGGCTATCGCCCATCTCGCCGTCAATTTCGGCCTTGGGCACCAACGCCGCCACCGAATCGATGACGATGATATCAATGGCCGAAGACCGCACGAGGGTCTCGACGATCTGCAAAGCCTGCTCACCGCTCTCAGGCTGCGAGATCAAAAGCTCGTCTGTATTCACGCCCACCTTGCGCGCGTAATCGGGGTCCATGGCGTGTTCTGCGTCAATGAACGCCGCAATGCCGCCCTGTTTTTGCGCGTTGGCCACGATGGACAGCGTCAGGGTCGTCTTGCCCGAGCTCTCAGGCCCGTAGATCTCGATGATGCGTCCGCGTGGCATACCACCCACACCCAGCGCCAGATCCAGCGTCAGCGCTCCCGTCGGGATCGTCTCGATATCCACCGACGGCGCGTCCGACATCTTCATGATCGCGCCCTTACCAAATTGCTTCTCGATCTCTGACACGGCCATCTCTAGCGCGCGTTGTCTTTCTGCGTTGTTTGCCATTCTGTTCCTCCAAGTCTCTGCGTTAGGCTATGCTAAGCGTCATTGCGCTCGATGTCATCGTTTGCGCGTTGTCGCTACCATTCAAGTGTATGGTAATATACACCAGGGACATGACTTTGGTCAAGAAAGTTAAGTAATTAAAAGCTTTGTAAATAAAGAGTTTTAAAGTTTAGTTATTTAATGACCATACACTTGTATGTTATGAGCTCAATAAAATCACCTTGCGTCTCAAGCCATTTTTATGTAGCCTAATCGTAGCCTTATTGTAGGCAGTCTTTTAGGAGAGCCCATGCGCTTCGTCCCCGTGCGTGAATTCCGCAATCATTCAGCCGCCATGCTACGCCGCCTCAAGCAAGAGGGCGCGCTGGTGGTGACGGCCAACGGCAAACCGGTGGCGCTGCTGCGGGACCTGAACGAGGACAACCTGGTCCAAGAGATGGCGGCGGTCGAGCGGGAGAAGTTCATCGCCGCGCTGAGCGGCCTGCAGTCTGCGGCGGCCGGGCAGCCCAAGCCCAGCGATGCCGAGATCCAAGCCGAGATCCGCACCGTGCGCCGCCGCCGCGCCGGGTGATCATCGTCTTAGACACCAACGTGCTGGTCTCGGCCCTCTACAGCCCCCAGGGCCCCCCGGCCCAGCTGCTGCACCTAGTCGCCCAAGGCCGTCTGCGGCTAGTGCACAGCCCGATCATCCTGAAAGAGTACCAAGAAGTGCTGGCCCGGCCCCGCTTTGCCTTTGACCCAAAGAAGGTGGCCCAGATCCTCAGCTTCATCCAGCTGACCGGCCTGACCGTGAGCCCCAAACCCTGCGACCGCCAGCTGCCCGACCCCACGGACCTCCCCTTTTTGAGCGCCGCCCTAGAATCCCCCGCCAAGCTGCTGGTCACCGGCAACCTAAAAGACTTCCCCGCCGAAATCTGCCGTCCCGTCAAACCCCTGAGCCCAGCGGCATTCATGGCGGCGTGGAAGTAAGAGGGCGCCTCAAACCCGC
>JANLXT010000069.1:0-12999 GCA_031365225.1 candidate division FCPU426 bacterium
CGTCGATCCACAGCCGCCAGAAATCGACGCTGATGTCGCCGAAATAGACGAAGCCCTTGACGTTCTTAGATGGCGCGCACAATCCGGATGGTGCCAAGCGCTTGGCGCAGTCCTTGCGGCAAGAATTGGAGCGCTGGCCTGGACGTAAGGCGATTGTGCTGGGTGTATTGAAAGATAAAGATTGGCCCGCGATCTTGAACTGGCTCGCGCCCTTGGGGCAACGAGTTTTTGTGGCCACGCCACCCGATGCGCGTGGGCTGGACGCGGGTGCGGCGCAGGCTTGGCTCAGCAAGCGCCGCCATCGCGCGATCGCTTGCAGTAGCCTACCCCTGGCTTTGCGTGCCGCCCGACGTTGGGCGGGGCCGCAGGGGCTGGTCTTGGCCGCCGGTAGCCTTTATAGCGCGGGTACGATACTAAAATCCCTTGGTCCCAAAGCATTTTTATAAAGCTCAAGTTGAATGGCTCGTTGACGCGACTCAAGCCCCTTGATACAATCCGCCGTCTGACTGGCTTTCTCCGGGCGCAGGCCTTTTAGGAAAAGCATGGTCGGAAAACGATTTTTGGAGCAATTTCATGGCCAAAGTAGTCCTCAAGAACGTATCCAAGTCATTTCCAGGCGGCGCGATTGCCGTTAACAACGTTAACATCACTTGCGAAGAAAAAGAATTTTTGATTTTGGTTGGTCCGTCGGGCTGTGGCAAGTCCACGACCTTGCGCATGATCGCCGGGCTCGAAGAGCTCAGCTCGGGCGAGATCTGGATTGACGATACCTTGGTCAACGACATCCCACCCAAAGACCGTGATATCGCGATGGTCTTTCAAAACTACGCCTTGTATCCCCACATGACCGTTTACGAGAACATGGCTTTTGGTCTTAAGTTGCGCAAGTACCCCAAAGAAGAGATCAAGCAGCGCGTCAACGAAGCCGCCGAGATCTTAGGCATCCAGGACCTGCTCAACCGCAAGCCCAAGCAGCTTTCGGGCGGTCAGCGTCAACGTGTGGCGGTCGGTCGCGCGATTGTGCGCAAACCCAAGGTCTTCTTGTTTGATGAGCCCTTGTCTAACTTGGACGCCAAGATGCGCGTGCAGATGCGCGCCGAGATCAGCAAGTTGCACACCCGCCTGCAGGCGACCATGATCTACGTGACCCATGACCAGGTCGAAGCCATGACCATGGGTGACCGCATTGTGGTGATGAAGGATGGCTTGGTGCAACAGGTTGCCGACCCTATCAATCTCTACGACAAGCCACGCAACCGCTTTGTGGCGGGCTTTATCGGTAGCCCCAGCATGAACTTTATCGAAGGTTCTCTGCTCAAGCGCGCCAACGGACTGTTCTTTGACGAGGATAATTTCCAGTTGAAGCTGCCCGAAGAGATGGCCCAGGCTGTCTCGGATCGTGATGGCGAGATCGTTCTCGGGATTCGTCCCGAAGACATCTATGACAAGGTTTATGCCGCCAACGCCAGCCAAGACAACACTATCACCGCGACGGTCGAAGTGGTCGAGCCCATGGGTAGCGAAGCGTATCTCTATCTGACAACAGGCAAGACACCCTTTATCGCGCGCGTGGACACTCACGAACAGGTCGAAGTGAACACCGATATCGAATTGGTCTTTGATCTTAGCAAGGCTCATCTCTTTGATCCGATGAGCGGAGAAGTGATCTACTAAAGCGGGCATAAACTTGACCATTCAAAGTCTCACAAGCGCCCTTCGTCTTGAAGGGCGCTTTTTATTTTTGCTGCTGACAGCACTCTTGGTGCTGCCTGCGTTCTTGTGCGCCGCAGACCCTGGCCTGAGCGGAGGCGAAGCCGCAGTCGAAGGCTGGTCGGAGGACCGCGAAGTGACCGTGCGCGGGGATCGGGTGGAGTATTTTCAGGACGAAGAACGCATGGAAGCCGAGGGGACGGACGAAGCGCACGTGCTGGTCGAGAGTGGTGCGACACGCTTGTGGGCCCGCCAGGTTTGGCTGGATATGAAGACAGGACTTTTGCGCGCCGAAGGCGGCGTGGTCTGGGCGGAGAGTGGTAACACGATCTTTGCCCAGCGCCTTGAACTAGACATGAAAGGCGAGCGCGGAAAGGCCCAGCAGTTGCTTTTTACCCGCGACGCATGGTCAGCCACGGGTCAAGAAGCTGAAAAGCCTGATAAAGACAGCGTGTCCTTGCGTGGTTGCGAAGTCAGCAGTTGCGCGCGCGAGCAACCGCATTGGCGCCTGGGAGCGCGCGAGCTGCGGGTCCGCTTTGGGGACCGCTTGTGGGCCAAGGGAGTGATCGTCTACGTTGGGCGCGCGCCACTTTTTTATCTGCCGCGCTACAGCCAAAGCCTGCGTGATGGCAGACCTCCTTTTGAGATCAAGCCAGGCTACACCAAGACCTTGGGTCCTTATGTTCGGACCGCCTATAACTATTTTTTTGACGAAGAACAGTACGGCACGATCCGTCTCGATTGGATGGACAAAAAGGGGGTTGGTAGCGGACTCAGCCACCACTACCAATTTGGCAAGGGCATTGGCGAGATCGGCGGGTACTATGTGCGCGATAAACGCGATCGCTCAGCCGACAGTTGGTCACTCGACTACAAGCATGCCCAGGACCTAGGTCAGGGCCGCCGCTTGATGGGTGATGTCGGGCTTTTGTCGAGTTTTGATGTCAATGAGCGCTATGACCTTAATCGCAGTGATGCGTTTCAGCGCCGTAGCCGCCTGACTTTACAGTCCAGCCAAAAAGATTACGCCTGGAACCTACAAGCCAGTGAACGGCAGTTGTTGCAGATCGTGCCACCCAGCCCAGGTAGCTTGGCCGAGCCGACCCGCGAGTATGTGACCGTCGAGCGGCAGATGCCCGAATTTCGCTACGACCGCTTTTCGCGGCCACTCTGGGATGGCGTGCCGTTGTACTGGTCCTTGGGTGGCGGAGGGGGACGGCGTCTTGTCACGCCACAGGTCTTGGTGGGGCAAGGCTTAACCCTGTATGACACACGCAACGCTTACTATAGCAACAGCGTGAACATCGCTCCGACCCTGACCCATAGCTTGCGCTTGGGGCGCCGGGATAGCTTGACCAGCAAGGGAGACCTGACCGAAACGTGGGCGCGCGACGACGGCGAAGAGGGGACTGGGCGCGCGAACACGATGCTTGGTACCGGCTTCACCTGGAGCCATCGTTATTCACGTTGGTTGAATAGCGAGCTGGGACATCGTTACAGCCGGCAGGTGACGGGCATCGAGAGCCTGCGTTGGGCGGGTGAACTTTTGAATTTGGCCGAACTGAGATTGCGCGCGGATCTTGGCGCGACCTGGAGCGTGGATCTATTTGAGAGCTATGATATCCGACCCTACCAAGTGGACAGCGATTTACGTCGCTTAGGCTTAGCGCGCGCACAGGTGACGTTTTCTCCGACCGAGCATCGCGGAGCGGATCTTAGCCTTGGCTGGCACCCCACCACCAGTCAGGTGAAGACCGTGGATCTGAATGGCAGAGTGAACGATCCGGCCAAACGCTGGCAACTGGGGCTGGGGGCATCGTGGGTGAACAATCGCTTGGTGCTGACCCCCTCGCCCTTTGATCCAAACGCGCCCGCGTTTCTAGAGCGCGTCGAGCCACGTGTCAATCTTGACCAACTGCTCCTGAGCGCGCGGGCGACTTTGGCCGTGACCACAAACTGGAAAGTCTCGGCCTATGATCGTTTCAACGCGAGCAGCCCTCGGCTTGAAGAGCAGGCCTTCAGTGTTTGGCGCAGCCTGCATTGCTGGGACCTAGAATTTTACGCTCGCGAAACACCTGTGGGGGGCTGGCAGTATGGATTTTCATTGAGCCTAAAGGCTTTACCGCAGGTCCGCGCCAGCAGCAACCAGGTCACGGCGGACCTCTTTGAGGACGCACAGTTTGGCTACTAATCTTGCTCGCCGGACAAGGAAAACCCTTATTTAATAGACCTATTTATGGCTAGAGCTCCTTGTTCGGGCTGTTTGTCTGTGCTAAAGTTATGTCCGATCATCTTGATTCTAATATTTTACTTTATTAAGGGCCGAGGAGGCTTGCTTGAATCTCTGCGTGGTGGGTACGGGGTATGTGGGCTTGGTGACGGGAGCCTGTTTTGCTGATCTGGGTAACCGTGTCACGTGTGTGGACGTGGACGCTAAAAAGGTCGCGGGGCTAAAAAAAGGCAAGATGCCGATTTACGAGCCCGGGCTCGAAGAGGTGGTCAAACGCAACACCAAAGACCGGCGCTTGGTGTTCACCACCCGCTTGGCCGACGGCCTTAAGAATGCCGACATGGTTTTTATCGCGGTGGGCACGCCCTCCCTGCCCAATGGCGAAGCCAATCTGGAATATGTTAAAGAAGTCGCGCGTGGCATTGGACGTGCGGCGACGCATGACCTGATCGTGATCGATAAATCCACCGTGCCCGTGGGCATGGGGGACATGGTCGAAAGCCTAGTCGAAGAAGAATTAGATCGGCGTGGCTCGAAAGCGAGCGTGGATGTTGTGTCTTGCCCTGAGTTCTTGCGGGAAGGCAGCGCTATTTTTGATTTTAACAATCCCGATCGTGTTGTCATCGGCACGCGCGACGCACGCGTGGCCGCACGCGTGGCGGAACTCTTTAAGCCGTTGGCACCCAAGATCGTGGTGACCGATCTGCGTTCGGCCGAGATGATCAAGTACGCCAGCAATGCCTTTCTTGCGACCAAGATCAGTTTTATCAACGAGATCGCCAACCTTTGTGAGCGCGTGGATGCGGACGTGGCCAAGGTGGCTGAGGGCATGGGCCTGGACAAGCGCATTGGCGCCAGCTTTCTTAACGCGGGCGCGGGCTACGGCGGCAGTTGTTTTCCCAAGGATGTCTCGGCGCTGGTAAAGATCGCGGACAAAGAGGGCTATGATTTTAGAATCTTGACCGCGGTCATGGATGTGAACGAGCGCCAAAAACAAGGGATGATTGGGCGCATCAAGCAGGCCATGGGAACCCTTGAAGGCAAAGTCATCGCCATTCTTGGGCTGGCCTTCAAGCCCAACACCGATGACATGCGCGACGCCGTCAGTGTGGATGTGATCACGGCCCTCTTAGAGAAGGGCGCCCGCGTGCGGGCCTATGACCCCGCTGCCATGGACGCCGCCAAAAAAATGATGCCCCAGGTCAAGCTCTGCCATTCTGCCTACGAAGCCGCCGAGGGCGCGCATTGCTTGGTGATACTCACAGAATGGAATGAGTTTAAAGAGTTGGATCTGAGCAAGATAAAAAAGAGCATGCGTGGCGCGGTGATCGTGGATGGCCGAAATATCTTTGATCCCGCCAAAGCCAAAAAACTCGGCTTCACCTACAAGGGCATTGGTCGCGGGTGACCGGCCGGGCGCCTGCGGGCGCGCTCGTTGAGCTGCGGGGTGTGCGCAGCTTGCTCTTTGTGCGTTTGGGCAAGCTCGGTGATCTGATGGTCTGCAGCGGGCTCTTTGTGCGGGCGCGCCAGCGTTATCCAAACATGCGGCTGGGGCTCCTGACGTTGCCGCGCAGTGTGCCGCTCTTTAAGCATAATCAAGACTTGGATCTAGTTTTAGCGTGGCGGCCTTGGAACCTGCCCGCGTTGGCGTTGCGCGAACGCTGGCGGGCTTGGGATCTGCTGGTCGATCTGAATGACGCAGGCTCGCGTCGCACGGTCCTGGCCAAGCGTCTGATCCACGCCAAACATTCTGTCGCGTTCCGTAACGCGCGCACGCTGGCGGCCTTTGATACCACGGTCGCGGCGCCTGACAGCGCACGTAGCCATGTCTTGGACCGCTTAGAGCGCATGGCCCTAGCGCTGGGTCTGGGGTCGCGCCAGCCATTGCGGCCGAGCGTGAGCTTGGATCCAGTCGCGCTTAAGCTGGCTAGACGATTCCGCGCCAGCGCCGGGGCTCGCGTCAAAGTGGTCAGCCTCAATCTTTCTGCGGGCCACCCGTCGCGTTACTGGGGCGCCGCCAAATGGCAGGCGCTGGCCAGCGCCCTGGTCAAAGCGTCGCCGCGAGTTCGGTTGCGCTTGCTCTTTGCTCCCTTGGACATTGTGCTAGCGCAAACCGTGGCAAGCGGTCTGCCCGCAGGGACGACGCTCGCCAGTCCTGGCTCAAGCCTTGACGACTTTCTAGCGGCGATCGCCTGCAGCGATATGCTTATCTCACCCGACACCTCGGCGATCCACGCCGCGGGCGCGGCGAAAGTCCCCGTGCTGGGGTTGTACCCTGCTCCCCAATGGAACTACGCGTCGTGGCGTCCGCGTGGTCCGCATGACATCGCATTGCGAGCATCGCATGACGGCGTGGACCAGATCGCGCTGGAACCCGCGCGCCGCGCCGCGCTCAAATTACTCAAGGCGATCCTTTGAAAAAGAAAAATATCGGCGTACCCATGATCGACCTTGTGGCTCAGACCAAGCCCTTGCTCAAGCGTATCCTGGCTGGCTGGCGCATGGCACTTGAGACGGGTGCGTTTATCATGGGCCCGCAGGTGAAAGCTTTTGAACAAGAAGCGGCCAAGTTTCTTGGTGTCAAGCACGCCATCACGTGCAACAGCGGCACCGACGCCCTTTTTATTTTGCTGCGGGCGGCAGGGGTCGGCCCTGGGGACGAAGTGGTGGTGCCGGCCTTTAGTTTTTTTGCCACCGCCGAAGCCGTGTCCATCGTGGGGGCGAAGCCAATTTTTTGTGACATTGACCCGCTCACGTATCACTTAGATATCAGCAAGCTGGATGCGTGCTTGTCGCCGCGCAGCAAGGCGGTGATCCCCGTGCACCTCTATGGCCTGCCCATGGATCTGGCGCCCTTGCGGGGCCTGTTGAAGGGCCGTCGCATCGCCATCATCGAAGACGCCTGCCAGTCCTTTGGCGCCAAAGTGGGCGGAAAGAGCTGCGGGACGCTGGGAGACGCCGCGGCGTTCAGTTTTTATCCCACCAAAAATCTTTCGGCCGCGGGTGACGCTGGGATGATGACGACCAACGATGACACGTTGGCTGCGCGCGCCAGAATGCTGCGCGAGCATGGCTCGCCCAAGCGTTACACCCACGAGCTGGTCGGTTACAACAGCCGCTTGGATGAAGTGCAGGCGGTGGTCTTGCGCGCCAAGTTGCCCAAGGTCGCGCGTTGGAACGCACTTCGGCGCAAGGTGGCGAGCGCGTATTTAAAAGACCTGCGTGATCTGCCGCTGATCCTGCCCAAGGCAGACGCGGCGTGTGTCTGGCACCAGTTCACTTTGCGCGTGGAAGGCGGACAGCGTGACGTGCTTCAGGCGCATTTGCGCCTGCGCGATGTCGCCAGCGCGGTCTTCTATCCAGGGCCCATGCATACGCAGGCGCCGTATCGCGCGGACAAAACGCACTCACCTCAGGCGGATAAAGCCGCGACCGAAGTGCTTTGCTTGCCCATTTATCCCGAATTGAGCCAAGCACAGATCAAAGCGGTGATCTTGGGTGTGCGCTCTTTTTTTGAGACCGCGTAGCGTGCGAGTGGACCCAGGCCTGGCCGTACAACGCGACTCGCCGTATGTGTATCGATCGGCGTTCAAGCGCATTGGAGCTAGCGCGCTTGACGCGCTGGGTGATTTGGCGCTCAAGTCCAAAAGACCCCCCATCGATTGGGCGAGGATCCGCTCAGTGGGTGTGTTGCGCCTAGATCACTTGGGTGACCTGCTTTTTCTTTTTCCTGCGCTGCAAGCGTTACGGCACGCCTTGCCCCATGTCAAGTTGACGCTCTATGTGGGGCCGTGGGGAGCCGCCGTCGCGCGCATGGCACCAGGGGTCGATACCATCGCGGTGGTCCCCGCGCCTTGGTTCGCGCGTCCGACACGGCAAGCGTGGCCGCTGGCCGCGATCACGACACTCGCCGACACAGTGCGCGCGGGTGAGCATGATCTGGTGATCGAGCCACGCGGCGAGCTGAGGCATATGGCGGCGTTGGCGCGCGCGGGGGTTCCGTTGCGATTGGGCCACGCGGTGACCGCGGGACGTTTTTTTCTTACGCACTCGGCGACCTGGGACGCTGGGCTGCACGAGGTGGACCAGACCTTGAGCTTGTTGGCTCAGGCAGGTTTGCCGGGGGTGCCGGCGGCAGGCCTAGCGCGACCGCGTCTTGTCCCGGGGGCCAAAGCCCGCGCCGAGGCAAGCCGGGTGCTGCGCAAGCTGAAGCTGCGCCGTGGCTTTGTCGCGGTCCAAGCGGCGTGTGGCGCGGCATCCAAGCGTTGGATGCCTGAACGCTGGGCACAGCTCTTGAGTAGCTTGCCCAAGGGTCAGCGGGTGGTGCTTTTGGGCGACGCCTCGGAGCGTGCCGAGATGTTAACGATTGCCAAGGCGACGAGCCCACGACCTGCGGTCGCGGCGGGTTTGCTCTCGTTAGAGGCTCTGGCGGCGCTCTTAGAAAGCGCGCGTTTGTTGATCAGCGTTGATTCGGGGCCCGCCCATCTGGCGGCGGCGGTGGGGACTCCTGTGCTGGGCTTGTACTCGGGCACCAACTTAGTCTCGCAATGGGGGCCACGCGCTGAGTGTTCGCGTGTGCTCAAGGCCGCGACGGCGTGTTCGCCCTGCGAGCTGAACGTCTGCCCCTATGATAACGAGTGCATGCGGCGTTTGGACGTTGCCAGCGTGCTTCTGACCGCACGTGAAATGCTCGCGCACGGAGGGAAGCGATGACGCAGGCCCTGGCACTTAGGTTTGAACGGATCAGTTTTGTCAGTCTTTGGTTTTTTGCGGCTGTCACGACGTTGTCCATCGCCATGCAGAATATTTTCTTTGTGGCCTTGGCGGCTTGGTTGGCGGCACGCTGGATCTTGCGCCGATCCTTGCCTGATTTTCCACGCTGGGGCTGGGTCTGGGTGGCATTCTTGGCTTGGACGCTTTTCACATCGCTGCTCGCGCCCAACGCGCCCGCGTCCTTGTTCACCTGGCGTAAATGGTTCTTGGCGGTGGCTGCTTGGTGCGCGTTGGATAGCTTGGATGAGCCAATCCGATTGCGGGCGATCTTAGGCGCGCTGCTTTTTTTTAGCGCGCTTTGGAACCTTGAAGCGATTCTGTGGTTTGGTGCCCAGCCCTTGTTGGCTTGGCTGCACGGCACCCCATGGAGCGATGTGGTTTACCATTGGGTCAACGATGTCGAGTGGAGAGCGCGAGGCGGGTCGGGAGGTTACATGGTGTTGGCCGCTTGCGACGCCCTCTTGATCGCTTTCTACGCGGGGTTGATCACGCATGACGACGCCTGGCGGCGGCGGCGGGTCTGGGTTTGCATGGCGCTCTTGGTGGGCGGCTTGTTGATGACCATGACCCGGGGCGCTTGGTTAGCCACGGGTCTAGGCTTGGGTGGTTTGTTGTTGGTTCAAAAGCCACGCTTGGCGCTCGTGGGCGTGTTAGCGCTCTTAGGTTTTGTTCAGCTGTTTCCATCTTCGCCTCTGGTAAAGCGGCTCGCGTCGGTGGTTGACGCGGACAATGATTCAAATCGCGAACGCATTTACATGGCGCAAGCGGGCCTGGACCTCTTGCGCGATCACCCTTGGACAGGGGTCGGTGATAGTTTGACAAGTTTCAAAAGAACGTTGGCGGATGGCAGTGTTGTAGAAGAGCAAGGATATTTTTTGCGCTATCGTCGGCCTGATTACGTGGCGTGGTTTAATCATCCGTACAAAAAGGCGGGCAATAAAGAGGCGGGACATCTTCATAACACGCCGTTGCAGCTAGCGGTGATGTATGGCCTGCCAGGGCTGGCGCTCGCGCTCGTGTTTTTTGGTGGTATTTTTATTTTTGCGGCGAAGGCGGCGCGCGACATGCGCCTGGCCCCCCTGGGGCGTGGCGCGGGACTGGGACTCTGCATGGCGCTGATCGTCTTTTTTGGCCACGGTTTGACAGAATATAACCTGGGCTCGTTTCAATCCTCGTTCACCCTATGGTTCGTGATCGGGGTGAGTTTTGCGGCGCAGCGCCTTGCTCGAGTCAGCGCATGAGTGCTTTTTTACGACGCCCCCTGCGGCGCGCTCTGGCTCTAGCATTGTTGTTCGCGCTGATCCGGTTTGTGGTGGCGGGTCGTTTGGATCTGGCCGAGGACGAAGCCTACTACTGGGAATGGTCGCGGAGCCCTGCGCTGGCTTATTACGATCAGGGTCCCATGTTAGCGCTAGCGATTCGCGCGGGCACCACGCTCTTGGGCACTAACGAACAAGGGGTGCGCCTTGCGAGTGTGGTCAGCGGATTCTTGGTCTCGACGATCGCGGCAGCGGCGTGCGTGGGACCCTTAGGTCTCCCTGGCATGGCCGTCTGGCTCACTCTGGCTATCAACGGGTTGTTGCTCTTTGCGGTGGGTGGTGTGCTCATGATGCACGACACCTTGATGGGCTTGTTCTGGATGCTAGGTCTGTACGCCTCGCTACGTGCGTTTGCTCAGCCACGCTGGTGGTTGGTCGCTGGGGTGGCGGTGGCGTTGGGTGGGCTGAGCAAGTACACCATGTTGCTCTTGCCCTTGTGCATGCTGGGTGCGCTGCTCAGCCGTCCGTCACTGCGACCGGCGTTTAGATCGCCGTGGCTCTGGGCGGGCGCGTTGCTGGCGTTGTCGGGCGCTGTGCCACTTGTGATGTGGAACGCGGCTCACGCCTGGCCTTCTTTTCAGCACGTGGGCTCGCTGGCGGGTGCGGACCCGTCCCGGCGCTCGTATTTTGCGTGGGCGGAATATCTTATCTCGCAAGTGGGCTTGGTGACGCCGTTGCTGCTTTGGCTGGTCGTGCGGGGCTGGCGCGATGTTTGGCGTGAGCGCGCCGTGGTCAGTGATATGCGTTGGTTCTTGTTCTTGACCTCCGCGCCTGTTGCGTTCTTTTTTTTGGTTCTCTCACTGCGGACACGGGTCGAAGGGAATTGGGCCGCGCCAGCCTATTTGGGCGGACTTTTGTTGGCAGCGCTTAGCGTGAACGAGCGTGGTGATGCCGACAGACGTTTTAGCCGCTGGGCCTTGGGCTTGACGCTTGGCATCAGTGGCTTGGTCTACGCGCAGGCGCTCCGGCCTTTTTTGCCTTTTCCGCAGCAGTTTGCGCGTGCGGACGCTCCAGCCCGGCTGAGCGGTTGGCGCGCCTTGGCCCAGCGGGTCGAGTCCGAACGCCTGAGCCTGGGACCTCAAACGATGGTGGCCGCCCACTCTTATCAAAACGCCGCTGAGCTGGGTTTTTATCTGCCCCAGCACGAGCGGGTCTTGATCGTGCAAGAAGGGCAGCCCAATCATCAGTATCGTTTTTGGAATCACCCTGAGCTGCAGATCGGCAGAAACGCGATCTTGGTGATAGGACAGACTTGGGAGCTAGGTGAGATGGCGGTACGTTTTGCCCGCTGGGAACCCTTGCCCGACCATGTGTGGTCAAGAAATGGGATCGAAGTTCGACGGACCATGTTAGTGCGGGCATTCAATTTTAAAGGTTAGAGGAAGAGCATGACCAAAGACCGCCGCCGTATATTTAAACTGCTACGCTTGAGCGTCGATTTGACGTTGGTGGTGCTTATTTATGTCTTGATTCGCGGCGGGGTTGAAGCGGGCTACAATCCCTTTCGCTTGGACATCACGTGGCACCCTGACTACCTCTTTAAGCTACCGTTCATGCTCACCCTTAGTTGGGGATTCGCTTTTTTAGTTTCAGGCGCCTACGAGAGTGACACGCGCCGGGTGGGCCTGCGCCAAGCGCTTTGGGTGGTGGCCAAAGTTATGTTCTTGATGCTGGCGGTCTTTGGCATCGCGTTGTTTGTCCTTAAGGTCCAGCATCTGTCACGCAAGGCCATGGGCGCCTACATGGTGCTGTGCTGGTTTTTTCTGTCGTTGAGTAAATGGACCGAGCTTCGCCTGCTCAAGTCGATACGCGGTTTAGGCGTTAATACTATGAGCGTCTTGTTGGTGGGCGAGGGCGCCGAGCTGCGCCGGGCGAGCCAGGTCTACGAAGAGAATCAGGATTGGGGTTATCGTGTGGTCGGCGCCGTCACGTTGGGCCCTGCCCATGCGATCGCGGGGCTCAGGGTGCTGGGTCGTTTAAGTGCCCTGCAAGAGGTCTTGCGAACCCGGATTGTGGATGAGTTGGTTTTTGCCGCTCCGCCAACGCGTGTGTCCCAGCTAAGCGAGACGCTTGAGCGTGCCGCGCAAGCCGGCGTCACGGTGCGGGTGCTTTTGGGTTCGGCGTATGGTTCCGCTTCTACATTAGAACCTTTCGGCCAGGCGATGAGCCTGGTGGCACGTTTGGACCGAAGAAACCCCTATGCCTTGATGGTTAAAGAACTTGCGGATCGCGGATTGGCATTGTTGGCACTGATCATGTTGGCGCCGTTGTTAGCCCTGATTGCGCTTGCAGTGGCCCTTCGCATGGGTTGGCCTGTTTTCTTTTCGCAAAAGCGGGCAGGCCAGAACGGGCGCGCTTTTTTCCTCTATAAGTTTCGGACCATGGTCCTTGACGCTCGCGCGCGACAAGTCGAACTTGGCGAGGCCAACGAGATGGATGGACCGGTCTTCAAGGTGAAAAACGATCCGCGGGTGACGCCCTTGGGGCGGTTTTTACGCAGGACCACGCTGGATGAGCTACCGCAGTTTTTGAATGTCCTTAAAGGCGAGATGTCGCTGGTGGGACCACGGCCCTTGGCCAATTACGAGGCGCGCAAAGTGCCCGCCTGGGCGCGGCGTCGTTATTCTGTCAAACCAGGACTCACGTGCTATTGGCAGGTGATGGGTCGCAATAAACTCAGCTTTGAGCAATGGATGAAGTTGGACTTGCGCTATATCGACGAATGGTCGTTAGGCTTGGACCTAAAACTTTTAATTAAAACCCTGCCCGCGTTGTTGTTCACGCGCGGCGCCTACTAAGGAGCCTTATGATCGAAGGAGTCAGCGTCACCCCTTTGCGACAGATCTTGGACGAGCGTGGAAAGATCATGCACTTTATGCGGGCGGATGAGCCTGAATTTGAAAAATTTGGAGAGGTCTATTTTTCGCAGGTCATGCCTGGCGCGATCAAAGCGTGGCATCTGCATAC
>JANLXT010000168.1:0-2477 GCA_031365225.1 candidate division FCPU426 bacterium
CCGCAATCGCGGCGCTTTTTTTATTTGAAACAGCCCTATCACTCACCCTCGGGGATCTCTTCAGGCTTGGTGAACGTTGGAAAATCGAGCACTTCGGTAGCGGCTTCTTCCATCGCTAAGGGCTCGGGTTCTGGAGCTTTATTCGATTCGGCCAATGCCTCTTGTACTTTAAGGTCCAGTTGAGCAGCTCGTCGCGCGGACTGATCAAAGCGCTGGCGATCTGAGTCTAAGGCCCTGCGGGCTTTAAACAGCTCATCGGCAATGGTGAAAGCAGCCAGAATCGCGACTCGGTGCATCTGTGAATTGGGTTTTGAACCCAGCTCACGCATTTTTTCGTCAACGTAGCTGGCTAGATCTTGCATGTACTGAGGGTCGCTATCACCCTTGAGCACATACTCTGTCCCACAAATCTTGATTTTTACAGTCCTCTTTTCGCTCATCCGCTAAGCCTCACGCTTGCCAGGGTCGCGTCCAATTCTTCTAAGCGGCGCTTAAGCAACCCGCGCTCTTTTTGATACCGCTCCACGCCCCGTTTTTCGACCCGCAACGCTTGGCGTTCCGCGTCAAGCCGATCGCGCAAGCCTGCTAAGGAACGCAACGGAACTAGCTCTGCCTCTCGTTGCCGAAGCTGTTCGTTCAATGCCGCTATTTCTTCGGGAGCGACGTTCTGATCCGCCCGCGCGATCATCTCGCGACGTTCAGACTCAATCTGGTCTCGCAAACGGGCTTCTTCGGCCATGGCATCCGCCACACGTGCTTGAACCTGAGCAACGACCGCTTCGGCGGCTTCAGCGCGAGCGCGCATGCCGTGCACAATAGAGTCTTTGGCGACTAACTCTACGCGCAGACGCTGAAGTTCTCCGTCGTTCTCGCTCGCCACCGCCTGGGCCGCTGCTAGCGTCGCTTCGTCGACCGGCATGCGTTCGTCCACTTTAGCCACGGCCACTTCGTTCTCTAGCTGCGCAACACGCGCCTCATAGCGCGCCTGTAACTCGGCAATCGCCAGTCTCTCGGTTTCGATCCCCTCTAGCCCGCGTTGATGTTCTCGCGCTAAAGCCTGCTGTGTCTGTTGGCGCTCATCTTCGAGGGTTTGGGCCAAATGCGCAGCCTCAAGCTCGGATTCCCGCACACGCCGTTGCAGATCTGCTTCGGGGCTCAATTCTTGCTGAAGACGCTGAACCTCTGTCCGAAGCTCTTGAATAGCTTGCCCTGAAACCTCGGCGTGGGTACCGCTCGTTCGAGCATTTTCCGCCAACATCGTTGCAAGCTCATCGCGTTCGCGCCGTAAGGCCCGACACAAGAGCAAGAGCTGCTCGACGCTTGCGCTTAGTCTCTCAAGAGAATCCATGTTTTAGCGACGCACCTCAACTGGCAGCGCTTGCTCAAGGCGCCGCAATAGATCTTCGTGCCTTTGATTCACTTCGGTGTCTGTCAAGGTACGCGCCACAGCGCTGTAGACCAAGGCGAATGTTAGGCTTTTTTTACCCGCAGGTAGATTTGGGCCGATGTATTGATCCTTCACCCGGGTATCATCCATGCCCCCTTCACGCCGCAAAAATTCAAGGACTTTTCCAGCTTCCATATCTAAGTCCATCAAACAGCTGATGTCGCGAGCGATATCAGGCAAGCGGCTAAAGGGTTTGTAGCTCGGTTCGCGGCGCAGACTTTTGGTCATGGTCACCTCAAGCTCTAAGACCCAAACGCTCGTCTTTTCGGCATCAAGCCCCTCTTGCAAAGCGGGGTGCAAGGACCCCATCCAACCTTGGGCAGGACCCAAACGCACATGCGCGGCTTGACCGGGATGCAGGTAAGGGGGGATGTCCTTGACCTCGGTTTCCATGTTTAACGTCACGCGTAAATTGCTAGCTAGTTTTTCGAGCATCGCGCGAAGGTCGTGTCCGTCCCACGCTATCTCGGGCTCCGCCCATGAGGCTTGCCGCTTGAGTCCCGACAGAACAATCGCCACACGGTCCTTTTCGTTTTGAGGGTCAAAAACCCGGCCCATTTCAAAAAGCGCGACGCCCTCGGCCCCGCGCCGTTGGCTAGCAAGCGCACCCTCTACTAGATTGGGCAAGAGGCTGGGCCTTAGTAAAGATTGCTCCTCACTGAGAGGATTGTCCATACGAGGGCTGCTTGCCTCCATCGACCATAGCTTGGCCAAGCTGGGATCCAAATAGCTCATGGACTGGGCCTCACGCAGACCAAGTCCAACCGCCAACTCTCTCAACAACCATGCATTGTCCCAGCTTATCGCATCTGGATCGGGGGTACGGACTTCTGGCAGATCCGTCTTGGGAATGGTATCTAAGCCCAAGATCTGAACTACTTCTTCAGCCAAGTCTTGCCAAACACTCAAGTCGCGACGCCAAGCAGGGGGCCACGCCTTGTCTCCCTCACATCTAAACCCGCGACGTTGCAGAGCGCCTTCGATCTCTGAAGATTTAAATGAGGTCCCGAGCAAACCATTGATCGTTTCG
>JANLXT010000172.1:0-3671 GCA_031365225.1 candidate division FCPU426 bacterium
ACCCGCTGGGATCTGACGGTCGTCGTATTGCACCGTGAGCACGGCGGGCACAGGCACGCGACCCGAGCCGTCCTTGTTGAAGTCGTCGCGGGTCAGGCGCGTGGGCTTGGAATGCAGGTCGAAGATCAGGCCCACCGGGAAGGCTCCGTTGGCCAGTAGTGGCACGTCCTCGCGCTTGAGGGGCGTGATGGCGATGGCCTTCTCGATGCCGTCCTTGAGGGCGCCCTTGGGGAAGAAAATGGACGCCTGCTCGTAAGCGTCATTGGCCGAGGCGTCCTTGCTGCCGTCAGCCAGGAAGCCGACCTTGGTCACTGCCACTGCTTGGCGTGCCTGGCCCTCATCATCGATTACGGTGAGGCGCAGCTCGTGTGACCCCAGTTCAGGGTCCGTGCCCGCTGTCGTCTCCCAATAACCCAGGGCCCCCTGCACCACTTCCACACTACCCTGCTTGAGCAGGCGCCAATCCCCGCCCTGCGGGCGGACCTCGAGCGTGTAATATCCTTCGGCCCCGGGCTTGGCCGTGCCCAGCACGCGCACAAAAGTGCGCGAGGCGTAGGGTGTCGGGCTGGGGTCCTTCAGCTTGAGGCGCACGAGGTCACCGGGCATGGCGCCGTAGGTCTCGCCCAGCATGAAGCCGTCCGTTCCGAACTCAGGCGAGAACTGCTGGTCGACCGTGCTAAGCGCGTTCACATTCCCATCTGGGCCGCTCCCTGTGGCATATTCGGGATCAGAAGCCTCTAGCTGATAGTCCAGATGGGGATCTGTGCTATCGGGATAACTTGGCAGACCCAATGACCATGTAGAGCGATGCGGGGAGATATCCGGCCTGTTGATGCCGGCGACCTGCGAATTTGTGCCCATGCTCTGGAACAGGTTCACACTCAGATCCTTGCCCCACAGAGCAAAGACACCATCAATAGCGCCCAGAGCAGTCCAAGGCGAGTCATGGCCCACAATCTGATTCTCAAACGACACATGCCACGTGTCGCCATCCCGCGTCACCTGACCAAGGCTGCTGTTCAAGAGATCATTATCAACATAGCTGACCCCTACGGGCGCTACTTGCGCTGGAGCATCGATGCTAGCCAAAGCGTCCGTCGGGGCGATAACAGCATCGAACTGTATCGGCCCCGAAAGGATTGTGCTCAAGGGGCGAGTGAAGTCCGCATGCCTAACCCATGAAGTCGCTAGAACGTCCATCGACCTGATCTGGGGCTGGCGGTTGTCAGGCGCAATGAATCGCACCGTGTACTGCCCAGCTGGGATCTCAACCGGCTCAGACATCAGCCCGGAATTGAAAACATCTTCGAGGTACGCTGCGGGTGTAGCCACGATGTTGCCATCGGAATCGATCACCTCGATGCCATCGCCGATGCAGCCATGCCCGATCGCCCCTCCACAATAACGCCCGGTATGGAAAATCAGGGTCCTTGCGATGTCAAAAGAGACTGGAGTGACCTCGTCTGTGCTCGATTCAGCGATCGAATAGGCAGCGCGCTGCTCTGTGACCGTGACCCGGAAGTTGAAGTTGACGCTCTGCCTCAATCGGATGGTCGTCGTTCCGCCGAGCAGGCGCGACAGGCTCCCCCACCCGTTGATGCCGCGCTTCCAGAAATGATAGTCAAAGGGCGGCTCGGGATAGCCAGGATCGGACTGCCCATGAGGACCAGAGGTCGTATAAGCATTCGGTAGTGGTGCTTCCGTCAATCCTTCCAGCAAGGATTCGACAGTATTGGACCCTAGCAACACGCTCGGATCATTGGCGCCCCCAAAATCGACACCACTAATGGTCCCCAAGCGAGGCATGCCAGGCAGATTGGTCGCACGGTCTAGAGTTCCGTGCTGGCCACTCTGATCGTCAGGATCAAAACGAACCTCGAAATAACGTGCAAGCCTCCGGTGCCGGAAGATATGAGCATCAGAGATCGTCGTCCGGGCATAGGTAGGGTCAAAGCGCACTTGCGGATGCAGGCGCCCTTCAAAACGCATCTGGACTAGATCGGCAACACGATGGTCTGGAACGCGTCCATGAAAAATGATCTGGAATTGTTGTCCCGCATTGGCATTCACATCGGCGACAAACCCGTACTGGAAGTTACCGCGCAAAGCAAAGACATTTGTCGATACTAGGGCGTTATCAAGCGTTGCTTGATAGATGCCCAACATACCTTGGTCGTCATCCTCACCTGCCCCACCGATATGCAGCCGCTGATCAAACGGGACGGCGAATGGAGGCACAGGGAATACCGAGTTATTCTCTCCATTGAAATGCCAATCTGCCGCGAAAAGGGGCTCGTTGGGGTAATCCACCCATTGGAGCGTGCCTCTTGCATTGATCGAGACGGTGGGCAGATGATGGTCGATGTCCGCTTGACCACTCCCATTCGCAGTCCACTGCACATAGGGCCTGGGTATCTCGTTCGCCTTCACAGCCAGCGCTGCCTTGCTACTGTCGGCCGCGGCCAGCTGGGCCACGTAGATGGGGGCGCTCGTGCTCAGGTCGGCGTCGCTGACATTCAGACGGGCCGTCACGCGGGCGGAATAGGTGCCCAGGTCGATGGCGTTACCGGTCCAGGTGAAGGTCTTGGTGCCGCTGGCGCTGGCGATGCTGCCCAGGCCGGCGATGACTGCGCCCTGCGGGTCCAGGATCTCGACCTTGCCTGATGCCGGCGCCTTGTCAAAGGCGTAGGAGACCTTGACCTGCTGGCCCTGGCCCACCATCAGCACCTGCGGCGAGACCGTTAGGCCCACCTGCAACGGGATGTCGACATAACTCTGCACCAAGCGCTCGTGCCCTGGGGCGTCCTTCACCCGCAAGCGCAGGTCCAGGCGACTGGCTCCCAGCTTGGCCAAGTCTAGGCTGGCCAGCTGCGTCGTAGTCGCGATCGGCATGCGCGCACCTTGGCGAAGGTAGGTCCAGCTACCGCCGCCATCCACGCTGTAGTCCAAGTCCCAGGAGCCCAGCACGTCGGGCGCGCCCACATAGGCCTTGCCCTCGATAGACAGACGACCCGTGCGCGACGAGCCATCCACCGGGGCGCTGAGCTCGGCATGGATGAGGCTATTATCGGCGATGCGCCGCAGCGGGATGCTGCGCGTGCCAGCCGAGGACTGCACGCTCAGAGTAAACGAAGTGTTGCCCCCGCTGCTCACGTCAAAGGCCGCAGTCCAAATGTTGGAGCTGGGGTCCGCCAGGGTGCCGGGGACCTCGGCGAAGAGCGAGTTGGGCAGGCTCAGCTTGAAGACTGGGGTGTCCGTATCGCCTACAATCGCCGCGCTGACCGCCACATGCTGATAGAAGGGCGAGGGGTCCGCCGCCAGGTCATAGACCCCGGGCGTGTTCGCCACGGTGAACGATTCGACCACGGCTGTGTCCAACAGGCCGCTGATCACGATCGGTGTGCCATCGGGCAGACTGCTCAAGCGATCGCCCTCGATAGCCAGCACCAGGTCATAGCGTCCATTAGCCAGGCGACCAATGTTAAGCTGACCCAAGACCCCGCCGTTGTTCTGCAGAATAGAGCGGGTGGGGTCCAGCACCGACGTGACAAAATCGGGCAGCTTGAGGTAGGTCCAGGTGAGAGTGTCGCCCTTGCTATCGAGGTCAGCGTCGCTGGGCACGACCGCTAGTCGGTAGTCCTTGAAGCCGCGGCCCTCTGGCGCCGGGTAAA
>JANLXT010000201.1:0-26222 GCA_031365225.1 candidate division FCPU426 bacterium
TGCGCGCCGCCGCGCGCGCCCGAGGGGGTTATCAAAATTATCGAACCGGCATGGCGACCATGGGCCTGATCCTGGCCCAGATCTTTATGCGGGCGCTTGAGCGGGCTGAGCGCGTAGAGATGGCCATGCGCGTGCGTGGTAGGGATTCGATTCTTCAGCACCCTTCGACTGCGCCGCCGATGGAACTGGCGGCTCGCTCAGGGCGGGTGCCCCGTGCGTGAGCGCATCGCTAATATTTTAAGGGACCCCGCCTGCCCGACCTGCGCGCTGGCCCCGACAGCCCTACCCAGTGGCGCACCCGCGTTGCAAGTGCGCGATCTGCACTTTAGCTATCACGATGACGTGCCCGCGGTGGCGGGTGTTAGCTTTGGTATTCAAGCCGGCGAGAGCGTGGCGCTCTTGGGACCCAACGGTTGCGGCAAGACGACGTTGCTCAAACTGGTCACGGGACTGCTGACGCCGGACGCGGGGGATATTCAGCTGGGCGGCCAGCCTTTAGATAAAAAATTGGCTCGCGAGATCTTTCGAACGGTGGGTTTTCTTTTTCAAGAATCGCAGGATCAGCTCTTTAATAATTTTGTGGCCGAAGACGTGGCCTATGGTCTGCAGCGTTTGGGCTTGCCCAAGGCCGAAGTTGACGAGCGCGTGCAGTTAGCGTTGCACCTGACCGAGGCCCAGCATCTGGCGCGTCGGCCCATCCATCATCTGTCGGGCGGCGAGATGAAGCGCGTGGCCTTGGCGGGACTGATCGCGATGCGGTCTCCGCTCTTGATCTTAGACGAGCCCCAGAACGCCTTGGATCCCGCCAGCAGTGAGCATCTGATGGAACTGGTGGAGCATTTGCACCATGACCACGGCTATGCCTTTTTGACTGTCACGCATAAGATGGACTATGTGCCACGCTTGGCGGAGCGCGTGATCATCATGGACGTGGGGCATGTGTTGGCGGACGGGCCCGTGCGCCAGGTGCTCACCGATATTCCTTTGCTAGAGCGGGCACGTTTGAGCGCACCCAGTATCACTCGTTATTTTTACGAGCTGCAACGCCGTGGAGGCAAGGTCCCGAAGGACTTGCCGCTGACTGTGGATGAGGCGCTGCGTCAGGAGCAAGCATGACCCCGATAAAGCGGCGTTGGATTGGGATCGCCATCTTGCTCAGTCTGCCCTTGCCCCTTTTATACAGAACTTGGTGGCTATGGCAGGGGCGCCCGGAGGCGTCGTGGTTGGCCGAACTTTGGGCCCCCTTTGCCATTTTTTCGACGGGAAGCGTGGTTTGCGTTGATTGGATGCAGGGCTCGGCAAA
The DNA here is from genome assembly GCA_031365225.1 of candidate division FCPU426 bacterium. Lineage (GTDB taxonomy): Bacteria > Oederibacteriota > JAJYGY01 > JAJYGY01 > DAIDJD01 > JANLXT01. Next base: position 1,304 of record JANLXT010000201.1, read on the forward strand.
AGGTTCCAAATCTGTAAAGATTCAAACCCGCAAGCGTGCCAAGAGCCGTCGGGAGGCCTGATTTTGCTTGAAAAAGCGTCAAGGCATGGTAAATCTATAGTCCCCACATTGATTGCGGGACGGCCCTCGGCCCCAAGACACCTTAAGGAGAACGACCATGCCCCAAGCAGCCAATAAACACCCTACCAACATAGCGGGTCCTTGGTATTGCACCAATTCGGACGATGCCAGCGGTGAAGGCTGCATCGCCTGCAGCGTTTGCTACAGCGGCGCGCCAGATTTTTTTGCGGCCGACGAAAATGGCAACGCCTACGTCTCTAAGCAGCCGACCACCGAAGAAGAGATCGCGCTCTGCCAAGAACAGCTGGAAGCCTGCCCTGTCACGAGCATCGGCACCAACGGCGAGTGATTGATTTACTTTGATGAACAGCAAAAAGCCGCCAGCGCTTGGCGGCTTTTTTGTTAACACCCCTTCTGACCCGAGCCATGACCCAAGACAACCTTGAATGCAACGCTTTGCCCCGGGCTCTAGCCGAACGCGTGCTCTTGGGCCACTTGCTCAAGCTGGCGCTCTTTGCTCTCTTGATGGCCTTGGGTGTCGTGGTCGCTCCCGACAGCACTCTCTTGCAGTTGATCAAATGGGCCCTCTTGCTGGCCATGGGCTATGGCGTGATCAAGATTCCCGAGAGCACCTGGACCGCGGCTTTAAGCGCCCGCAAAGCGACGCTCCGCGAAAGCGCCATCGAGATCACGCACGGTGATTACACTCGTATCATCGTTTTTGGAAGTTTACGCCATGTGAAGATGATCCAAGCCAAAGATGAGCGTGTTCTCGCCTTAGAGCTGCACACCGAAGACGACACCATCATCCTGCGCGACCTGACAAACCTAGAACGCCTCTTCGGCGCCATCTGCGCGCAACGTCCCAAAGAGGCCATGATCGAAGTCGAAGAATCCCACCTAGACAAACTTTCTCCCAAAACCTGGGCCATCGCCGCCATCGTCATCGCTATCCTGTGTGGTCTGATCCTCAACAACTCGCTCGACCGACAAACCACCCTAAAACTAAACGGCCTACTATTCTTAAGCAGCGGCTTAACCCTGAGCTTCTTACGACCCTTAAGCCAAGGCAGCGACAAAAAGTGGTTAGCGCTTGAGGTCGCCTGTGGGACCTTGTTGGCCTTGCTGGGGTCGCTGATATTGGCCGTGTGAGAGCTTAGGCCTAAATGGAGTTCAAAGATGTCGAATAAAGAATTACGCCCTTGGGAAAACTTTGGCACCGACCGCATCAAGGCATTCTCGGATGGCGTGTTTTCGATCGTCATCACCATCTTGGTGCTCGAACTGCACGTCCCCGTGATCGATACACCCGGGTCAGGATCCGAGCTGATGTGGGGTTTGGTTGCGATCTGGCCTAAGATCGTCACGTACTTTGCCACGTTCTTGGTGGTCGGCATCTATTGGATCGCCCACCACAACTTCTTCCACTACACCCACCGCAGCAACCGCGGCCTGCTCTGGCTCAACAACCTCTACCTGATGACCGTGTCCGTGCTGGCCTTCACCGCCGGCATGATCGGTAGCTATCCCGAGAACAAGGTGGCGGTCTTTTTCTATGGCCTCAACCTGCTCTTGATCGGCACAGCGCTCAGCCTGCTGTGGTGGTACGTGATCAAGAACGACATGGTCAACGAGCACGCCAAGCTGGTCGTGCGCGCCACCCGGGTCATCATCCGCATCCCCATGCTGCTCTACTTCATCGCCATGCTCTTCGCCTTCGTCAATGTCCACGTCAGCCTGGCCATCTACATCATCGTCCCGGCCGTCTACATCATCCCCGGCGGCCTAGAGCTGGTCCTAGAGAAGAGCGCGCGCTTGGCGAAGGGCTGAGCGAGGCCGGCCTACATGAGGGTTTCCGATGTTTAGATCCGCGATCAAGACCAGCCTTCTGAGCCTTTGCCTGCTCGTGACCTCTAGCCAGGGATTGCGGGCTGAGACCGCAGCCGCTGACCCTGCGCTGGTCGAGCTATACCAATCAGCGCAGAAGGCGGTGGATGACACGCATGTGGCGGGGCTGGTGATGGCGGCTAGCCGGGATGGGCAGCCTTGGGTGCTGCGGGCGGTGGGGGCTCAGGATAGGGAAGCGGGCATCCCCATGGCTGCGGACAGCATCTTTAGGGCCTATTCCATGACCAAGCCCGTGGTCGCGGCAGCTGTATTGATCCTGGTGGACGACGGCAAGCTGAGCTTGGATGACCCGGTCTCGCGCTGGATCCCTGCCTTTGGCAACGTGAAGGTCGGTGTCGAGCATAAGGGCTTCTTCGGCATGGGCCGGGGCATTGATTACGTGGTTCTGCAGCGGCCCATGACCGTGCGGCACCTGCTGACGCACACCTCGGGCCTGGGTTATGGCTGGGGCAAGTCGCCCATCGATGAGCTGTACAAGAAGGCCGGCACAGGGTCAAAGGATTGGACCTTGGCTCAGGCCGTGGACAAGCTGGCCAGTTTGCCGTTGAAGCATCAACCGGGCAGCTATTGGGAATATGGCTTCTCGCTGGACGTGGCGGGCCGGGTGGTCGAGGTGGTTTCGGGCAAGAGCCTGGACGATTTTCTGGCCGAGCGCCTCTTCAAGCCCTTAGGGATGAAGGACAGCGGCTTTTACGTGCCCCAAGAGTCCCAGAGCCGCATGGCTGCGATCTACAAGGCCGGCTGGGTCAAGCGCAAGGCCGAGCGCATGCAAGAGGATGCCGCAAGCTTTGACTACAAGCGCCGTCCCATCTTCTTGAGCGGCGGCGCCGGGCTGGTCTCGACGGCTACTGACTATCTGCGCTTCTACGAGATGTTAGAGAAAAAGGGCCTCTGGCAGGGTAAACGCGTGCTAAGCGAGGCCTCGGTCGCGGCCATGCTGTCCAACCAGGTCGGCAAGGTTGATTGCGACTTTTTGGGACGCCTGGTGGGCGTGAAAAAGAACGGCTTCGGCCTAGGGCTGGGTATTTTTCCGACGCCGCGGGGCGGCAAGCGCTATGGCTGGGCTGGTCTGGCGGGCGGTGAAGCCTGGGTCGACCCCGGCCGCGGCGTGGCCTCCGTGCTGATGGTACACATCTTCCATCCTTTCATCGCCAACGCTTATACCGAGCTGGTCTACAAGGCTTTAGACAAAAAATAACCGAGAAGCTGTCGCAAATAAAAAACAGCCCGCGCGAGAGCGCGGGCTGTTTTTTATTTTTAGAGCTTATTTATTAGAGGCTTACGCGCACTCGCTGGCGCCCACGCCGTCAAAGATAAAGGGCACTTCGCTGCCGTTGTCTTTGAAGAGCTCGGGATCATTGCTGACGACCTCGGTCAAGGGTTCGAGCAGTTTCTTGGCGGTGGGCAGGTCCAGACGGCGCAGATACGCGGTCAGGGTCTCGTCGGTTTGGCGATTGGCGCGGTAGTGGGCGATAAAGACGCGGACGGCCTCGGGGGCACGGCGGCTGGGCACGCGGCCGATGACGCGGCCGAAGCTGGCGCCGTTCTCGTTCACACCGCCGCCGATCAGCATCTGAAAGTGCGGCGAGTCCTTGCCGTCGACCTTGCGCACGTTGCCAAAGAAGCCGAAGGTGCCGATGTGGTGCTGGCCGCAGCTGTTGGGACAGCCGCTGATCTTGATATGGCTACCGATCAGGTCGTCGTTGGTCTCGTCAGTGTAAGTGAGCGTCTGCGTCAGCTTGGCGCCCAGACCACGGCTGCTGGTCTGGCCCAGATTGCAGGTGTCCGCGCCGGGGCAGCTGGTGACATCACCGATCAGGTCAGGACCCAAATCGGCGAGCCCCAAGTTCTTCAGATGAACATAAAGTTCCGCCAGCTTGTTGGAAGGGATCCAAGGCAAGATCAGGTTCTGATCCACCGCGGTGCGCATCTCGCCACGGCCATAGTCGACCATCAGCATGGCCAAGGCGTGCCATTGTTGGTGCGTGACATCGCCCAGCGTCAGCTTGATCTGGGTGTAGTAGAACCCCTTCTGCTTTTGCGGCCAGCAGTTGAGCTTGAGCCAGCGGGTATAACCCTCGGGCCCGTCGCTGGGCGCGACCGCGCTGCTATCACCCTTGGGCTCGGCGATGCCGACTTCTAAGGGGAATGGGATCTCTTTGACCATGGTGGCGTGGATCTTGGCGACTTCGGCTTTGAAAGTCTCGAAGCCTTCTTTGCGGATCAAGAACTTGATGCGCGCGGCCATGCGGTTTCTGCGCTCACCCTTTTCGTTGAAGTGCGTGATGATGGCCTCGATGTGAGGCAGCACCTCATTTTCTGGCATAAACTCGGCATAGAGCCAAGCGTCCTGAGGGCTGGCGCCCAGGCCGCCGCCAACTTTCATCTTGAAGCCGCGCTGCAGCTTGCCATCGATGATGCGGGTCTCGGCGTAGAGCGCCATGTCGTTGATGGCCGCCAGGGCCGTGTCGCGTTTGCCGCTGTTGAAGGCGATCTTAAACTTGCGGGGCAGCTGGGTAAATTCAGGCCGGCGTATCAGGTGCTTGTAGGCGGCAAATGAATAAGGATAGGGATCAAAGGCTTCGTCCGCCGCTAGACCCGCAAAAGGCGTGCAGGTGATATTGCGCACCGTGTTACCGCAAGCTTCGCGCGTGGTCAAGCCAGTGGCGGAGAGTATCTCCATCACGGCGGGCACGTTCTCGAGCTTGATAAAATGAATTTGCACCGCTTGGCGGGTCGTCACGTGCCCGATCCCCAAAGGCGCGTAATCGCGGGCCACATCGCCCAAGGCGATGGATTGCGCAGGCGTGAACAAACCACCCGGCACTTTGATGCGCATCATCTGCACATCTTGTTGGCGCTGGCCATAGACGCCGTTGACTAGGCGAAAAGGCTTGAACTCTTCGTCGGGGACCGTGCCCAACCGAAAAGCGGCGGCTTTCTCTTTAAAGTTAGTGATCTCGGTGCTGATGATCTCGGGAAGCATATTTGTCTGCGCTGGGCTCATCGGATGGCTCCTAAAGGAATCAATAATATACGCTTCTAGAGGGTCTTGGGCAAGACCGGGACTTTATTTGTTGCCCGCAAATGATCCAGGATAGCCAATGTTTGCGCGGGTAGCACTACGTCAGGATCGCGACGCAAGGCTAAATCAAGCAGAGCGTAGGCCCAATCAGGCTGAGTCGCCAGCAACTGCAGGCCCATTTGCGAAAATGCCAGCCCGCCCTTAAAACGTTCTTGGGCAATGGCCGCGACGTCCCGCGCTTGGATAGCGCCCACAGGCCCCGCCAATGTCGCCCAGCGCCACCAAAGCCAATTGCGTAACAAAGGTGACTGCCCCTTGGTGGCCAAGGCCGCTCGTAATTGCGCGCGTTGGGACAGTGTGTCAAAGACAGGCAGGCTTTGTTCTAAGTTTCTTGCGGTGGCTTCAGCCAAAAAAAGCTCGCTGGAATGATCCGTGCTAGGTAGACCCAAAAGCGTTTCGCGAGCCAGCTCTAAGGAATCGCGCGCCGAGAGCACTGTCAGACCTTTGGGATCGATATCTTTGAGCAGGCCTTGGGGCACGAGCACCCAGCGCCTGGTTTTTAGATCGGACGATTTGCGCTCGGCGATCAGATAACGCAACGCATCGCCACCGCTATTGAAGCCCGTTAAGATTTGAACGTCGTTGGTTGGCGCCAATTCTCGAGCCAGCGCACGCCACGCGCTCGAGCGCGCGTAATAGCCCCGTTGATTTAAAGCCTGATTGTCTTGAAACGCGCTCCACTCTAAAACGCTGGCACTGCCAAGCATGACGGCCAGCACGGCCATCGTTGGCAGGGGCGCCAACTGTTCTTCTAACCAACTGAGCGCTTGTTCTAATCCCAAGCCCGCTACAAGGCAGAGCGCAGGCCAAGCCGCGATCGCGCGATTGGGCTCAAGCGCGTTGGCATGGGGAATGAGCCCCAGCATGCCGATCAGGATCCATAACAACAAACCTGGCGCACGCCGGACACTCAAGCCCGTGCCATAGATCAGCGGCACCAAGGCCCACCATGGCCAAGACGAGAAGCCTTCCAGCCCCAGCGTGCTGACACTTGGACCCCCCATAAAAAAACTAAATAGACGCTGCAGCCCACCCTGCGTCGCAACGCTCAGCGATGTCAGCTCGCGCGCGCTGCGCCAAGCCCACCAGCTGTTTAGATTTTCGGCAGAGAGAGCCCAGACCAAGGCCAAGGCCGGCAAACAGCCCAACAAAAAGTCGCGCGCGCGGGGGCGATCCCAGGGCCCAAGGCTGAGAGCCGCGACCAGGCCAAGCAACGCCAAAGGCCAGGCTTCATAATCTAAGAACATCAGGACCGCGCATGCGCCGGACAGGATCCAAGCCCAACGCCGCCCATGCAGATAAAGCGCCAGAACCGCTAGCTGGGCCGCGGGCAGCAATGCCCACGAGAGCAGGCTATGGGAGCGTAGCAAGGTCCAGCCACAGATCGCATTGACTAAGAGCGCGCAGGCCGCCGCGCGCTGGCCCAGTAAACGCTGACCCAGAATCCAAAGCAGCGCCAACTCTGCCAGCAGGCCTAGCCAGACAGGCAAGCGCAGCAGCCAAAGTTGACCGTGCCCCAACGAGGCTAGACCCGCTTGAACCGCGCGGGTCCACGCGCCGGTGCCAAAGCTAAAAGGCAGACCCCGGCCGTCGAGCGCGGCACGCACAAACGCAACTGCCTGCGCCTCGTCCACATGACTAAAGTCTGGATGCAGGACCAACGCATCGAGCAGAGCGCCACCGATCAAGGCCCCGACAGCAAACACCGCGCTGACAAGTAGCCAGCGCGGCGCGGGACGAGAATCGTGCGACCAACTAGTACCGATCAAGCCTTGCCCCGCTTAAGCGTTACGCTCCAGCGCATGGGCAGGCTGCCCACAGGCAAGGTCAGGGGCTTGAGCTCAAGCTTGTCACCCGCTTTGATCTTAAGCGCTTCGGCCAGCTCGTTGGGCAGTTCGGCGCGCAAACCGGCCCCCGAGCGCACCAACGGCAGGTCCCAAGTCATCTTGGCGAGCAGCACATCGACATCGGTCTGACGGCTGCTGCGGCTCCAGCCACAGGCCTCGCAGCTGGTGCTGGTCACCACCCCGGTGGCGACTCGGCGAGTTTTTTGTTCAAGCTTGCTACCGCACTCAGGACAGCGGCGGCGGTCGTCGGCTTTGCCGCGGCGTTCGTCTTTGGTGCGCACATTGACTTGGCGGCGATCTTTATCACGAGCGGCATTGCTGTCACGGGGCATCTTGACTCCAGAGAGGTTGGGTCAATCTTTTAACCAGGAAGGTTCAAAGGTCTCACGCGGGTCGTGGGCGTTCAACTCCTTGGCCAACGTTTCGGCTTCGGCCATTTGCGCTTGCGCGCGTAAAAGACCCAGCTTTAAACGCCAGGCGTCGCGACGGCGTGGATCGGCCCGGGTGGCGTTGCTGACTGCGGCCAGGGCCTTGCTTGGATCGATCCCAGCAAATCCCTGCGCCAGTCGCATCCACGCGTCGGCGGGTGCGGGACTTTGGGTGGCGGCTTGGCTCAATTCGACGACATTTTCTTGGCCCAAGTAGCGCGCCAGGCGCAAGCGTTGGTCCCACAGCGCTGACCGAGACCAGGGATCTTCGAGCGCCATGTCAATGGCGCGTAGCTTGGCTAGCGCTTGGCTCGGTGGCAGGGCGCGAAGTTGACGCCACCATGCGTTCAAGCGCGCTTCGCGCGCTATCCAAAGTTTCGCGCTCTCGGGTGCGGGTAAAAGCAGAGTGACGGGAGCTTCGGCGTTCACCGAATAAAAATCAAACCACTGGCCTTCTTTAGGGTCGCGTTGGGCCGAGAGCTGCCAGGGCAACAAGACCAGCACCAAATTTTGACCTTGATCGGCGGGCGTGCCTAGGGCAAAACGGCCCAGCTCGCCGCCACCGGGACGCATCGAGGACAAGACTTGGGGCCGAGGGTTCAAGCTGTCCAGGTAAATACGGGCGCGCTCTAAACTGGCACTCTCGTGATAAAAACGTGGCCAATGCTCTTCCAAGCCGCGTAAATAAGCCCGCGCCTCAGAGACCGCGCCTGCCAAGACCAAGGGCAAGATCAAGAACTGAAGTCGGGGACGCCGCGCTTTGAGCCAGCCTACGAGCGCCGCCAGGCCCACGCCCGCGACCAAGCATAGCATGGGCCACGCGACGACCACACGGTTGGGCTCGATGGCTGGCGAATGCGCCAACAACGCCACAAAGGGAAGCAAGAGCAAGAGCCATACCGCGCGCGAGCCTTTGATCCACGTGAGTGGCAGCCCCAGCAGCAGTCCGGCTAGGGCCCAGGGTGGCCACGCCGGGTGTTGCGGTGATCCCAAGTAGACAAGGCCACGTCCACCACCCATAAAATATTGCTGGGCGTGCGCGACAAAAAAGCGCCAGGCTTGGATCGCGTTGGGTGGCAAGCTTTGGGAGCGTCGAACCGCCAAGGTGTCGGCAAAGTACGGCGCGCTGCCCCAGACCAACAAGCCCGCGCCCAGCACCAAGCCCGCGCCGCCAGCCAAGACCACGCGCGCTTTGGGTCGCGCTAGCGCGAAGGCGACGCCCAGACCAGGGACCGCCAGCAGGGCGCCTTCGTAATCCACAGCGAAAAGGGCGACCAAGGCACCCCAGACCAAGGCCCAGCCGCTGTGCTTGGTCGCGCGTGGCAACGCCAGCAAGAGCAGGCAAAGCTCGAGGGGCGTCATCGAAAAGCTGAGCAGACTGGCGCCTCGGGTCAAGCTGAAGGCGGCCAGACAATTGACCAAGACGGCCCAGACCGCCGGGCGTTCGCCTGCCCAACGCTTGGTGAGCGCGCTCAACGCGGCGCACTCCGCTAAGAAAATAAAGAAGGCGGTCACACGCGCGCCGAGCGCGGTCCAACCAAAGGTGCCGCAGCCCAAAGCAAGCGTCAGCTGATGCAGATAGCCTTGACCTAGTCGCAACGGAGGCCAGAGGCCTTCGCGGATGGATTGCACCCAGCTCAGCACGGCTTCTTCGTCCACACTGGCCCAGCCCGTCCAAATGTCAAAACGGGGAAGCAGGATCAAGGCGCTAGCGAAACACAGGCCAAGCACGAGGGCCCAGCGTTCCCATAATTCGGCTTGGTCATGTTTTGCTAATGGCATCGGCGCGACAAAGTTTGGGATAAAAAGATTATAAAAAAGGCCCGGAGGGATGATCCTCCGGGCCCAGGGTAGAGCTGCTTACCACTTGCTTGAATCACTCTCTTTGGGGCCTTGGCCAATGCCCAAGGTCGCTTTCACCTTGGCCCAGAAACCGCCACCGCTTGAACTGGCGCTAACACTTGGACGTGAAGGTCCACGGTTTGGTCCACGGCCACGATCGCCTTGGCGCTGAGGATTGCCGTTGCGATTTTCTGTGCCCCGGATTTCTTCACCGCGTCCTTCACCACCACCCCGACCACCGCGTCCGCGACGACGGCGACGGCGAGGGCCACCGTCTCCCCGAGGTTGATCCATCCGGGCTTGGTCGTTGCGCACTTGGGGTGCACGGGCATTTTCTTGCGCGACTGGCTCGCTGTCTGGCTCGGACATACTGCGTGGACGAAGTTCCATGGCGCTGCTTTCGACCGCGGCGCGTTGATTGCCCGCGATCCGCAGCACGTCCGTGGCGCTCATGGCTTGGGTGGCTTGACGGCGCGCTTGTTCTTCTTCGCGACGCGCGCCACCTTGCCCAAAGCTTTCACTGCTGGAACGTTGACTGTCGCGAGGCGGCGCCGAAGAACGCGCTTCGCTACGACCCGCATCCCGACCGCCTGCACCACCACCGTCACGACCCGCTCCACCACCACCGCCGCGGCCACCCCGACCCCGACGCCGACGACGTTTGGGATCGCTGCTATCGCCACCGGAGGGAGCTTGGCTTCTAAAACCACCTTCGGCCGGAGGACTGCTGCTCTCAGCGCCACCTTCGGCACTACCCGCCCAACGTAAAGTTAAGCTGGCGTTCTCATCGCTGTCCGTGAATGTCTTGCTGGGCTTGGCGGCAGCACCGCGACCCAAACGCTCAAATGAATTGATGCCGTCATGCCCTTGGCGTACTTCGTGCTGAACGCCGAGAGTTTCTTCGTAATCAAAACCTTCCATCTGCTTCTTCTCTAACTTGTGGCCGAGGTGACGCTCTATTCCCGCCAGCAATCCCGCGTCGCGGGGGCTAGCTAGAGAGTAGGCTGTTCCGGTGGCTTGCGCGCGGGCGGTACGGCCCACGCGGTGCACGTAATCATCGGGCGACTCGGGCAGGTCGTAATTGATGACATGCGAGATGCCCTCAATGTCCAAACCGCGCGCGGCGATGTCGGTGGCCACCAGAAACTTTGCCACCCCTTCCTTGAACTCACTCAGCGCTTTCAGCCGCTGGGCCTGGCTGAGGTCCCCGTGGATGCGTCTGACCGCCAATCCTTTGCTCTCGACCACAGCACAAACTTTGTCCGCGCCTTGTTTGGTGCGCGTGAAAACAAGTGCCGAGGTGACATGCTCGTGCTCCAACAGCCTTTGCAAGAGCAGCCCTTTCAGGTGATCGGACACCTGGTAGACGGCTTGCGTGATCCCTTCGGCGGTCTTTCGGTCTGGCGTGATAGCCACTTGCGCTGGATCGCGCAGCATGGTCTCGCTAAGCCGGTGGACTTCGCCTGGGATAGTGGCGCTGAAGAACAGGGTTTGGCGTTCTTTGGGCAGGGCTCGCAGGATGGATCGGACATCAGGCAAAAAGCCCATGTCCAGCATCCTGTCAGCTTCGTCCAAGACCAACACCTTCAGCTGGTCAAAACGGACGTTGCCCTGGCGCAGATGGTCTAGCAGTCGTCCTGGAGTGGCGGCGATGATCTCAACGCCACTCTGAAACGCTTGCTCTTGGGGACCAAATGCCACGCCACCGACGATCATGGCGGCGCGGAAGGGTGTGTACTTACTAAAAAGACGAGCTTGCTCTTCAACTTGCATGGCCAATTCACGGGTCGGCTCAAGGACCAAAACCTGCAACCCGCGCCCAGGGTTCTCTAAAAGCCGGTGCAAGACGGGCAGCAAAAACGCCGCAGTCTTGCCCGTGCCAGTTTGGGCGCTACCAAGCATGTCCCGACCGCTCATGACAAGCGGAATGGATTGCTCTTGGATAGGGGTCGGATTTTCGTAGCCGATTTCGGGGAGTACCCGGGTGATATCCGGGTGCAGTCCAAATTCTTGAAAGGTCATGAAGCGAAGAGTCCTGTCTTGTTAATAAGGAAGCGTCATCATAAATCTAGGGACCAAGGGCTGGCAAGGCCTAATCCCCAACGGGGAATCAGCCTTGTTTTCATGCGGAAATGTGGTTGATCTGACGCCTATAGATCCACGCTAAGGGGGCGGTTTGGACGACCCAGGCCAAGCACGCGCCGCTTAGATCCCAAGGCGCAGGAAGCAGACCCAAGGCTTGATCTAGACCGAAACTCAGTCCCGCGCTAGCGAACAGCCAGAGTAAAACCGAATAGCCACGTGACAGGCGCGCCGAGCGATTTAAAGCGGCGACGTAGCTGCCGCCTTCCCACAAAAGCACACAGGGCGTGAGCATGCGTCGTAGCAGGTAGAGCGCAGCGGGAATGGCCGCTAGCATAAACAAGGCGATGGCGATCGCGCGAACAGAAAGCGTGTCCAACCCAAAGCTGGCGATCCACCACGCCGCGGGGATAAGAGCCACGAGTGTCACGACACAAAGCCCCAGCGCGACGCGTAACTCGGTGGCGAGCGCGCGCCTAAAAACTAGCGAAGGTCCCAAGATTTTTGGGCGTAGCCCCAGACTCAGTCCGACACGCCACAACAAGATCAAGCGCAGGGCCAGATCAGGCAACCACCAAGCCAACTGAGCGCCCAGATAGCCTGGGTCCACGATGGCCCAACCCCTGGCCCGAGCTAAGAGCTCGGGCGGCAAGACAGCTACCGCGGCCAGCAGTAGAGAGAAGCTTAGAAGCCTGACCATTGGATGGCAGCGCGAATTTGAGGGCCGGTGAGGCTGAACTCCGCCTCTTTGCCCTTGCGCAGGTAGATGGGCCCGTTCCCCTGAAAACGCTCGTTGTTGAAGCCTTGCAAGTAGCGGCCGCAGAGCTCAAAAGAGAAGGCATCGCTGGGCCAATAGCGCAGACCCAAGCCCGCCGAAGCGGCTGTTGCCAGCACTTCTCCCTGAAATAGATTCACGTGGGCGACATGCACGGCTAGCGGCACAAAAGGCTGAAACCGCCAGTTCCAAGGGATGTATTGCCAGCCCAGGCTGACCATGGCCACCGATATCCCATCCGTTTTGATGTTGTACTGGTTCAGAATGTCATCATACCGATAAAGGCTGAGCTCTTTTCGGTAGAAGTCCAGGCCCAAAGAGAAACTTTGCCACACAAACTCCAGACCCAAGCCCGGTGCGGTGCTACTGCCACCACCGCCACCGCCGCCGCCGCTGTTGTTGTTGCCACCATTGAGCGGTGCATCTGTGGGCGGGCCATTGACGGTGCCGCTATCCTCGATCTTCTCGATGCTGGGCAGACTCCAACCCCAGACGGCCAGCTTGAGGCCGTATTGCGGGCGGTAAATGGCCACCGACTTGCCCGCCAGCTGGCGGCGGTAGTCGGCCTTGCTTAAGTAAGCCAGCACCGTGAGCGTGCCTTCGCTGGGGAAATCGCGCAAGGCCTTCAGCTGGACGTTCGCTAGCTTGAGGTCACTTTCTGTCTTGGTGATCGCCGTGGTGCTGGCCGTCACGCTCTCGCTGTTCCCCTCCAGCTTATCGGTCACTTGGCTTTGAATGCGCACTTCGATGGCTTCGGCCAGCGACGCACGGGCCGCGGCAGTTGCGGCCAGTTCAGCCTTGTCCCAATCGCCCTTGTCCTTGAGCGTCGCCGCGCCTTGACCCACGTAGAGATCGTTGTCGTCTTTAATATCTAGGTAGTCGAGGCGGGATTTTAAAGCCTGCTTTTCAGACGCGCTCGCGGCAAAGGCAGGCATGTCGAGGCAGAGCAGGGCGAGGACGAGTAAAGTTTTTTTCAAAGGAGCTCCTAGAAACCGGACCATAGCAGCGAGACCTGCCATTGGGCGCCGTTGAGGCTTAGCTCGGCTGGTTTGCCGGGACCAAGGTAAAGGGGTTTGCCCCCCCGCATTAACGCGGCGTTGGCCAAGCCGTGGATATAGCGGCCGCTGATGTCGAAGGCCAAGCTGTCGTTGGGCCAGTAGCGCAGACCGAGGCCAGCCGAAGCCGCGGGCGCCCACGCTTCGTATTGGGTAAGGCTCACATGAGTGTATCGCAAGGCCAGGGGCAGATAAGGCTGAACGCGCCAGGCCCAAGGGGTCCAATCGTAGCCGATGCTCGCGGTCAACGTCTCCAGCCCTCCCTTGTTCATGCCATAGAGGCCGTCGACAGGGTCGTAGGGGACGATGAGGACGTTCGAGACCAGCCCCATTTCGGCGCTAAGGGACCAGTCCCGAAAGCGAAATTCCAGGCCGAGCCCTTGAAGGCTCTCGGCGTTCCCATCGGCTTGCATCAGCGTAGTCCCAGGCTTCAAGGGGACGCTTAACCACTTTTGGTTCTCGTCGCCGACCACCTTCTGAAAGTCAAAGGTGGTGGTTGCCACATAGATCAGGCGCAGGCCGTACTCGGGCCGGTAGACGCGCGGGCCCTTGCCCGCCAACTGGCGGCGGTAGTCTTGCTTGCTTACGATGGCCAAGGCGGTTATTTGGTCTTTGTCGGGCAAGCCGATAAAGTCCTCGACCCGTACGTTCTCTAAAATGACATCGGCCAGGCTGGCGCTCTTGCTCTCGACGGTCTCGGTGCTGCCTTCGGGCCCCGAGCTGCTCTGCTCGCGTGTTTCGCTGACAATGCGCACCCGCACCGACGCCGCTAGATTAGCGCGCGCCCGCTCACGCGCCGCCTCCAGCGCCTTGAGCCCGTCGCCGGCAAACTCAGTCAACTTGGCGACACCTTCGCCCACATAAGCGTCTGAGCTATCTTTTAGCTTGAGATAGCGTTTGCTAAGCTTGTTGGCGTCTTCAGCCGCGCCCAAGGGCAGGGTCAGCTGCAGCAAGAAGAGGCAAATCAGGGATTTTTTCATCAGAAACCATTCCAGAGCAGTCCGGCGGTGATCTCGGGACCGGTGGTGTTGAACTCGACCGTGGTGCTGGGGGTCACCAGCAGGGCCTTGCCATCGCGGGTGGCGACGTCCGACTTGTTCAGGCCGTGGTGCCAGCGGCCGGTCACGTCAAAGGCCATCCGGTCCGTGGCCCAGTAGCGCAGGCTCAGGCCGCCGGCGACGCCATAGCCGGTGGCAAAGTAAGGGTCCCAATTGAGGTAGGCGAACTCCACCTGCATGGGAAAGGCCACCTGGAAGCGCTTGGCCCAGGGCGTGTACTCATAGCCCACGCGGGCGGAGGTCACGGACCAGGGGGAGTTCATCCAGCGATAGACGTTGGGAGCCGCTTCGAGCACGGTGAAGGGCGTGCGGCCGCTTGTGAGCGTGGCGCCAAAGAAGAGGCTGCTCCAATAGAAGTCCACGCCCAGCGAGAGCGAGGCCTGGGAATCGGAGACGCTACCGCCGCCGCCCTGCGTCGTGTAGACGCCGCCCGGGGGCAGGCCGGAGTGCTTATCTTGCAGGTCCCCGATCACCAGAGATTCGACCACGCCGCCGCTCAGGCGCAGGGCCCGCAAGGGGCGGTAGCCCAGCATGCGCTTGTCGCTCTGGCGCTGGTACTCCTCCTTGCTGAGGAAGGCCAGCACGGTGAGCTGCCCCTCTTTGGGGAACTCGTCGAGATATTTGTATTGGATGCCCTCTAATTCAATATCCGCGCTGCTGCTGCTCTCGCTCTGGATCTGCTCTTTGGTCCCGTCCGTGCCAGAGCTTTGCGTGTCCGTGGTCTTGCTGACGATGCGCACGCGGATGCTCTCGACCATGTTGCTGCGGGCCCGCTCGCGGCCCGAGGCCTTGGCTTTGTTGATGTCCCCGCCAAAAGAGGCCAGGGTGACTACGCCCTCGCCGGCGTAGAGGTCCGTGTCGCTCATGATGCCGTCATAAACTTTTTGGATTTTGGCGTCGTCGGCGTTCAGACAGGCCACATTGACGCTAAAAAATAGAAGCGCCAGCAGGGTCTTCAAAGTCATTTTGGATCCTCCAAGGCGCCGATCGGCGCGGCGGTCTGGGTGGCGCCGGTGAGGACGCCCTCGCGGGTCTGTTGCTCGGTCACAGCCTTATCCAAGGCGTTCATGATGGCCTCGGTCTGTTTGATGTTGGTGGCGCCGCCGTTCTCGCGCAGGGCGCGGGCCAGGTTCTCTTTGTAGCTGCCGTAAAAGCCGGCGTTGAGGTCCAGCTTGGCCAGGGCGAAGAGCTCGCCGCTCTTGGGGTCTTCCCAATAGTCGATGATGCGGCAGTTGGCTAGCTCGGCGTCGGTGACGCCCTGGGTGGTGGACTTGATCACCTCTTCGGCGCTGGCCTTGCCCTCGGGATTAAAAAGATCGGCGTGGTTCTGCATCAGGTCGTTGGCCATGTTGCGCACCGACTGCTTGAGGGTCGAGGCCACGGCCTCACGCGCGCGCAGGTCGGCGGCCTTGTGCTGCAGGGCGGTGTTGGGCATGGCGTTGGCGATGCCCAAGCCATAAAAGACAGCGTTATCTTTGCCCTTGAAAGCTCCGCTACCGCGCACGGCCCATTCCGGTTTTTGGCGGACTTTGGCGACCCGGTCTAGATCGCTGACACAGCCGGCGGCCAGCAGGCCTAGGCCCGCGAACGTGGCGAGGACACTTAGTTTATTTATGCGCATGATCATTCTCCTGGGGTGGTTTGGCTTTTGAGCTCTTTAACACGTTTCGAATACGCCGCTTTGGCGCTGAACACTTTGTCTTTGAACGCTTCACGCAAGGCCTTCATCTCGGCGGCGTCTAGACGGCGAGGTTTGCCTAAGCGTTCTTTGACCGCGCTGAGGGCGTAGCCTGCCTTCACATCGATGGGCGCGCCCTTGCCATCCAAGCCCAGCTCAACCACGCCACTCAAGACTTTTAGCTCGGTCTGGCCATCGCTGGTCTCGACAGATAAGCGCGTGCCTTTGACCGCGCTGATGGCGTTGCTGGTGACAATGCGAAAACGCGAGCCAAATTGTTTTTTGACCGAGGCGAAGAGCGCCCCCTTTAAGAGATGCAACACTTGGCCTGGCCCGCCCTTGCTACCCGGCTCACCCACGCTAAAATCGCTATTAGGCGCGATGCGCACAACACTGCCATCGATCATCAAAAGGCTGGCGCTGGCGTCCGCGTCGCTGAGCATGCGCGCTCCCGCCCGCAAAGACGACCCTTCGCGCAAAGGTGAACCTTTTTTGTCGGTACTTGATTTAAAGACAGTGACATTGGGTCGGACGGCGAGCGTGGTCGCGAGCGCAGCTTGTGGCTCGGCACTCTGGCACCAAGGCGTTAGCAATAGACTCAAACAAAAAACAAGAGCGGTTCGAAGAGTGGCAAGACGCATACTTAGCTCCGCTAGATAAAATATGGCCTAAAAGGAGCTTTGATTATCCGTAGGGATTTGTATAAAAGCAAGAAATAGGAGTTGCTTAGAATAACAGCAACAAGCCAAAGACCAAGGTCATAAGCGCCAGTCCCACGGGGGCGCCAAAAACCGCCCACTCTTTAGAGCGTATGCCCAGCTTACCCGCGCAGATGATGTTAGGGATGTTGCCGGGGATGAGCATGCCCCCACTGATCAAAAGGCCCAAAAGCAGGTCACGTATCGTCAGGGCGTCCATGCGTGGCGAGATTTCGGCGGCTGTCAGAGTGGCATTGTCTAATATCGCTGAGATCATGTTGATCCAATACAACGCGTAGGGCGAAACACCCACCAAGTAGCGGTCAACCAAAGGCCCGAAGCCATGGCCTAAAAGCACCAAGGCGACCACAAAGCCATAAACCTTGGCCGCACGGATGACGATGTCTGTAAGCGTTTCGCTCTTATCTTCGCTCAGGCCCTTAGCACCTTCTTTATCACTGCCCTTTAAAAGAGCCGCCCAGACGCCTAAGCCCAGCACCAGGGGCAGCACCCAAGGACCCAGCAGGCGTAGTAAAAAGAAAAAGTCGGCATGATGCGGCTCGCCCCGCAGGCGGGCGATGGCGATGGTGGACAGCGGCTCGCCCACGGGTGTGAGCGCGGCGCCGAGGCCGATAGAAAAGCAGGCCAGCACGACCAGTTGCACCTCGACCTTGCGAGGCAGGCGCAGCACGGTGATGGCTTCGGCCAGCACCAAGGCCGCGATGATAGCTGTGATCACGCTCGAGAGCAGCCCTAAGCCCGTCACCAGCAGCAGGGCCACCACGCGGTAGCCCAGATGTTTGACCCCGTTTTGCACCCAACGGCGCAGGCGCTGGCGCAGGGAGCGAAAGAGCAGGCCTGCCAACAGCACGGCGATACTGATCAAGAGGGGCTCGTGCAGGGCCTCGGCGATGAGCTTGGCGCTCCAGCCGCCGCTTATGGATACGGCCGCCACGCCCATGATCAGCAAAAAGAGCTCGAGCTCTTCTTCGACAGTGCGCACGCTAAAGGGAAGTATGAGGACCAAGGCCAAGACGGTTAAAAGGCCAAACAGTGCTAAATCCATCCTGTCCTCTAAAGAAGGCGACCGAGCAGGCATCATCGGGGTCGGCGACATTTATGTCAATGCGTGCCGGAGACAGACAAGATATTTTGTATCGTGACCCAATGTCGTACGCTTCTTTGTGACACAAAAAGTTAGAACCTACAATTTTGTCACTAATTTAGCCAGAAGTTGAGGCTAGCAAGGCCCAATTTAGCTCAAATAAGATTCAAAAGATTGTTGGCACAAGGTTTGCTATCTGAGGGGTAGTTCGATGAGCGGATACACACCAAAGAAAAAGGCGACAAAGCCTTGTCTTAAAACAGGCAAGAGCGACCTGTTCTCAACACCCTAATCCCGGCCTCGCGCCAGAGGGGCCGGGATTTCTTTTTATGGAGTCACGATGAAAATTCTAAAATTGATAGCCATTGCCACCTTGATGAGTACGACAGCACTCAGCCACGCCGATACCACCCCGGCACCCTTGGCGTTTAACATGGATGGTTTTGTCGAGGCGTACTACAAGTTTAATCCAGACGGGCGCAAGCCAGGTGCGACTGTCGACAAAGTATTTGATATCCGCCAGAACAGCTTTACGTTAGGTGGCGGCCGTTTAGGGGCCAAGACCACGGACGGACACGGCGTCATTGACTTGTACTTTGGCGATTACGCCCAAGTACTAGCGCCCGATCCCGTGCTTGTCTCACCAACGGCTCAAGTGATCATTGGTCAAGCGTTTGTCACCGCGCCTGTGGGACCCGTCACCCTGACGCTGGGCAAGTACATGACCCACGTTGGTTTTGAAGTGGTGGATAGCGTCAGCAACTGGAACCTGAGCCGTTCTCTGTTGTATAACTCGGTTCCGTTCTTTCATACCGGCATCAAGCTAAACTACGCATTGATGGATGGTTTGGGCTTGATGGTCCAGCTGGACAACGGCAATGGCAAAGTCGCGTCATCGGATGAATCCACGGCGGGTGGCGCCCAGCTCAGCTACACCGGCGTCAAAGATCTGGCGTTTTATCTCAATTACTATTACGAGCCCAGCTTTGCCACCGTCGTTTGGGAAAAAACGCATTACATAGACGTGGTCAGCACCTACAAGCTGATGGACGGTCTGGACCTAGGCGCGGAATATCTCTTTAAAACCACCATCGGCGCGGGTGACACCGATCTGGCAGGGGATGTGATCAGTAGCAATTTTTTAGTGGATCCTGCCACGGGTAAAAAACTGCCTTACAGCCCAAAAATGCAAGGCTACGCTCTTTACGCCAACTATGCGGTGGCGGCTTTGCCCGGCCTGAGCTTGGCGCCACGATTCGAGGCGCTTTATATGCCAGATTCGGTCCCTGCGGCGTTGCCCATCGATGGCATGGGTGTGACCAAGTTTGATTACACCCTTACAGCCAAGTATGCTCAAGCTGCGGTCACGCATTGGTTAGAAGCCCGGATGGATGTGTCGGATGACGCGATCTACCCTGGTCCTGTGGCGGATGCGCTTAAATTGGATCCCAAGCCGTCTTATAGCGAAATGGCGCTCACCTATGGCCTGACCGTCAAGTTCTAGTCAAAAAATAGTGGGCCCGACCCTCAGGGGTCGGGCCTTTTTTTGTGGCGCCTGTTATACTAAGAACCGGAGGCAGCCGTGGACTTGAAAGCAATTTGGAAAGGCCATTACGCTCAGACCCCTCGTCAACTTGAGAGCCTAGGCTCGGTGACGGGTGTGGCCAGCGTATTCAACGCCAACATCGATGCGGTGCTAAAAGTGCAGCCACAGGCTTTGCTTGAATGGCGCATGAAGGCTGGCGTTGAAGATGAAGCCGCCTTGGCGAACGGCCCCAAGCGCATTGATCAGCCGGGCGACTTGCTGCGTGGTTTTTTAGAATGTTTTTCTCAAGGCATCGCGCAAGAGTGGCTGGTCAACAACCCAGAGACCTTTCATTGGATGCGTGACACGCTGGGCTACGACCGCTTGCAGATGGGTGGTCAGGGTGGCATCATCGCCAACGTGATGGCGGTGGCGGGCATACAAAACGTTTACGCCCATTGCGCCAGTTTGCCGATACAACAGGCTGATCTATTTTTAGGCCTTAAGACCTTGCAGAGCACCGACGCCTTGGGCGTTTTGCATCCCGCGGCGGCAATCGATCGCGCGGGCGATCTGCCATTGATGCATTGGATCTTAGAGTTTGATAAAGGCGCCGAGATCACGATCCAGGGTCAAAAGATCGTCTGCCCCAAGAGCAACCGATTTATCGCGACCTACGACCCACTTAATTTTGAGCTGGCGGTGGATCCGGGCTTTGACAAGGCCATGCGTCAACCTGGTCTGCCGCTCGACGTGATCCTTTTGTCTGGCTACCAGATGCTACGCGATCCTCTGCCTGGCAAAAGCGAAGGCTCTGGCTTAAGGCGTATCAAAGAAAGTTGGGATCAGGTCTCGGCTTGGAAAGCGGCGCACCCCAAGGCGCTGGTTCATTTTGAGTTTGCCTCGACCCAAGACTTAGTCATCCGCAAAGGCCTGGTCGATCGTCTGGCGCCGCACGTGGATAGCATCGGTTGCAACGAGCAAGAAGAGATCGGCATCTTAGAAGTCTTGGGCGAGGACGCCCTCGCCAAAGCCGCGGCGGCGATGGACAGCGTCAGTCTTTTTAAGGGGCTGCTCGTCCTCTTTAAAAAATTGGGTGTGCCCCGTATTCAGCTGCACATGTTTGGGCTTTATATCACACTGCTCAAGCCCGCGTCCCAAGGACCCAAGGCCTTTGACCCAGAGGCCAATCGCGCGGGCATGGCCTTTGCCGCCACCGTGGCCGCCGCCAAGGCTGGCACGGGCAGCATTGAAGACGCCAAAAACCTGCTTTGGGCGCACGGCAGAGAAGTGGCCGATCACAGCTTGAAAGAGCTTAACGCGCTGGACGCGTACATCACGCAAACGCATGGCGTGAGTGGTTTGGCCCAGACCGGCATCGCGCACTGCGACGGCTTTGTGGTGGTGGCGGTGCCCACGATACTCATCGATAAGCCGGTGACCTTGGTCGGCATGGGCGACACGATCTCGAGCTTGTCCTTGTTGGGCGCCACTTAATTTAGATCTAATCCAAAACAAAGAGCCCACCGCGACGCGGTGGGCTCTTTGTTTTGGGGACCAACTTATTTTTACTTGGCGGTCTCGCTCACGGACCCAGCTTGGCCGGCTTCATCGGCAGTCTTGACCTGCACGGCTTCGACCAAAGCTTTGTCTAAGAGCGTGATCTCGATGCGCCGATTTTTTTGTTTGTTGGCGGGCGTGTCGTTGGGCGCCACGGGCGCGTATTCACCCCGGCCACCGGCGATCAGGCGCAAGGGATCCAGCTTGGTCTGTTCTTGTAAAAAGCGCACGACCACGGTGGCGCGGGCGGCGGACAGTTCCCAGTTGCTGGCATAGGTGCCACCGGGGATCAGGGGCACATTGTCCGTGTGGCCCACCACGCGGATAAATTTGTCGCTCTTGGCCAACGCTTCGCCAACTTTTTTGAGCACATCCTTTCCCACTGTTTTTAAGTCAGCTTTGCCTGAATCAAACAGGATCTTATCCGCCACGTCAACGGTCAGCATATTCTTGTACTGAGTGATCTTAAGTTGGCCATCGTTGAGCTCTTTCTTAAGATCGCCCACCAGCGAATCATACTGCGCTTGCTTGGACTGGGCCTCGCGGACCAGTCCGGCCTTCTCGGCCTCAAGCGCGTCCTTTTGAGCCTTGAGCGCGTTGGTGGCTTGCTCTAACTGCCCCGTCTTGGACTCTAAGCTGGCTTTGACCTTCTCGAGCTCGGCTTTTTGAGACTCAAGCAGCTCTTTCTGGGACTGCAGCTCAGTCTTATCTTTGTTCAGGCTCTCGTTGCTGGCCTTGGCTTGCCCTAAGTCGCTTTGAAGTCCCGTGGCCTCTTTGTTGGTCTGGGCCAGCTGGCTCTTTAGGTCTGAAAATTGGGTCTCAAGGGCCTTGTACTTGCCACTGCTGACGCAGCTGACACAGAGCAAGAGGGCGGGGAGCAAAAGTAGTTTGCGCATCGGAATCCATGAGTTGAAGATGGTAAAACTTAGTATAAGAAGCATCTTAGCTTTTTTGTTGGATGACGTGAATAATAGAGTTAAGGTTAGTCAGTCCCTAAACCACTTGGAGCCCGCATGAAACACCTGCTCACTCTCGCCTTAATCGCCGCCCTCAGTGTTGGCTGCTCGCAAAAGCCCAAATCTAGCCTGCGCATCGGTCTTTCGATGGATTCGCTCAAAGAGGAAAGGTGGCAAAGCGATCGCGATCTCTTTATCGCCCGCGCTAACGAGCTGGGGGCCGAGGTCCTGGTGCAGTCGGCCAACGGCAATGACCAGCTACAAAACTCGCAGGTTGAGAATCTGTTGACCCAAGGGATCGATGTCTTGGTGGTGGTGCCGCACAACGGCAAAGCCGCCGCGGGCATGGTCGAGGCCGCCCACAAAGCGGGCGTGCCAGTCTTGGCCTATGACCGCATCATCAACGACAGCGACTTGGATCTATATTTGTCTTTTGACAACATCAAAGTTGGCGTCATGCAGGCTCAAGCCTTGGTCAAGCTGGTGCCCAAAGGCAACTATGTGCTGATCGGCGGCTCGCCGACGGACCACAACGCGCTCATGTTCCGCGAGGGGCAGATGCAGGTGTTGGCACCTCTGATAAAAAAACACGATATTAAAATAGTGGGCGAACAATGGGCCAACGATTGGCAACCGGTCGAAGCGCTCAAGATCATGGAAAACGCTTTGACGCGTAATCAAAACAAAGTTGACGCGGTGGTCGCCAGCAATGACGGCACCGCCGGCGGCGCGATCCAAGCGTTGGCCGAGCAAAAGCTGGCGGGCAAGGTCAAAGTCTCGGGGCAGGACGCGGATCTGGCCGCTTGCAAGCGGGTGGCCGAGGGCACGCAGGCCATGACGGTCTATAAGCCGATCAAAAATCTAGCGCGGCGTGGCGCTGAACTGGCTGTGGCGCTGGCTAAGAAAGAAAAGATAGAGACGACAGTCAGCGTGGACAACGGCAAGATCAAAGTGCCGTCGGTGCTTTTAGAACCTGTGGCCGTGGATAAATCAAATATCGAGGCCACGGTGATCGCGGATGGCTTTCATAGTCACAAAGATGTCTATGCAAAATAGATTTTCCAAGCGGGTTGTTTTCTATGTGAGCGTCACCCTGCTTGCTACGCTGACCGCATTGACCTTGATCTGGCTGGAGGACCGCCAGACATTCGAGTTTTTGAGCTTTACGCGTACTGAGCTGCAATCGTTGAGCACCCTAGAGGGCTTGCGCAATTCGCTCGGTACCACGCTGGATGGCCAACGGAGTAAGCAGGCGCAATCTTTGCGATTTGTGCGCGAACAAGTCGAGCAGATCAAGCGCTTGGGCCATCACGGTAAGCTCATCTTGGACCCGCAGCTTGACATCTTTTATTTGGCCTATCTTTGTACGCTCAAGCTGCCTGAGCGTGCCCTGGCGCAGGCTGAGTTGGTCGTCCTTGCAAAGCCGGGCCTTGACCTAGCCGGTCGCGTACTCTTTTTGCGCCAGTTGCTTATTGACCAGTTGCAAGAAGAGGCACGCGCTCTTGAACTAGCCCTGGATCATAATGAAGGCGTTCAAGCTGAGAGTCTTCGTAGCCTACAACGAGAGCGCAATGCCTATTTGATGGCTTTTCGGCCAGAAGCGCCCAAGAGCTTGCGCACGCTTGTTGACTCCGAGCGGCGCTTTTGGGCGCTTTGTCAGCAGCTCCTAGAGAGCACTTTAAAGAGACGCGAAGAGAACTTGGTTCACCAACGCTTTTTACGGCAAAGCCTGGTTTTGGGCATCTTGATCTTTGCGGCCACTGTGGGCTGGTTGCTCTTGCGGCGAGACAGTTCAGCGGCTCTTCGTGTTAGCGAACAGAACTACCGCACCCTTTATGATTCCATCCCTATCCCTGCGTTTGTGTGTGAATTGAAAGGACAGCGCATTCTTAGCGCCAACCCCGCCGCCGCGCAGCTACTAGAACTGCCGCTGAGCAGCTTGATTGGCATGAATATCTCGGATTTTGTTCCCGAAGAGCAGCGCCACCGCTTTCTAGTTGAGCTGCAGCGGCGGGATACCCAAAAAGAAATCCGTGAGCTTCAAAAGGCAAAGGGCGCTAAGGGCCGACAGATGATCGTCGAAGTTTATGCTCGTTACATCGAGATTCAAGGGAAGGGCTGTACCTAGTTTTGCTTAAGGACAGCACCGTCGAGCGCGAGGTCCAAAAGCAGCTATTACATTTTGAACGTCTCAGCGCAATCGGGCAGACGGCGGCTGGTCTGGCGCACGAGGTGCGCAACCCGCTTGCCGTGATCACCACCAATGCTGAATATC
Source organism: candidate division FCPU426 bacterium (assembly GCA_031365225.1). Lineage (GTDB taxonomy): Bacteria > Oederibacteriota > JAJYGY01 > JAJYGY01 > DAIDJD01 > JANLXT01. Next base: position 25,241 of record JANLXT010000201.1, read on the forward strand.
TTAAGAGGCAACTGGTAGATCGCCAGGATCTGCATCAGGACTTGGACGCGATTCTACGCCAAAGCGCACGGCTCAAGACCTTGGTCAAGGACATGCTCGAGCAGCATCGCAGTGACGCTCTCTTGCTGAGGGAGCAATTGGTCCGCATCTTGTTTGAGGGCGCACTTAGAGACGCCAAAGTTCGTTATGGCCTGGCAGCAGAGAAGGTTCGCGTGGCCATCGATCTGGACGACCCTGACCTAGCCCTGATGGCGGATGGGCCCGAGCTTCAACGGGCGCTGACAAATCTGGTCCTTAATGGGTTGCAGGCTTTGTCTGGCGGGGGCAACCTGACACTGCGGGCCCGTGCCGAACCAGCCAGGATAGTCCTAGAGGTCGAGGATGATGGGCCAGGCATCGCCCCGGACCATCTGCTAAAGCTTTTAGAGCCTTTTTACACCACCAAAGAAACGGGCTCAGGGCTCGGACTGTGGGTATGCAAGAGCGTGGTGGAAAAGCACGGGGGAAGCATCGAGGCTGTCAACCTTAAGCCCCGCGGAGCCTGCTTTCGCATACGTCTTCCCCATTTTAAAAAGGCGGTTGCATGAAGATCCTTGTCATCGACGATGAACGCGATTTTGCCGAGGTGCTAGAACGTAGCCTGCGCGCTATGGGATATCAGGTGGCCATTGCCTTCACTGGCGCCGAAGGCCTGCTGAAGGCCAAGGCCAGCCCCCCGGACGTGGTGCTGCTTGACATCAACATGCCCGATATCACTGGGCTGGAGCTCTTGCCCGATCTGCGCAAGGTCGCACCCAGCTTGAGCGTCATCATGATTACTGGGCAGGCCTCGTCCAAGAGCGCAGTGATAGCCATGAAGCTGGGGGCGGAGGATTATTTAGAGAAGCCCTTTGAGCTGGACGACCTTCAGCTGATCTTGGAGAGGGTGGCAGCAAAGGATAAGCTCAAGCAGCAGCTCAGTAGCACACAAAAGGGCCGCAGC
>JANLXT010000209.1:0-6087 GCA_031365225.1 candidate division FCPU426 bacterium
GCCTCTTACGCCTGCGACTTTGTTTCTGGCTGCGGCATGCTGATACGGAGCCAAGCTGGGCACGAGCTTGGTTTTTTGGACGCCAGCTTAGGATTTTACGATGAAGACCTGGATTTTTGTCTCAAGCTGCGAGCGCGGGGATGGCAGATTCGCTATGTGCCTTTGGCGCGGATGGCGCATCACATTTCGGCCACGCTTGGCTCGAACAGCCCCTTGAGCGCCTACTACACCACGCGCAATCATCTGGGCGTTTTGTGGCGGAGCAGATTTGGAGCCTTTCCGCTGACACTGCTTTTCTACGCGAGTTTGGTGCTCTTGCGCTACGTGCCCCTTGAATTTAAACGCGGTTGGCGACCCGGTTGGAATTATTTTTGGCATGTGGGCCTCGGCATCTTGGATTTTGCGCGGGGACGCTATGGCTTGCGTGATCCCAAGGATGTTCGGCGGGCGCTACCATGAGCGCCCCATTCAAAGACCCGGTGTGTGGCATGGATGTCGAAACAAGCTCGCCACATAAACATACGCACGCCGGAAAGCTCTACTATTTCTGTAATCCTCGTTGCAAAGAAAAATTCATCGCTGAGCCACAACGTTATTTAGACCCGCCTGCCGCAAGCCCTGCGGATAAGCCAGAGGCACTCTACACCTGTCCCATGCATCCCGAAATCGAGCAGCTTGGGCCAGGCATCTGTCCTAAGTGTGGCATGGCGCTGGAACCCAAGAATGCCATTGAAGGCGAGACAGATGATACCGAGCTGCGGACGATGCAAAGGCGTCTGGGGTTTAGCACGATGCTTACGTTGCCGCTATTTTTTATCGCCATGGGCCATGTCTGGGGTGATGCCTTGCCGCACGTTTTGATGGGGCGGTCGGGTGCGTGGATCCAAGGGGCGCTGGGCACCCCCGTTATTTTATGGGGCGGGTGGCCTTTTTTTGAGCGGGCGTGGGTCTCGTTACGAACGTGGAACCTGAACATGTACACCCTCATCGGCCTGGGCACGGGCACCGCGTGGATCTACAGTCTGATTGCGCTCTTGGCGCCCGAGGTCTTTCCGGCGTCTTTCAAGCAAGCCGACGGCAGTCTTGGGCTCTATTTTGAGGCCGGCGCCGTCATCGTGACCTTGGTGATCTTGGGCGATGTGCTTGAGCAACGCGCGCGTCGCCGTACGGGTGGCGCGATCAAAGCGCTGCTGGGCCTGCAGGCTAAGACCGCCCGACGTTTACGCTTAGATGGCGTTGAAGAAGATGTGGCGATTGAGAACGTGGCGGTAGGGGACCGCCTGCGTGTGCGCCCCGGCGAGAAGATCCCCGTGGACGGCGTCGTCGAAGAGGGGTCGTCGTATGTCGATGAGTCGATGGTCAGCGGTGAGCCCGAGCCCGTCCAAAAAGTGGCCGGCGACAAAGTCGTCGGGGCCACGCTGAACGCGCATGGTAGCTTTATCTTTAAGGCTGAAAAGATCGGTCGCGACACTTTGTTGTCCCAGATTGTCGCAAGTGTGGCCGAAGCGCAGCGTAGCAAAGCGCCGATTCAACGCTTGGCGGATAAGGCCTCCGCGTTTTTTGTGCCGCTGGTAATGTTGGCCGCCGCCCTCAGCTTTGGCGCTTGGGCGTTGTGGGGGCCCGAGCCGCGCCTAGCCCATGCGTTGATAAGCGCGGTGACTGTCTTGATCATTGCGTGCCCCTGCGCGTTGGGCCTGGCAACGCCTATGTCCGTGATGGTGGGCACGGGGCAGGGCGCGATGATGGGCATTTTGATCCGCGACGCGCAGGCGCTTGAGCTGTTAGGCAAGGTGGATACTTTAGTGATCGACAAGACGGGCACGCTGACAGAAGGCCGACCACGCTTGGTCGCGTTTGAGGCACAGGCTGGTCACGATGCGGCGCAGCTACTGGCGCTACTCGCGAGCCTCGAGCGCTCTAGCGAGCACCCGCTGGCGCATGCGATTGTGCGCGCGGCCGAAGACGACCATCTACCCAAGCTGCTGGCCGAAGGCTTTCACGCCCATGCGGGGCAGGGTGTGACTGGCAAGGTGGATGCCAAGGCGCTGGCGCTGGGCAACGAAGGCTTGATGGCGGCGCAAGGTGTCGCGGTCACTGCGTTGGAGAGCCGCGTCGCAGAATTACGGGCTAAAGCTTGGACGGTCATGTTTGTGGCTGTGGATGCTCAATTGGCGGGCTTGGTCGCGGTGGCCGATCCCATTAAAAAGACGACGCCCGAAGCGCTCGCCGCATTGAAAGCTGCTGGCATTCAGGTGCTCATGCTGACAGGGGACGCGACCGTGACCGCCCAAGCCGTCGCGCGCGAGCTGGGTCTGAGCCGTTTTTACGCCAACATGAGCCCAGAAAATAAGGCTCAAACAATTAAAATGCTGAGGGCGGAGGGGTGCCTGGTGGCGATGGCGGGCGACGGCATCAATGACGCGCCCGCGTTGGCTGTGGCCCAGGTGGGTATCGCGATGGGAACAGGCACCGACGTGGCCATGCAAAGCGCGGGGATCACATTGGTCAAAGGCGATTTGCGTGGTATCGTTAAGGCGAGGCGCTTGTCACAGGCTGTCATGCGCAACATCAAACAAAATCTATTCTTTGCCCTGGCCTACAACACGCTCGGCATACCGCTCGCCGCAGGCGCGCTTTATCCTGTTTTTGGCATCTTGCTCAGTCCGGCCTTTGCCGCCGCGGCCATGAGTCTTAGCTCGGTTTCGGTGATCGCCAATGCCCTGCGTTTAAAGCGGATTCAGATTTGATTCTTAATTTTAGGGACAGCATGCGCATTCTTTTTTTCTTGATGATTTTATGTGTAGACGCCCTCCACGCCAATCCCGCTGGCATGGATACGTACACCCAAGACTTTAGTGTTGAGTTCAAGACCGGGGCCGCGGCCCAGCGCGCTAAACTATCGACGCTGGCGCTTTATCGTGGTTTAGATCAGGCGTTCTCAAGCCGTTGGGATGACAATCACATCGACGGTCTCAAGGTGCGTGAAATCATGGAAGCGCAGGGTCTTAGAGGGACCTTCTTCTTAAACGCCAGTGATGGATGGACCGCCCCAACCGAGGCAGGCGTGACCCTCGACGGTGAACCTGCCAAGGCTTTGGCGAAGGCCCTCCTAAAAGGCGGCAACAGCATCGGCGCGCATTCGTTGAATCACGAATTTGTCCCCTTTTTAAATCGCAACAAGCAGTTTTATGAGGTCTTGGGTTGCCGGGTCGATCGCGAGATCAACAGCCAAAGCCCCCTGAGTGCCTACGCCTTCTCGTTCATGAGCGTGCGCAACGACCTTGAAGGGGACAGCTCGCAGCGTGACTTTGTCGAGATCTTGCGCCGCTCTGGATTTTATTTGCATAGCGAGCATACCTTTGAGCGCACGCTCGCGAGCGGGATGCTCGTCGGCACCATGATCTGTGGTGATGGCGGGGGATCTGACTTTGGGGTCGATCTCGCGAAAGAGCTGAAGAAGAGCGCCGACGACACTGACAAAAAATTGTGGGTGGTGTCCATGCATCCCTGGGCGCAAGCCTGGGGTGGGCCTAGCTTTTCTAAGCTGGTCAAATTCTATCAACGGTGGGCGGGCAACAAGCGTTGGTGGTATTGCAATCAAAACGAGTACGCGGCCTACCGCTATCAGGCTCTCTATGGCCGTGTAGACGCCAAAGTCGAAGGGAAGCGTTTGCGGATTCAGATGCTGCGCTTTGACCCGCGCGACTTGAATGACGCGACGCCGTTGACGCTGCGCCTCAGCGGTGTGAGCGTGGCGGACATCGTGGCGTTTGGTGGTTTGGACCAGGTTCCCGCGCTTCGGGAGAGTAGCGGGGCTGTAGATTTTGAGATGCTTCACCCAATGGCCAAGCCCGTGGCGAAGCACTTTGGTTCGGTGGTCGCTGGGATGCAGACCGAGTTAACGCGTGACTCGGGAGGGTTTCAATTGAAGATCAAGAATCTTGGTCCCGGCCCGCTTATAGACATGCGCGTTGTTTTACGTCTGCCGCTCAAGTATGCGGCGGGAGTGATAAAAAAGGGCGTTGGCGAGCTCGCCGCCGGCAGCACCACCGTGATTCTTATGCCCGCGCCCAAGGCTTCGCGCGAATATCTTTTTAACGCGGGCGCGGCCTATGTCGTGGCGCAGGTGGATGGGACGCGGGCAGGGATCGGCGCGCGTGATTACGCCACGCTTTTAGAGGCAACGCCTAAGGAGGATGCCACTTTCCCCCAGGGCCATTTTATGGCGCTAGGGCCTTTTGGGTCAGATCAAGCCGCGCTCGTTGATAAGGCGGTGTCCGCTGGCAAGGCTGCTTGCGTGAACGTTGCGGGTCGCGAAGCATGCTGGTCGGTTCCGAGCGAGGCGTTAAGCGAACAACTGGGCCCCGAGATCATCACCGCGGGCGGCAAGCCCAATAGCCGTAGCTTTTACAAGTGGGACAAGGCGCTCTATCACGTCGGTCCCGACCCCATCTATTTTGGCCTGCGATCCAAGATCAGCGTCAAAGCGCCTCGCGCGTTGCGGGCGATCTTTGATAAAGCTAGTGTCAAGGCGATCTATCTTAATGGTCAAAAAATAAGGGGTGACCAAGTGGACTTGAAGGCAGGCAGCAACAGCCTTGGGCTGGTCTATGCCGCCTCACCTAGCACCGGCACCTTTAGCCCCTTGCATTATGGCGCGTGGTTCCGTTTGGTCGAAGCCGACGGAACGCGCGCGGCCCAATTGCTTTATCAGGCTCCATGAAATTGAAGCGTTGGATATCTGGCCTAATGATCGCGCTGGCGCTTGTCAGCGCCGATCACGCGTGGGCGACGGCAAAATTCGCGAACGCGCTTGGTAGCGAGATGGTCTTGCAGCGCGACAAGCCCTTGCATCTTTGGGGTACGGCCGCCGCGGGCGAACCCGTCAGCGTCACGTTTAACGGGCAGTTCCAAGCGGGCACGGCGGACAGCTTGGGCCGTTGGTCGCTTTACCTGCCCGCCATGCCCGCCAACGCGACAGGACAGACCGTCACCCTGCAGGGCGCGTCCAACACCGTGACCTTAAGCAATGTGCTGTTGGGAGATGTGTGGTTGTTTTCTGGCCAGTCCAATATGGAATTTCCGCTGAACGTTCCCAACTTTTGGTCGGGTAGCACCGCCAGCATACCCAATGGTATCGCCGACGCCAGTGGGGCCAATATCCCGCTCTTGCGCGTTTTGCATGTCGCCTCGGGTGCCACGCGAGTCAGCATCACTCCGCTCGTAGATTTTCCGACCGTGTTGCCATGGGCAGCGGCCGTGGGGGCTTCGAATCCCAACCTCAAAAGCTATTCAGCGATTGGGTTCTATTACTGCCGTGATCTTCAAGCCACGTTGAATATCCCCATTGGCATGATTGGGGTGGCGTATGGGGGCGCCCCCGTTGAAGCTTTTGTTAGTCTCGAAGCAATTAAAGCCGAACCAAGTTTGATCGCGGCAATCCCAGTCGGCACGCCTGTGCCGGGCACACCACACTATTGGCCCACGGGTCTTTACAACGGTGAGATCAATCCGCTGACCCCCATGACCATTAAAGGTTTTGTGTTTGATCAGGGCGAGAGCAATACCAATCTGGGCGTGTGGGGCGGTCCAGGGGTCTTGGTCTCGACGGATTACACGACGGCATTCACTGTTTTGATCAAAGATTGGCGAGCGCGCTTTGGTGAAGAACTGCCCTTTGTCTTTGTTCAATTGCAAAATACATCCTTTTTAACTTCGAACGCTCCTGATACCAACCAAGTCTGGGCGGATAACTGTGACGCCACCCAAGACGCGACCAACGGATGGGGCGATGTGCGCTGGGGCCAATTTGAAGCTTTGGATCTGACGCGCACCGCCATGAGCGTGACAATCGACCTTAATCCGGGGGCCATGTACTACAACGCGACCGCCAACATCATGTTGGCCCACGTGTATCATCCGCCCAACAAAGAGGCCTTTGCGACGCGACTCTTGCCCTGGGCAAAGTCCATGGCGTATAGCCTGGGTTCGGCGCCCTACACGGGTCCGCTCTATCGTTCTTTTCAAGTTGTTGCTGGCGCAGTCCAGCTCACCTTTGACGCCAACCTTGGCACCAGCGACAGCCTT
>JANLXT010000265.1:0-4554 GCA_031365225.1 candidate division FCPU426 bacterium
CCCGCTCCCGGTCCTCGGCTATCTGCTGGTCGGGCGTATGGCACGCTACTTGGTGATTTGTTGGGGAGCGCGCGAGGGCTGGGCCATATTTCAAACCGTACGTGACAAAGCGCGCGAAGAACACCAAGAGGCGCTCGGCGAGACAACCGACCTTAACGGCAATGGCCCCCAGGGGCCTGCTGGCACCGACTGATCACAGCGCTCCGAGCCCCCGCATTCTTGCGGGGGCTTTTTTATGCCAACACAACAATCGCCTCGATCTCAACTTTTACATCTTTGGGCAGTTTCACAACCTGCACCGTCGAACGGGCGGGTGGATTTACAGGAAAGAATTTTTCGTAAGCTTGATTAACAAATTTGATATCCGCCAGATCGCTCAAAAAAAGCGTGGTCTTCGCCACTTGATCCATTCGCCCGCCTGCCGCCTCGATCACAGCTTTCATGTTCTCTAAGACTTGTTCGGTCTCTTTCGTGGCGCTGCCAGCGCCCACGCGGTTGCCCGCAAGATCAAGCGCGATCATCCCAGATAAAAATAGCAAGGGGCCTACTTTAACTGCCTGACTATACGGTCCGATGGGGGCGGCGGCATTGGGGGTGGTGATAATGTCACGAGCCATAGGTAACTCCTGCAAGAGAACGATGATAAATTAGGAAGACTTCTTTACTTCTCTATCGACACGTGCCCGAACACGGCGATCGCGTCGTTTAACGCTGCTGACGCCTTCGACTTGATGCAAATTAAGCATGACCCGTTTCAGGTGCTCGATATCAAATACAGCCACGGTGAAACGACCCTGGGCAATCCCCTCGGGTGTCACTGTAGCCGCGGCCGCCGAAAGGCTTGTGGGCCTACCATCTCGCGAATTTGTCTTGGCGATCGCCTGCAACATATCTGCCATCAAATTGACTCGATCCCACGCGCCGATCTCCAGCTCAACCGACCGCGCTTCCTCTGAATGCGCACCCGCCCACGCCACCTCGACCAAACGCTCGGGTTTTCGCAGCAAATCGGGGGCATTCACGCAATCTGCTCGATGCACCGACACTCCGCGCCCCACCGTGACATAACCCAAAATAGGGTCCCCTTGAACTGGGTGACAACACCGGGCAAAGGCAACAAGCATGCCAGCCAGTCCGCGCACTTCAATCCCTTGATTTGCCCCCGCCATCGCTGTCGGCAAAGGCTTGGGGTGCACTTTCACAACTTCGGGCTCAACCACGGATTGGGGTCTTAACTTTTCTAAGACAATCTTCACCGCAATCAACTTGGCGCCCAGCGCTGCCCACAGATCATCGACCGATTGCTGCCCAAGCTCTCTGGCAATGCCAAACAAAGGTCCGCTACGACCAAGATCCATACCCTTGATCTTAGCGCGCCGGCAACCTTTTTCGAGAAGCGCTTGCCCGTGGACCATGTCTTCTTCGTGCTGGCCCAATCGAAGGGTGCGCCTGATTCTATTCTTAGCTTTGCTCGTACGCACAGCCAAGAGCCAATCCTTGCTCGGCTGATGCTGCGCCGAAGTCAGCACCTTGACGATGTCACCGCTTGCCAGCTCTTGCCGTAATGGAGCCATCTTGCCATTGACGACAGCGCCATAACAATGGTCGCCAACATCGCTATGGACCGCATAGGCAAAATCGATGATTGTTGCCCCGCGCGGCAACGGTTTTACGGCTCCTTGCGGTGTGAAAACAAAAACTTCATCCTCATACAGATCAATCTTAAGCAACTCAACAAACTCGCGTGCGTCCTTCCCTTCCTTTTGCCATTCTAAGACATTCTTTAAGAAAGGCAGGCTGTCGTGATCCGCGTTCGCGCCCCCCTTATAACGCCAATGGGCGGCGACCCCGCGCTCAGCCGTTCGATGCATGGCGTCGCTTCGCAACTGCACTTCGAGTGGCAGCCCTTCAGGTCCCACGACGGTTGTATGAATGCTTTGGTACTTATTGGTCTTGGGAATCGCGATAAAATCTTTCATCCGCCCGGGCAAGGGGGTCCACAAAGCGTGGACCAATCCAAAGGCCGCATAGCACGAAGCCACGTCGGGTGTCAGAACACGCAGCGCCACTAGATCATACAGATCTTCAAAACGCTTATGTCCTTTGAGCATCTTTTGATAGACGCTCCACATATGTTTGTTGCGCCCCACAACCTGAGCTTGCACGCCTGCCTCAATCAAGCGTGCGTCCAACAGGTCGCGTGCCTGCTGCAAGCGATGTCCACGATCCCCTTGCGTCGCGAGCATTTTTGCGGAAAGTTCCGCGTATTCGCGAGGATAGAGAACTAACATGCAACGATCTTCCAGCTCCCACTTCCATTGGGCAATACCCAAACGATTCGCCAACGCGGCATAAACGTCCATCGTCTCTACCGCGATGCGCCGCTGTTTGGCTTCGGGCAAGAAAGACAGCGTGCGCAAATTGTGCAAGCGGTCCGCTAATTTGATCATCAGCACGCGCAGATCTCGCGCCATCGCCAGGAGCATTTTTCTTAGGTTTTCAGCGGCAGCCTCATCTTTGCTCGGGCTCAGCGGTACGCTGATCTTTGTGACGCCATCGACAAGATGCGCAATGTCTTGATCGAACTCTTGTCGGATTTCAACCAAAGTAATGTCTGTGTCTTCGACCAAGTCGTGCAAAAGACCAGCCGCAACGGTATGGCCATCCAATCCAAGGCGCGCTAACTCTAAACCGACATGAGCGACATGACAAAAATACGGAGCCCCCGAAGCGCGTAGCTGCCCGGCGTGCTGGCGCAAAGAAAAAGCATAGGCTTTTTCAACGAGCCCACGATCCTCAGGACTTAAACTAGGGTCCAGCAAGGCCAAGATGTCGGCCAGTTCGGGTGTCTGGTTATAGGCCTCAGGACCCTCCAGGACGCCACGTTCTGGCTCGTGAACAACGCTCATAGCACCACAGAGAGAAATTACCCTAATTTAACAGCACGCTAGATAAAAGAAAAGGGCAGCCAAGTGGCTGCCCTGATCGTTTAGTCTGTAGTTATACTACGCCTGCTGGGCGGCTAGACGTCGGCGTCTCCACCACCAAAAACCACCTGCTGCCAAAAGCGAAATGACCACAACCTTCGCTCTCGTACCCGTGGAGCGCTTGACCGCAACCTGCGCTTTACTAGGAGCAGCGCTCTTGGCCACCGCTGGCGCTGGCGTAATCATCTCAGCCCCAAGGGTCAAATTTCGATAACGCCCAGTCATCGCCTCTTCTTTAGCGATCTCCCGCTCTGCCGCACCCGCCGAACGAGGTATGCGCAGCACGGTACCAACTTCAATCTTATCTGGATCAGTCAGGCGTGATTTGTTCGCCTTGTAAATAAGCGGATAGAGCCAGCCACTGCGATAGACATCTCTACGTCTGGCAATATTCCAAAGATTTTCTCCGCGCCGAACAACGACTTCGTCGACCAATGCGACAGATTCCTTATCAGATTGAAAAGAAGCGGTTTCCGGGGTCTCTTCTGGTATCGGTGTGGCTCGAGCGCTATCGTTAATCTCTCCAACTTCGCCTTCGCCCCCCGTTTGCGCACCATCCATGTTGCGCGAACGAGGACCACAGGCCGCAAGCCCGAGGGCAAGCACCATAAGGAATAAGCCAAGATAGCGACCCTTCATTTGATTCACGGGCATCCAAAATTCGAGTAATTTCAATCAACTATATACAATTATCTGAATTAGTCAATGATTTTAGGCTTATTCTATCCACAGAGACTGTCGATAACTTGTTGAAAATTATCCAAAAAAGCCTTAAGAATCAAGCCTTTTTATCCCAGTGGCGTCTGCTTACTTCATCCAGAGCTAAAGCAATAAACGACTCTAAGTCCATAACTTTGGACTCTTGTTCCCCGCGCCGACGCACCGCAAGTTGCCCGGCCTCCGCCTCTTTTTTACCCACTACCAGCGCGAAGGGTATTTTTTGCATCTGCGCATCGCGCACCTTTGAATTTATCTTTTCGTTACTTGTATCCGCTTCAACCCTCAGGCCAGCTAACTGTAGCGCTGTCAAAATCTTCGCGGCATATTCCTCCTGGTCATTGGTGATTGTCAGAATCCGCGCCTGCACTGGCGCCATCCAAATCGGGAAGGCTCCACTAAAATGCTCTACTAGAATACCAAAAAAGCGCTCTAAAGACCCCAAGAGCGCCCTGTGTAACATCACCGGTTGCTTTCGTGTTCCATCCGCCGCCACGTATTCCATTTTAAAGCGCTCCGGCAAATTAAAATCTACCTGCAAAGTGCTGCATTGCCAGGTACGCCCAATGCTGTCTTTGATCTTAAAGTCGATTTTCGGACCGTAAAAAGCACCCCCGCCCTCATCAATCTTATAAGGCCAGTCCGCTGACTCAAGCGCTTTTTTCAAAGCCGCCGTTGCCTTATCCCAAAGCAAAGGGTCTCCCATGCTGTCCTTCGGGCGGGTGCTAACATAAACCTCGAACTCATCAAAACCAAAACTCGTAAGCATGTTCCTGATAAATTTCACCACCCGAATGATCTCTTCGGTAAGCATTTCTTCGGTGATAAAAATATGAGAATCATCTTGCGT
>JANLXT010000276.1:0-3423 GCA_031365225.1 candidate division FCPU426 bacterium
CAGTAGAGCAGCAAAAAAAATGACCAGGCGGCCTGGTGCAAGCCGCCGGGATCCAAGCGCAAGCATGTCCAACGCACGACAAATAGATCCAAGCCCACCAGCAGCCCCACCAACGGAAAATAGCCTGTGGCCCTACCAAATTCGCGCGAACGGATCCCCTCCCAGTCCACCCTGACAGGATAGCGGCTTAAAAAACTAAGAGCCAAGATCAGCGCGCGCATCTCAAGCCTTGTCGCTGACGCCAGCGCTCTCAAATGTCGCCATCTCGCGCAAGATCGCGCAGGCGCTGTCCACCAAGGGCAAAAAGAGGGCGGCCCCGCTTCCCTCGCCAAGGCGCAGATCAAGATTCAAATACGGGCGCAATCCTAAATGCTCGAGCATAGCGCGATGTCCGATCTCTTGGCTTTGATGCGACGCAAAAAGAAAATCTTTGACTTGGCCATCCAAACGCGCGGCGACCAAAGCTGCGGCCCCCGTGATAAAACCATCCAAGACCACGGGAACACGCCTGGCCGCGGCTTCGAGCATGGCTCCGGCGAGCACGCCGATCTCAAAACCACCGACTTTTGATAAGCAATCCAAGGCATCGCTGGCGTCGGGCCGGTTCACTTTGAGGGCGAGCTCAATCACCGCCACCTTGTGCTGCCATTGGTCCACATCCACACCCGTGCCTCGGCCAGTCACTTGATCGACGGGCAGGCCCAGCAGCGCCGCGGCCAGTGCGGCCGACGCGGTCGTGTTGCCGATGCCCATCTCGCCCAAAGCCAAAAGATCCAGCCCTTTTTCATCGATCAGTTTGGCCACCAAGCTCGCGCCCGCGTCGACACTTGCCTTGGCCTGCGCCAAGCTCATGGCGGGACCCTGACTAAAATCCGAGGTGCCTTTGCCTTGGCTTAAATTGTAGAGGTCAGCGTGGGGCGCGAAAGCTGGCGCGTTGACGCCAGCGTCGACGATCTTGACCCGAGCGCCAGCTTGGCGCGCTAAAACGCATATCGCCGCTCCGCCGCCTAGATAGTTAAGCACCATTTGGGCGGTGACTTCGCTGGGATAAAGGCTCACCCCTTGGGCCGTCACACCGTGATCCGCCGCGGCCACCAAGATGACCTTGCGCGTAAAAGCCAAGTCCGTCATGCCTGTGATCGCGGCGAGACGGCTGGCCAACTCTTCGATACGCCCCAGCGAGCCTGTGGGCTTGGTCTTGCGATCAAGCTTAGCCTGCACGACCAAAGCGGCGTTTTGATCTAATGCGGGTAGGGTCTTAAGCATGGTGGCTCCTAGAACTCAATGCCCTTGCGGGCGGCGATTTGTTTTTGAAAGGGATGCTTATGCAGTTTCATCTCGGTGACGTAGTCGGCCAGCGCCAGCAGTTCGTCCGGCGCGCCACGCCCCGTGCAGATGAGCTCGACCTGCGGGGGGCGCTCTTCCATCACCGCCTCAAACTCGTCCCACAGCACCAACTTATCACGCAAGGCATTGTTGATCTCGTCCAAGACGACCAGATCCCAAAAGCCAGCTTTCATCTCGGCCGCGTCACGCGCCAGGCCTTCCATTAATTTGGCGCGCAAGACTTCGCGATCGGCGTCCTTATCAAAAAATGGATGCCGAAAGTCACCCCGCCTAAAGATCAAGTGGCCCGCTTTGACGCCATCGACGCCGTCTTTATCTTTGAGCGCCTCATTGAAGGCCAGCTCGCCCGAAGGCTCGCTCTCAAGCTTAAAAAACTGATGCACCAAGACATTCATGCCGCGTCCGCACGCCCTGAACGCTTGTCCCAAGGCCGCCGTGGTCTTGCCCTTGCCCTCGCCGGTGTAAACGTGGATCAAGCCTTTTTCTAAACGCATTCCGCTCTCCTAAAAATAAAAAATAAGGCTTTCTATCAAACCCACCGCCAGAACGACACTGAGGGCAAACAACCAAAGCGCCCTACCGCAACGCCTCGCGTCGAGCGCGGCAGTACCGCCTTCAAGATACGGTTTATTCACCAGCTCACCCTGATAGGTGCTGGGCCCACCTAAGCGTATTTCTAAAGCTCCAGCGAAGGCGCCCTCGGGCCAACCCGCGTTGGGACTAATTTGGGACGCGCCCTGCGCGCGGGCGCAGTCCCAAGCCCGCTTAGGGTTCAACTTAAGGATCGCGGCCGCCTGGCTGACAAAGACCGCGCTTAGGCGCGCGGGCACCCAATTTGCCACGTCATCGAGCTTGGCCGAAGCCCACCCAAACTCACGATAGCGCTCATTGTTGTGACCCACCATGCTATCCAGCGTATTGAGCGCGCGGTAGGCCAGCGCCGCGGGCGCGCCAAAGAGAAGCGCCCAAAAAATTGGCGCGAGCACCCCATCACACAGGCTCTCAGCAACGCTCTCGACACAGGCGCGTCGAATCCCCGTTTCGTCAAGTGCTTCCACATCACGACCCACGATACGCGCCAAGGCCACCCGCGCGCCAGGCAGGTCCCCTCGATCAAGGGGCCTGAGTACCACGCGCGCGTGACTCAACATGTCCCTCGCGCTGATACTGACCCAAACAAAGATGCCGCTCAAGACCCAGCGAGCGGGCTCGGGTGCGACGGTCAAGCAGAAGCTTGCCAACGCTGCAACGAGGGCCGGCAATCCCAGCGCCAACAGCACGCCACTTAACTTTAAATCGGCGCCCCGCGCGCGCGCTTTTGCCTCAAAGGCAGTGGCCGCGTTTCCCATCAGTCGCACGGGATGCCAAGAGCTACGCGGATCACCTAGCAAGAAATCTAAGCCCAACGCGAACCCAAGCACGCCATTGGCGATCATCGGTTGGATCCCCGAGGTAGAAAACTTAGATCAAGGTGCTTCTTAAGGTGCGCGGCCCAGCGATCCAATTGCATATCCTGCTGACGCTCAAAAACTATTTTCGAGGCTGGCAGGCGCTTGCCTCGGGCTTTGGCCACGGCCCCTAAAAAAGCCTGCCTAAAAGGATCGTTGTTTAAGAGCCCGTGCAGGTACGAGCCCCAGACCCGACCTCCGCTGTCACTTGCCAAGATCGCTTGCCTCCCTGCTGACGAGCGCAGTTTGACCTTGGTTCCCAGCTTGGTCCGACCATGATGGATCTGGTAGCCTTGCAGATCAAAACTTCCCCAAGGCGTTCTAGCTTTGGCCTTGGTGAGAGCCAGGATCTTTTTATGTGACATGCTCGTCTGGCAATCGAGCAGCCCCAGCCCCACCAACGAGGCGCCTTTTCTTCCGCTATCGTTACCCCCAGCGTCTGTGACGCGGTGACCCAGCATCTGAAACCCTCCGCAGAGGCCCAGCAACCAGGTCCCTTTGGCGTGAAGCGACCGCAGCCGCGCACCTTCGCCTAAAGCCTCGAGCGTGGCCAGGTCCGCCAAGCTATCTTTGCTGCCTGGTAGGATGACCAAGTCAGGGGTTTCTGTGGGAGCATGGGTTGGCGCAT
>JANLXT010000292.1:0-3941 GCA_031365225.1 candidate division FCPU426 bacterium
GTCTCCGTCGCGGTGGAAGTCTCTGTGTTTGTCGAGCTCGGCGTCGCGGTCTCGGTCACACTGGATGTCACGCTAGGCGTTGCCGTCTCGGTGATGGTGCTGGTGGGCGTATCCGTCTCGGTGACGGTCGCAGTGTCCGTCTCGGTGACGCTCGCTGTGGCAGTAGGCGTATCGGTGGAAGTAGCGGACGGCGTCGCGGTCTCAGTAACGGTCGCAGTCGGCGTGTCGGTTTCGGTGACGGTCAGCGTAACCGTATCGGTCCCCGTCGGCGTGGCTGTTTGCGTGATGCTAGGCGTCTCGGTCTCGGTGACAGTCTCTGTTGCGGTTTGGGTGATGGTGTCCGTAACTGTCTCGGTGGCCGTGAACGTGGGTGTGGGCGTCACCGTCTGAGTAGCCGTGGATGTATAGAAGCCGGTGGGTGTGATTGTTGGTGATGCGACCACTGGAATGTAGAGCGGAATATTCCAGGTGTAAGAACCTGTGCTCGGGACAATGTTGATGAGCACGCCGTCCGAAGGGTTGATATTAAAATTGGTGCCAACGAACTGTCCCCAAGCGGTTAAAAAGAGATACGCAACCGAGGCTTGGTTCGCGGGCGTCCAGCGGCCCACCAGCGAAAGGGGAAATCCGACGCTTGAGTTAACTGCGTTCACCACATCAACGGCGTTACTAATATTGGCGCTGTAGGGCACGCTCACCCAATTGATATTGCTCATGCCAGGGTTAAGCGTCACATCAAGCGAGGCGGCTTCGTCCGTACCCGCAATGACCCAATCAAAATCTTGAGTCACGCCAATGTAAACGCCTCCGCCAGGATTGCTTGTCGTGTTCAGATTAAAATCGGTGCCGACAAAACTTCCGAAGCTCGACACATAAACATAACCCTGCGTGGCTTGGCTACCAGGTTGCCACAAACCAACAATGTTGATCGGCAAACCCGAAAGGCCAGCGCCAAGTTGAGCGACGACATCGGACGCTTTTTTATAAACCGACCGTTTGGGTAGTGAGACCCAGTTTGTATTTGACGTAGAAAGATTTTTTACAAAATGGCGGACAACTTTAAATCCCAATCGACTGCTAGCGCTGGGACCGCTCGGATTTTGAGCCCGCACCACATACCAGCGGTAATCCTCGCCACTGCCATCCGTGTAGGTGAAAGATGTGGTGCCCGCTACGCGCGGCACGACTGCCAGCTGATTCCAATCAGGACTGCCCACCACACCAAACTTGCCCGAAACTCCCGTCGCCGTGTAGACGATATAATTAACTGTCGGGTCAACGTCCGTGTCCCACGCCAAAACAACCACATGCGCCTGGGACGCTGTGACACTAAGGTTGCTCGGCGCGGCGGGGTTGGCCAGCGCGCGTGCGGACGCAAGCGTCAGGACAAAGCCCAACGCTCCCGCCAACGCAAATAGTTTTATTCGCGTACGTTGCATCGACACCTTTAGGGGCTATTCGTAAAGTATATATAGGCAAAAGTTATCTACAACTTACCAACACGCAAAAGAGTAAGTTGAAATATAGAAACAGCAATGGACTGCGCTAGACTCCATTCCTGAATCCTTGCCTAGTATATATTTTGTCAATTATAGACTGTGTTTTCGTAAATAAGTAGACAAAGTAACTGTGACCTTGGTGACAGACCTATTGAATACAAAATTCAGCATTTATAACCTAAAATAGCAATTCTATTGATATTTTTTGTACATTTCCTTCTTTTATGGGATCCTCCGCTAAAGAATAATCTAGTCCTAACTGAAAGGTTTTAACCTTAAGCGAAACCCCGCCGCCAACGCTTATTCCACGTGCGTCAATGCCGGCTCGCAGGGCCAAGAGACTCACAGGCCACAATTCAAGACCCGCCATGGCTTCAGCATCCCGGGCCTGGGTCTGCGAGATCTGTCCCGTCAAGTTAATGCGATCTCGCCACAAAGCCAACGCAGCCCCAGAACGCAAGGTCCAAGGAAATTTTTCTTCGTAGCCTGTGCTCCAGGTCAAGACACTACCCAAGTCCGACGCATGCGCTGAAATCTTTAGCCTGGATAAAGGTCTAAGCAAAAGACCAACGTCACCGCCAGCACCCGTCGCGCTGAAGCGCTCGAGTTGACGTTGATAGATACGCCCTGTCAGCCCTAGATCCATCCACGTGGTAAGTGGCAGACCCCACGCCACCAGGTAAAGGTTCTGTTGGTCAGAAAAAGAATAATATCCAGCGCTGTCCGAAACGCGCCCCTCGAAATCATCACCCAACGAAAAATTTAGCCAACCAACACCTATCCCACCCCAGCGTGTCGTTGCACTTGGTCCCCATGCTAGTCCCACATAATTAAACCGCCGCCCCAGCGACAACGCCGACACCATGCTCGAGAGGCCTAGCCCTCGCTGACTCGACAGCGCGGCTGGTTGCCAATAGACAGCCGTCGGACCTTCTGCCAACGCGCCAAAGGCGTTGCCCAACGCGGCAGCCCGCGCACCGACGCCCACCCGTGCGAACGCACCCGGTTGTCCGGCGACACCAGCACCCCGCGCCCAGCTCGCGCACAGCATCATTAATAGTAGGATTTTTTTTGTTGCCATAAAAAAGAACGGACGGCCCGAAGACCGTCCGTGTTCGCTCCGAGTTGCTTTCAATTAACGGATGATGGCAATTTTTTTGGTGATCGTCTTACCTGCCCCGCTCACCTGCAAGATGTAGCCTCCGTTGGCCACCGCCTGCCCAGCATCGTTGCGTCCGTCCCACTCAAGCGTGTTCACTCCACCCAAAGTTTCGGTCGCGTTCAAGTCCCGGCTCCACACCAAGGCCCCCGTCTCGTCATAGATGCGAACCGTCACGTCTGTTGGTTCAGCCAACGGAAAGCGTAACGTACAACGCCCATCGCGTGAAGGATTGGGATAGCTGTAGACATTTTCTTTGGTCATCTCGGCGGTGACACCCACACGGAAATGTGTTGTCTGAGAGATCTCGCCATCCTTACCAACCGCGTTCACATGAAAATACCAGACCCCTGTTGCCAACCCGCTGTAGCGCGTACTCGACACGCTCACGCGCTGATCAGCGCTAGGAATACTGCTTGGAAGCTGATCCCAAGCAATCGCATAATAATCAATGTTTTCCATGCCTTCGGGGGCTTCCCACGTCAAAAGCGCCTCGTTTTGGGCGTACCAACGCTGAGAATCAGGGTGGCTGGACGAGCTGACCATCGGCCCGCCGACATGCGCCTGCAGAAAGATCCTCAACGTGCCACTACGCATATGCGTGGTGACCAAATCTCCCCGTCCGTCACCATCCAGATCCGCCGCAGCAACCTCAACGGGTCCATACGCTTGCGCGACCGCATCAGGCGCGTCTTTAACGGATAGGCTTTGCACAACGCCATACTCGCCGCCATGGCCACGCGCCACGATGTCCAGGCTATCACTATCGCGATCGGCCGCAACCAGGCGCAGACCGCGCGCACCACCCAAATCCAGCGCCGCCAAACCGTTCGGGTGAGACCCTACCAAAGCGATCATCGTTGGCTTGTCATCGAGTCTTCCCTGTTTTTGTTCAAAGACCGCGACTTTGTTATCCATGAATAAAGCCACCGAAAGATCTTCGTTCTTGTCCTGCCCAACATCACCTATCGTTAATTTGCAAGGTTGCCCCGCGAGCGCCCAATCACGACGACCGCTGGGAGCCTGGGGATCGTTCAAATCATAAATCGTAAGGCTATTACCACCATAGTTGGCGCTGATCAGGAGTGGAATACCATCGCGAGGTGAAAAAAATTCAACATCGGTGGGATTGGCGCCCGTGGCGACGCTGGCGACCTGCCGCAGACTATTACCCGCGGGGCGATAGAGGGTGATCGTGTCGCTGTTGTAATTCGCCACCGCCAACAAAGGCTCACCCGCGGCGATGGTCGCCGCCAGACCTACTGGGTGCGATCCCGTTGGCA
>JANLXT010000293.1:0-12227 GCA_031365225.1 candidate division FCPU426 bacterium
AGCGACCCTGAAAAGAAGAGCGACAGGATAGCCAACGCCAAACACGCTCTACCCAAAGAGCGTGCCCGAGCTTGATTTTGCGAACCGTACAAAATAAAAAAAAGTAATCCAAGAGTCGGCGCGATATAAGCCAAACACCACGCCGCCAAGCGCCACCCGCCGTCTAAGGTCGGCAACGTCAAAGATGGTAGCGGGGGAATGGACACCGCTAAAACTGGCGCCGTTGGCTGTTTTTGCCGCGCGCGAACACGAGGGCTCATCGCAAGACCTTTCCGCTGGGATACCCCAACTCTTTGAGAAAACGAGGGTCTTTTTTCCAATCTTTGGAGACCTTGACCCACAACTTAAGAAAAACCTTCGCCCCCGCGATCTTCTCAATGCGCTTACGCGCTTGCGTGCCAAGACGCTTGAGCGACAGCCCGCCCGCCCCGATCAAGATCCCCTTTTGACTCTCGCGCTCAACGTAAATGGTCGCGCTGATAGAGTGCAAGCCATCCTCACGCTCGGTGTACTCGTCCACTCCCACCGCCACGCTATGGGGGACCTCGTCTCGAAAGAGCATCAAGGCTTGTTCTCTGATCGCTTCGGCCGCGCTTTGGCGCAAGGTTTGGTCGGTGTATTCATCGGGTGGAAAAATCGCCTCGCCAACTGGCAATTGACCCCGCACCCATTCGACCAACAACGGCAAGCCTTTGCCACGCAGGGCCGATACCAAGAATGTCGCCCGCGCCCCCAGTTGCAATCGGGACTGCTCGGCCAATTCAAGCCCGGTCTTGACGCTACGCGCGTCAGATTTTGTGACCACCACGGCGCTTGGTTTGTCGATCACCGCGGGGCGAGGTGACTTGGCCCACAGATCCACAACATCAAAAGCGGTCACCCACAAGATGACATCGGCCTCGCGCGAGGCGCGCGTCGCTGACTCACGCATACCACGCTCTAAGAGATCACGCCCTTCGATAAGACCTGGCGTATCCACAAAAACAGCTTGGGCGCCTGGCAAATTGAGCACCCCCCGCACGCTGAGACGGGTGGTTTGTGGTCGCGGAGCGACAATCGCGACAGGCTCACCGACCAGCGCATTGATCAAGGTGGACTTTCCAGCGTTGGGGGGGCCAAGGATCGCCACCGTGCCCGCGCGAAAAGGCTCTTTGATCCTCATGCGTGCTCCACAGGGCGACGCAGTGTCACACGCAAAGCAACCCGATCGTTAGAAGCGCTCACTTCGGCGCGCCATTCACCCAAGGTGACCCAATCCCCTTGTCTCGGAATGCGTCCAAGGCGCTCTGCCAAAACACCACCCAAGGTCGTCGACTCGCCAATGTCCGAGATCTCGGTGCCCAATTCACGCTGCAACTCAAAGATCTCGATCGCGGCGTCAACATCCCAGACTCCATCCGGGCTACGTCGGGCCAAAGGCGCCTCTTGATCATATTCGTCGCGGATCTCGCCAATGATCTCTTCGACGAGATCTTCCATGGTCACCAAACCACTGGTGCCACCGTATTCATCCACCACCACCGCCATGTGCATGCGTCCTTTGCGAAACTCGCGCAGCAACTCGGTGACGGGCTTGGTTTCGGGGACAAAAAAGACCGGCCTTAGCACGTCGCGCAAGATCACCAGATCACGCATCTTAAGAACCGCCAAAAAATCCTTGGCGTAGAGCAAGCCGATGATCTGATCGAGATTCTCGCGATACACCGGCAGACGCGTCGCACCGCTATCGATAAAGCGCTCAAGGCATTCTTCGACGCTCGCGGTCTCGGCCACGCCTTCTACCTGCGTTCGTGGGATCATGACATCTTTAACCACGGTGTCGCCAAATTCTAACACCGACCGTATCATCTCTTTTTCTTCGGTCTCGATAGCGCCACCCCGGGCGCTCTCATCCACCACACGGACCAGGTCTTCTTCGGTGACGAGCGGCAGACTGTCGCCTTCTTCGCCCCCAAAGGGACGCGTGAGGGCGCGAATGGCTTTGACCAACAAACGTATAAAGGGCCCAAGGACCTTCTCGACAAAAATTAGCCCAGGGATCACCAGCACCGCAACGCGAGCGGGATGACGTTTGGCGACAACTTTGGGAGCAATCTCGGTGAATAAAACCGCGACGCCACTGACGCCGAGCGTTACAAAGCTGACCAAGAGCGGATCCCATTGATAGGTTTCGGCCAACTTAAGGCTGAGCGCGGTCGCCACCGACGAAAACGCAATGATGGTGATATTTGATGTCACAAGGATCGTGGTGATCATCTGGCTAGGCTGTTTGCGCCAGACTTCGAGCGTGGGAGCCCAGCGAGGGTGCCGCTCGGCGATGGCGTGCATATGGTGCGAACCGAGCGCTACAAGCGCAATCTCGCCGCCAGAAACGTAGGCGTTAAGAAAAAATAAAAAGAGTAAAAGTGGGATCTCGATAGGCATATCAGCGCACCGGTCCTAGGCCACGCAATTGTTTGGCACACAAGGTTGCCGAGGGGAGATAGCGCAAATTTTTACGCCACATCAAGCGCTCTTGCGCGGGATTGTCGTGATGCTGTCCAATCAAATGTAAGATGCCATGCAAGAGCAAGAAGGCGACCTCGTGATCAAAGTGGGGTAGAAATCTTCCGCGCTTGGCCCAGGCGTAAGGCAAGCTAAGCGAAAGATCCCCGAGATAAACGTTTGCGCCGATCCGCGGGCGAGTCTTAAAAGCTGGAAAGGAAAGTATATCTGTGGATTGGTTGCTGCGTCGAAAACGGCGATTGAGAGACTTTTGCGCAGCGTCCCCACAGATCCTGAGCCCCAAACCCGCGCGCGGATACCCTAGACGCCTCAATTGCCACGCTAAAAGCCCGCCGAGGCCAGCAAACGGCACTCGCCAAGCTCGCAACGAGTTGATGATCTGTATGTCGGGTCCAGTCAAAATGTTGACCAAAAAAGACGTGGGCTCCTCCCCCTTCCGCGATGGCGGTTGGGAAAGGAGCCCCGCTTAAGTGTGCTTAGTACTGTACCGGCAATGTTTTGCGCGGCGCGTCGTGTGGTGTGTAGGGAGGCGTAGCCTTCGCTTTGTCGATGGCGTCAGCGATCTCTTCTTTGGTGTACTGCTTCTTGATGTTGAGGTCCTGGCGCTCGTCAATCAAATCAGGGTCGCTGATCTGGTCACGGTTGGCTTTAAAGAGCAAAGGCCAACGGAAAGGATCGCCCAGCCCACTCGTCTTTTTGGCTGAAATTTTCCAAAGGCTATCGCCTTTTTTAACCACATAGCGTCCCGTCTTTTTGACACTTTTGACTGGTTTCGCTTCAACGGCCGTTGCTTGAGGAACAGGCGTGGGCTGAGGTTTTTCTTGGCTTTTTTTGACGCACGCCGTGCTGACAAAAGCCAGCGCGAGGACGCCTAAAAGGATATTACGGTTCATGGTTCTTTTCTCCTTGGGCGGTGGGTTAATACTTTAAGGGCAGTTGCTTGCGTGGTGTGGCGTGTGGATGGAAAGCCGGTGTTTCTTTGGCTTTGCCAACCGCGTCTTCAACCTCTTCGCGCGTGTAGTTCTCTTTCCAGGTCAAATCTTGTTGTGGCTCGATCAAATCAGGATCGATGATCTGGTCCCGGTTGGCCTTGAACATCAGCGGCCAGCGGAAATTGTCACCCAAGATGGCGGCCTCGCCAGAGATCATCCAAAGGCTGTCGCCCTTTTTGACGATGTAGCTATTGCGCTTTGGCGTCGGCACGGGCGTCGGCAAGGGATCGACCGCTGTTTCAATCACCGGCGGTGCCTGAAACGCTGCGTCCATCTCGCCGGGTGTGGGTGTAGCCACAGGCTCTTGTTGTTGTCGCCGCGCGCAGGCGCCAAGCACCAACACAGTCACAAACAAGGCCAGTGTCGTTCTGCTGATTACGTTCGATGACATGGGGTGGACCTCCGGTTCGGGATTCTTGCTAGGGATCATTCGCTTACTTTTTTTAGAAACTCTTGCTAAATCCTATCGCCGCGCCGCGCGGCAGCAAAGCCAACCATGGCCCCTCGGCCCGCGCTTGTTCGGCTTTGGGGGGATCGTTGGTCACATCGACCACGCCCAAAATAAATCCAGCGCTCGCGCCAGCCAACAAACCCACGCCCGCGCCCACAAGAAAATCGTAGGGTTCTTTTGACTGCAAGTACGGCATCGTCGCCGTGACCGCCCCCAAAAGTGCCCCGAGCCCCGCGCCCGCGATGCTATATTTGCCGAGACGCAAACCGATGGGGCCCGCGTGCGCTTGCCCAAGCAAAGCGAACATCAATAGGATCAGGACCAGGCGCCGCATCAAAATTCAACCTCAACGAGACGACCGCGTCCGCCACCCGGCTGTGGCGACCAGCTCAAGAATCCCGCTCGCGCGTGGACCCCTTTGCCCTTGGGCCGTGTCTGCACGGGACCATCCCAGATCACAGCCTCGAAAATTCCAACACCCAAGCCGACCAAGGCCCCACCCAAAAACCCGCCCGCGGTCGCCGCTAAGAACGCCTCGCCCTCGTTGGGCGCGTAAGAAAATGTTTGCCGATAAGACAGCATGCCCGAACCCGCGCCGACGACCCCTCCAAGGATCGCAAAACCGAGTGTGTCAAACAAGATAGTCGTGGCCGCACCTTCTTTTTGAGTCGCCACTTCGTAAGCCGCCAACGGCGCGCTCGCGGCAACCCCCGCCACCGCGCCCCAGACCGCGCCTAACGCGATCGCGGCGCCATCTTGATTGTGCCGTTCCATCGAATAAGGCAGGGTCGCACCCGCAGCGCCAAGCGCCGCTCCGACCAACAACCCGCTCGATAAAGCCGCGCCATACGCGCCACCGGGGCTCACAAGGCGTTGCTCGCTATCCGCACTCAAGTACTTGGCGCCGAGCATAAACGCGAAGACCCAAAGCAAGACGCCTGCTCTCACGAAACCTCTCATGGGCCCAACCGATAGGAGGCCAAGAGCGCGTCGGTGGTAGAAATACCCAACGCGTCAACCGAGACCGTCTTTACATCCCCGACACCTGGCGCCGCCCAAACATAGGTTTGGGTTGTGCTTGTCAGTCCCGTGCCAGGATTGTAGAGGTAATCTTTCGTGTGAATCTTAAAGCAGGAGGCAAAGCTTCCCGCTGGAACAATCACGGTTTCGGGCGCTTCAACCACGATCTCGCTGGTCAGGTTGGGCGTGGATGTGGGTACACGCCAGGTATTATTTGTTATGTAGGGCAGCTGCCTTTGCAGTGTCCATCCAAGCACCGGATCGAGAAGCTCCATCCTAGATCCGCTGATCGCCCAAATCTCAGTCACCGAGGGAGCTGGGGAGGGCGGCGTGATCAAGACGCTCAACGCGGCCTTACCCGCGACCAAACCCGCGTCACTCACCACCAATGTGTAGGCCGGGCTACCATCGGCTTTGACGTAGGTGTAACTAGAACCGGGACGGTAAGGGGCGTAATTGCTTGTCAGCATGTTCAGGACGTTGTTGCTTCCACATCCGACTAAGACCAACGCGATCATCCAACGCGCCCTCTTCAACCGCGCACCCCTAAACGCAGACCCATTTGCAACAACGGATAGACCTGCCCGGGCTCTATGATCATGTGAACACGGGTCGAAACGCCAAGCACCAACCAGGGGAGCGGTATGAGATCGAGCCCCGCCCCAAAAATCCCGCCACCGTCCAGCGTCTCAATCGATCCCGTACCACTGTTTGTCAAAAACGCCTTGGCATAAGTACCCGCCACCGAGATGTCCGCGTAGGCCTCGACCCATCGTTGAAACTGCGCTTTGTGTCGCAGGCCCACCCACGCGGGCGCGAGCACCAAATGCAGATCTGGATTGAGCGAGCCGCGCAAGTCATAGAAAGCGCCGCCAAAAATCATAGACCAGCGGGGCGACAAGCCAATGTCAAAATTCACATTAGCGCCTGCTCCACCCTGGACCACTTTCGCGAGCGCTCCCGCCGGGATCAAAAAAGCTGGCTCGAGGGTAAAAGAGCCGCCTCTTTGTCCGTCGCCAGACTCGGCCGGCGCGACAACAATCGCAGGGGCCTCTTCAGCCACAAGCGCGGCCGCGCTAACGCCAAGAACGCAAAAAAGTATGTAGGGCGCGCCAAAAAGCTGGCCGCGCCGTCCGCGCAGAGCCAAAAGCGCCTCTATTTGTTAATTGAAATCGTTAATAGTCTATATATTGTGGTGTTATCGGTCAAGGCAGTAAATACCGCTTGGCAAAACAAAACGCTGATCCCAAACAAGGAATCAGCGCTAATAGTGCTTAAAAATCGGACTAAAACTGTGTCGCCAGGCTCAAGCGGGCACCTTCACCGTTAAAGGTGTCAATTTGGAACTGAACTTGGTGATCCTTATTGAACTGGTCGGCGGCTTCATGCGCGGTCGCAACGTCCGCGACCCAGGATAAAGTGACCATTCCCAATCCAGTCGCTTTGATCCAATAGCCTGCCTGAGGAGTCTGGTCACCAAAATAGGCGCCCCAATTTTCCTGTTGGTGAATGATGTTGTGACCCCAAAGTCCCAATCCGATGCCTAAAATTTCCATCACTAAGAGGCGCGACCCAAAATTGTAGTCGCCCCCATAAAAATTGCCAAAACCGTGCAAGACAATACCAGGCAACACCGAAAAGACCGTGGCAATCATTGGGTCTTTGGCCTCAACCTGTTCGTCACCAATGGTCCGCGCGGCGCTACTGCCACCCGAGCGTACATTGGGCAAATAATTATTAGCGCTCTCGGCCGCTAAAGACGCGGGCTTTGAAGTCAGGAGAGCGAGCAACAACACTAAAAACAACCCTTTTTTCAAGGATTTTCCTCCATCTTGAAACGACATTCCAGAAATACTACATTCGCACTCTAAACTTGTCAAACCCTTTCACGAACTTGGAATGATGCGCTTGATGTTAAAATCGCAGGTTTCGTAGACCAAACAGTCCCTGCCAGTACAGACCCCAAGGGTCTCGGGTCGCTCGCAATCTCGTTGTAGGCGTTGCCGATTTACGGTGTTATCAATGATTTTCCAGTCTAAAACCTTGGCCTGACGCTGAGCCTGCCACTGACGTAAGCGGCCTTTAAGAGCGAGGTCGGGTCGTCGAACCCACCAAGGATACACGAAGGCCACCAGCAAAATAAGTCCTCCTGCCCACGCCTGCAAATGAAAGGGGCCAAAGAAGACTAAGCTTACCAAGGCCACCGCGATCCAAGGCGCGGCGCTCTCTCGCCACCGTCTCACGTCGCGACAGCTTTGGACTTGGGCTTTGGCGCAGGTTGCGGACCCGTCTTGACGCGCCGCGTTGGAATCTTGATATTTTTGGCAGGCATCTTGCGCAGCGAATCTAAGACTCCATTGATGAAAGTGGCGCTTTCGTCTTCACCATACACTTTGGCCAGCTCGATGATCTCGTTCATGACCACTTCGGCGGGTGTTTGGGTCAAATAAAGCATCTCGTAGCCGCCCAGTCGCAGCAATGAACGATCCACCGCGCCCAGACGCGCCAGGGTCCAATTGCGCGTACGCGCTAAAAGGCTGTCGTCGATCTCTTTTTGTTTTGACGCCGCACCGCGCGCGAGGACGCCGGCAAAATCTTTCACCTGGGGTCGCGCTTCATAAAAATCTGTAAAACGGCGCAGCACCACGTCGATCCTGTCGCCGCTTTGCTCAGCTTGAAACAGGGCCAAAAACGCGATCTCTCGTGAACGGTGTCGAGTTCCCATAGCTCATTTCTAAGTGAAAAGTATTAGCGCGGTCGCGCCATCCAAACCGCGGCTTCGGCGGCGTGGATCCCAGCGTCTTTAGAGCCCCCACCGCAACGCGCCAACGCCTGCGCCTTGGTGTCGCAAGTGATCACGCCAAAAATAACGGGCAGCCCTGAGTCAAGGCTCACGCGTTGTAGACCAAGCAAGGCGCCCTGGCATACCAGATCGTAATGACTGGTCTCGCCCCGCAGCACACAGCCCAGCGCGATGACCGCATGAAACTTTTTTGAGCGCGCCAGACGCTGACACGCCAACGGCAGCTCAAGCGCGCCCGGCACACGCCTCACAACAAGGTTTTTGTCGGGCAGTCCCAGGCGCTTGAGTTGCGCGCGCGCGCTGTTGAGCAAGCGTTCGGTGTAGATACTATTAAAGCTCGCGACGGCAATCGCCACGCGCAAGCTTTTGGCAGCGTTGGGGGTCAAGCGCATCGCAGGCTGAAGGTCGCTCATCGTTTCCCTTTCGTTATCTTTCTCTTTTTCTTTTTATTGTCACTGACCAGTGTCAGAAGGTGGCCTAGCTTATTTTTTTTGGTCTTGAGATAGCTCAGATTGCGTGGGTTGGGCATGATCTCGAGCGGCAGCTGCTTGGTGACCACCAAGCCATAACCCTGCACGCCCACGATCTTGCGTGGATTGTTAGTCATCAGGCGAATGCGGCTCAAACCGAGGTCGCGTAAAATTTGCGCCCCGGTGCCGTATTCGCGCAGATCGGCTTTGAAGCCCAATTTTAAATTAGCTTCCACCGTGTCCAAACCTGTGTCCTGCAAGGCGTAGGCCTTTAATTTATTGACCAGACCAATGCCGCGGCCTTCTTGACGCATATAGAGCACGACGCCACGGCCTTCGTTCTCGATGCGTTGCATGGCGACACCCAGTTGGTCGCCGCACTCACAGCGTTGGCTGCCAAAAACATCGCCGGTGAGGCATTCGCTATGAACCCGCACGAGCACGTCGTCCACGCCGGCAACCGATCCTTTAACAATCGCAAGATGGTGCTCGCCTGTCACATCGGACTTGTACAAGTGCAGATTAAAATGACCCCAGCGCGTCGGCAACGGTATCTCTAAGACCTTGCTGACCAAACGCTCGGTGCGGCGGCGGTAACTGATCAAATCGGCCACGCTCACGAGACAAAGCTTGTGTTTTTTGGCAAAACGCCGCAGCGCGGGCAGGCGCAGCATCTTGCCATCGTCACCCATGATCTCGCAGATCACGCCTGCGGGCTTGAGGCCCGCTAAACGCGCCAGGTCCACGCTGGCTTCGGTCTGCCCCGCGCGCACCAGCACGCCCCCCTCACGGTAGCGCAGGGGAAAAATATGTCCTGGCCGCACCAGGTCCGTAGGCTTGGTGCGTGGATCCAGGCACGCCAAGATGGTCTTAGCCCTGTCGGCGGCCGAGATGCCCGTGGTCGTCCCCTTGCGCGCGTCAATGCTGACGGTGAAAGCCGTGGTGTAAGCGGATGTGTTGTCCGCCACCATGTCGGGGACCGCCAGTTGGTCAAGGCGCTCGCCTAGCATCGGCAAACAGATCAGCCCACGGCCATGCTTCGCCATAAAATTGATGGCGGCGGGCGTCACTTTAGACGCGGCCATGACCAGATCGCCCTCGTTCTCGCGATCCTCGTCATCGATGACAATGATCATGCGGCCACGGCGTATCGCCTGAATCGCGACTTCAATTGAATCGAGCATGCTTTCCTTTTATTTGTAGAGGTCCAACAAAAGACCTTTGATCTGGCCCAGGCGCTCTAGCAAGCGCAATTGGGGCACCTGCCTGGCCAGGATGGCTTTGGTCAGGGCTTCCATCTCGGCGTCCACTTTTTGAAGTATGACATAAACTTTTTTCTTGGCCGAAGGCAAGCCCCCGTCGCTGGCCCGCAGGCTGTAGATACGGCGCGTGGCCTGCTCGATAAAATTGCGCACGACTTTTTGATATTTTTCTAGCTCGTCAAAGGTCTGGCTCTTGGCCAGACGCTCGCCCTGCTCATCTAAAAGGCGCATGAGCTCTTCGAGGCCTTTGCGGGTCTGCGTGTCCGCCGCGTCTAAGAAGGCCTGGCTAAAAGCCACTTCCTCTGTCTTTTTGGCGCCGATGCCACCCGACACCGGCGCGCCGCCCTTGCCCTTGACGCGACGGGGTTCACGCGGAAAGTCAGGGACCTGGTTGCTTGTCTCGCCGATCTTCATCGCGCGTCCTTGCCAATCAGCCGCGCCACGTAACGCGCCAGCAGGTCGGCTTCTAGGTTGACGGGGTCGCCGACAATCAAGGCGCCCAGCGTTGTGTGCTGCAGAGTGTGCGGTATCAGGGCCACCGTAAAACTCTCCGCGTCGACTGCCCAGGGGGTCAGGGACACGCCATCGACACAGACACTAGCTTTTTCAGCCACCAAGGGCATCCACGACGCCGGCGCGCCAAAGCGCATTTCGCGATTAGGGCCCTGCTGCGTCACGCCAAGCACTTTACCGACATGATCCACGTGCCCACCGACCAGATGGCCCCCCAGCGCGTCACCCACCCGCAATGCGCGCTCTAAATTGACGCGCGCGCCTGCCTTGAGGACCCCAAAACTGCTGCGCGCCAGAGTCTCTGGGCTCAGGTCAAATTGAAGCGTGGAGCCTTCGAGCGCGGTCAGACAGCAACCATTCACCGCCACGCTCTCGCCAGCCGTGATTGTCCATGCTTGGTCGGGTAGCAAGCTGAGACGCGCGCCATCCGGGGATGTCGTTAACGCCTGCACGCTTGCCATCTGTTGTACGATCCCCGTGAACATGTCAGCCTTTGTTGTTTTGGATCAAGCCACTGACGCGCAGATCGGGTCCGACGCGGTCAATCTGGGTCTGGGTCAAGCGCGGCCAAGCGTCTAGGCCACGTTCCGACGCCTCAAAGACGCCCCGTCCCGCGCCACTGCCTTCTAAGCGCGGCGCAAGGTAGAGCACCAGCTCATCGGCCCAACCTTGTTCTAAGAATGCGCCCAGGGTCCTGGCGCCACCTTCGACCATGACCCGGCGCAATTGATTTTGAACCATCCATTCCATGGCCGACGCCACAGCTTTGTCCAAGCCACCCGCGTGCAAGGGCTGCACGTGGCAAGCGCTACGTCGCGCGCGTTCGAGCGCCGTCACCAAGCCCTGGGCGGGCGCAAACCAAACCGTGCGCCTGGCGTGCTCGTCATTGAAGACGCCTTCTTTGCCCGTGAGTCGCCCACGCGGATCGATGATCAGTCGCCATGGGATCCAGCCACCCCGCTCGGGCAAAAGGCTGGGGTCATCGGTGATCACGGTGCGCGCGCCAACCAACACTGCTTCGCAGCGCCCGCGTAAACGCCGGGCGTCTTGCCGGGCTAGATCGCTGGTGATCCATTTGGACTGGCCCGCCCGCGTGGCGGTGCGACCATCTAGGCTGGCGGCGGCTTTCAAGGTCACCCACGGACGACCATGGCTCGCCGAAAAAATAAAATGCTTGATGAGCTCGCTGCCCTCGTCCCGCAAGGTCCACGGAGCGATCGCGACGCCACGCCGTTTGAGCCAAGCGTTACCACCCTTGGCGCGCGGATTAGGATCAGGACAGGCAGCCACCACCCGTTTGACTCCCGCGGCGAGCACGGCCTGCGCACAAGGCGGCGTCTTGCCAAAATGATTGCAGGGTTCGAGCGTCACATACAGCGTCGCGCCCTTGGCCTTGGATCCCGCGACGCGCAAGGCCGCGGCCTCGGCATGCTCTTGTCCGGGCCCGCGATGCCAACCACGCCCCACCACTTTACCTCCCTTGACCAAGAGCGCCCCGACCCACGGATTTGGCCAAGTCAGCCACTGCCCTTTGGCCGCCTCACGCAAGGCCAAGCGCATCCATTTTTGATCAAGACTGGTCACGGACATAAAAAAAGACCCCAGGCTTTAGCCCAAGGTCAAACTCAGTAGACTCAATGTCAAAGGTCGGACGCCGGGCAAAGCGTTGAAAGAGCAGGATAAACAGGGGCGGGTGGATTGTCAATGCGGGCGGGGATGGGCCTATTTATGGGCCTTTTGACCCCCTGCTCCGGCGCGCCTTGACATGACAGGTATCTGTACATATGCTCAATGCAGCTGCCAACTTGAGGGACCCATGCTCACCGCCACTTTCACGCAATTCCGCAACAACGCCGCCAGCTTCTTTGACAAGGTCGAGAAGGGCGAGGCCGTGCAGATCTACCGCAACGGCAAGCCCTCGGCCCTGCTGGTCAAAGCCGGCGCCCCGGTGGCTGCCAAGGCCTACTGGAAGGCCGCCAAGCCCCTCATCGACCTGGGCTCAACCGCCGCCAGCCGCCTGCTGCGCGATGAGAGGAAAAAGGCGCATTGAAGAAGGCCTACTACTTCGACAGCTCGGCCTGGCTCAAGCGCTACTTCAAAGAAAAAGGCTCCGCCGAGGTCCACACCCTGATGGCCGAGGCTGATAGCGTCTGCTTCAGCGAGGTCGGCATCCCCGAGCTCTTCTCCGTCCTCAACCGCCAGCTGCGCGCG
>JANLXT010000295.1:0-4712 GCA_031365225.1 candidate division FCPU426 bacterium
GACCATTCCTGTGGTGACCAGACCCTTTAGTGTCGAAGGCGACACGCGTGTGCGGGTGGCCGAGCAGGGTCTCGCCGCCTTGCGCGAGCAGGCGGATACCGTGTTAGTGATCCCCAATGACCGCATTATGTCGGTCGCGGGTCGGGTCCCCTTGCGTGAGGCCTATCGTCAAGTGGACGACACCTTGCGTCACGCCATTCAGTCGATCAGTGATGTGGTGGCTCTCGAGGGTGAGCTCAATTGTGATTTTAATGATGTGCGCACGATCATGAACGCCAAGGGCGGTATCTACATGGGTGTGGGTGCGGCCGATGGTGATGGCGCGGCGTCACGGGCGGCTCAACAGGCCTTGACCAACCCCTTTTTAGAGAATCATCTAACCCAAGGCGCGGCGGGGCTTTTGATCGCGATCTCGGTGAAGGACGAAAGTCGTTTTAGCGCTGTCGAGCTAGACGCGATCTTGCAGTCGGTGCGAGGGGTCGGTGCCAAGGACGTCAATCTGATCTATGGACTCGCTTTCAGGCCTACGCAGGACGAGGACATTCGGGTGACTGCTATTGCCACGGGCTTTGAGAATACCAAGCCAGAGCCTGTCGAAGCCAGACCCCATGGCCTGGATCTGACCCGTGCGCTGTTACGAGCGAAGCCAGTGTTGCGCCAAGTGGTTTTGCCCAGCAGTTCCGAAGACCTCGATGTGCCAACCTTCTTGCGTCTGCAAATACGCCGGGGCATTGAAGGCGAAGCGGCGTGATAAGAATGACGAGCGCCTTGTTCTTAGGCGCTTGGGTCGCTTTGGGGACGGTGAGCGCTGACGCGGGCTCATCGGATCTGACCAAGGCGGCCGTGGGCATGCCTACGGGTTACCGCCTGAGCGTGGCGGGCAAAGCGCCAGTCATCCTTCGCGCCGAGTGGAGGGAAGGGCGCGAGCTCTTACCATTGAAAGACGCCGCGTTGCTTGTTGGCGCCACCGTCACTTGGAAAAGTACGCCACGACTCTTAGAAATGCGAGGCGCGGACGGGCGTGATTGGGCCCTACCCCTTGAAGAGCCTTGGATACTGCAAGGCGTGACGCGCACGGCTTTGCAGGGGCGATTGAGCCTTGGGCGCGGGGGGCCTTTGCTGGACAAGCCAGCGCTGGTGTCCTTGCTCAGTCTGCTCAAGCAAGACGCGCCGCCCTTGGTGATGGCGCGTCCCAGTGAATTTTTAGCCACACCCACACCACCCCCGCCACCCAATCCAACGCCTGAGCCAACGCTTGAAGCTTCCGGTGTGCCCCAATTAGTTAGCACGCCAATCTTTGCCACCCATACCAATGACGGAAAACTGCGAGTGGTGGTCTTGGATCCTGGCCATGGAGGGCATGACCCAGGCGCCATGGGTAGGTCGGGGAGTCGCGAAAAAGACGCCTGTCTTGATATCGCCTTACGCGCTCGTGCGTCGCTCAAACGCATGGCTCCTGACCTGCAAGTGCGCCTGACCCGGGACAGCGACCGTTTTGTCAGCTTGCATCAGCGGACTGAGATTGCCAACGACCTGGACGCCGACCTTTTTGTCAGCGTCCACAATAACGCGTCACTCAATCGGGCTAGCCACGGCACCCAAGTTTTTTTCTATGATTCCAACGCAAGCAACAAGGCCGCTGCTGATCTGGCCCACCGCGAAAATGAAGACGCCAATTACTTAGAGATCTTGATGACCGATTTGGGCAAGTCGGGTCCTGTGCGCGACCAGAGCATTGGGCTGGCGAGCCACATCCAAGATAGCTTATCGAATCAACTTGGGACCAAAGAGCGCGCGCTTAGCTACGCGCCTTTTTATGTGTTGGCGCGTACCAAGATGCCCGCGGTGTTGATCGAAACAGCCTTCATCACCAATTCTCGCGAAGAACAGCTCTTGGCCAGCGCTCAATTCAGGCAGCGCGTCGCCGACGGTATCGCGCGTGGTATCTTGACCTATCGCGTCAAACTCAGTCGCGCACAATGAGTTTGGCGTTGGCATTGCCCGCGCTGCCGGGCGTCAACGCTTGGATTAGCCGTCGGCACCAAGGATTGAGCGAGGCCCCCTTTGCGAGTTTAAATCTCGGACTCAATACAATCGATAACCCACAGCGGGTCATTCAAAACCGCCGCGCGCTTTATGCCTCGCTTGACTTGGATCTGGGTCGAGCTATTTTTTTAGAACAAGTGCATGGCGACACCGTGCTACAGGTGGATGCGTCGCACGCAGGCAGGGGAGCCCTCGATTTGGCTGACGCTCTACCCCAGGCCGACGCGATGATCACGCTTGAACGCGGTCTGATTTTGAATATCGGGGTGGCGGATTGTCTCGCGGTAGTTCTTACTGATGAGCAGGGGCGTGGGTTGGGGGTGGCCCATGCGGGGTGGCGCGGAGCACTTGCGGGACTACCCGCCAAGACCGGGCAGGCCTTGGCAGCTGCTTTGGGTGTCGAAACCTCACAGCTGCGAGCGAGCCTTTCGGCTTGTTTGGGTCCCTGCCATCTGCAGCTATCGGGCCTGGAACATACCGCTTTCGTCGCCGTATGGCCGCATGAGCATGTTTGGGCCAGTCCACTGCTGGGTGGTCATTTTCAGTTAGACCTTTGGGGTCAAGTTCGGGCACAATTAGAGGGGATCGGCATCCAGGCCAGCTCGATTGCCGAACAGCGTTTATGTACCTGGTGCCAAGAGGACGATTTTTTCTCGTTTAGACGCGATCAGGGTAATACAGGCCGAATGTTGGTTGTGGCGAGCCTTAAATAGTTTTGTATTATGAAACTAATTAAGGCTCGAGTATGCTCGACTGTGGGCTAACAGACTCGTTAAGACTATAAGAAGCTAGGATAACTTTTTTTATCCTTATAAATAAACGATAAACAGTTAAATCTTATCAACTAAGTAATACACCTTTCGCATTTTTTCTTGTCAGCAACTGGAGCCACCGTATAATGAATTCGTTTTCGAGTCGATCCTGATGACATCGACGATCTCCGAAAACTTCGCGGCTGTGCGCCAGAGGGTGGTTTTTGCCTCCTCAAGCGCCGGCCGCGATTCTATTTCTGTCACTTTGTTAGCGGTCACTAAGTTTCAACCTATCTCACACATTAAAGAGCTTGCGGCGCTTGGGGCCACCCATTTTGCCGAAAGCCGGGTTCAAGAGGCGCTTGATAAACTACCCCTCTTAGCCTCGCTGGGTGAATGGCACTTTATAGGTCACCTTCAGAGCAACAAAGCGCGTGTCGCCGCCGAATTATTTCAGGTCATTGAAAGTGTGGATAGTGTTAGTCTGGCCCACAAGCTATCGCAGTTGGGTCAGCAAGCCCCCCGCCCTTTGCGCATCTTTGCTCAAGTCAATATCTCGCGTGAGCCCCAAAAATATGGCCTGGACCTTGAGAAGGCTCAGGACGAAGTGGCCCAGATCGCCGCCTTGCCAGGTTTGAGTCTCGAAGGCTTGATGGGAATGGCCGCGCCCGCGGATGACCCCGAGCAAGCGCGGCCTGCCTTCAAAGCGTTGGCTCAGTTGCGCGAGCGACTACGCCCCAGCCTTGGTCCGCTCAAGTTGTCGATGGGGATGAGTGATGATTTTGAGGTCGCGATCCAAGAAGGCTCTGACATTGTCCGTGTAGGTAGCGCTCTCTTTAAAGGGCTGACGCCTCTCTCTGATTCGGTGACCTAAAGTGTCTCTCAGCTCAAAAACGATCAGCTTTATCGGTGCGGGCAACATGGGGGAAGCCATGCTGCGTGGGTTGGTGCAGCAGGGCTTGCCCGCGAGCGTACGCATTGTGGCCGCTGACAGCGACAGCAGCAAGCTCGAGCGCCTGAGCGCGCTCCGTGGCTTTAACGCCGCCAACGACGCCCGCGATGCGGCTCGCCAAGGCGACGTCATCGTGCTGGCGATCAAGCCCCAAGGTTTCGCTGAGCTCTTGCCACAGTTGGCCCCCGTCATCAAACCCGATGCGCTGATCTTGTCTGTTGCCGCCGGCATCACCCTAGACAAGCTTCAGGCGGCCTTTCCCAAGACAGCTTTGATCCGTGTCATGCCCAACACCCCTGCCCTGATTGGCAAGGGGGCCTCGGCCTATTGTCTGGGAGCCTTCGCTAACGATCAGCACGCGGACGTGGCCGAGAACTTGCTCAAACCCTTAGGCCTGGTCTTAAGGGTCCAAGAGAGCGCCATGGACGCTGTCACCGCCCTTTCGGGCTCGGGCCCCGCTTATATCTTTTTATTTATGGAAGCTATGCAGGAAGCTGGCAAAGAATTAGGGCTGGATGCCGGCACGGCCTTTGCCCTCGCCGCCCAAACGATTGCTGGCGCCGCTGCCATGATACAGCTCAGCACCGAGACTCCCGCGCAGCTACGCCAAAAAGTCACCAGCCCCAACGGCACCACCGCCGCGGCGCTGAAGGTCTTTGAGGAGGGCGACCTGAAAGGCTTGGTCCTCAAAGCCATGCGCGCCGCAAATGACCGTTCGGTCGAATTGGGACATTCCTAAGGAGAAAAAGTGGAACTCAAACAACAAATAGCCGAAGCTGTCGCCGCGATCAAGAAGGTCAAAGATTTCTCGCCTGACGTCGCCATCATCTTGGGCACGGGGCTGGGCGCTTTGGCTAAAGAGATCAAGGCGGAGGCGGTCATTGATTACGCTGATATCCCGCATATGCCTGTCAGCACGGTCGAGAGCCATTCGGGCAAGCTCTTCTTGGGCACCTTGGGCG
>JANLXT010000297.1:0-20455 GCA_031365225.1 candidate division FCPU426 bacterium
CATGCGAAGCATCATCGGCATCACGGGCGCCAGCGGCGCGGTCTTCACCTTGGATCTGCTCAAACGGCTCGAAGGTGACAAGCATGTCATCCCCACCAAGTGGGGCTTGCAGCTCTTGGCGCACGAGTGTGGCGTAGGACCCAAAGAGCTCGAAGCCTTGGGTTGCTCGATTTATAATGACGCCGACCTGACCGCGCCTTGCTCTAGCGGTAGCGCCCCTTTTGACTGCATGGTCATCTTGCCCTGCTCGGCGGGGACGCTCAATAAGATCGCCGCGGGTTTCGCGGATAGCTTGCTGACGCGCAGCGCGATGGTGGCGCTCAAAGAACGTCGCCGCTTGATCTTGTGCTTACGCGAAACCCCGCTCTCAACCCAAACCTTGCGCGCGGCCGCCCAGCTGAGCGCCGATGGCGCGATCATCATGCCCATTTTGCCTCCTTATTACATGAAGCCCTTGACCATGGACGGTGTCATCGAGAGCTTTAGCCAGCGCCTCTTGCAAGTCATGGGACAAGATCAAACGAGTATGTGGAAAAAAGAAGCCTGGGAAGGGCTGGATTAACTTGAATCTTCGCACTTACATAAAAAAGTTGGAGTCCCACGGAGAGCTTAAACGCGTCCGCGTCGAAGTCGACCCTGTCTATGAGATGGGCGAGATCGCACAGCGTGCCATGCGTCAAGGTGGCCCTGCGTTGCTCTTTGAAAACGTGAAGGGTTCACCCTATCGTGCGTTGATGAATATGAACGGCACCCGGCGGCGTTTGCATTTGGCGTTGGGAGAAGAACCGGGCCTACTCGGCTACCGCTTGGCGTCGCTGATCAAAGACATGCAACCACCCAGCTTGCGCGCGCTATGGACCAATCGCCAGGCGATCAGCCGAGCCTTGTCCATGCGGGTCAAGCATGTGCGTAGCGGGCCGGTGCACCAAGTGGTTCAAGAGACAGCCGACCTGACCCAGTTGCCTATTCTTAAGTGCTGGCCCCTGGACGCGGGCCGTTTTATCACGCTACCCCTCGTGCAAACCGTCAGCCCTCAAACGGGAAAGACGAACCTAGGCATGTACCGCATGCAGGTCTATGGCCCCGCCGAGACTGGCATGCATTGGCAGATCGTCCGGGGGGCGGAAGAGCACGCCTCACGCGCCCTCAGCAATCGCCTGCCCTGTGTGGTCAGCTTGGGGGGCGATCCCGCCTTGACCTTGGCCACCATCTTTCCGCTGCCACAAGATATGGAAGAGCTGCCCTTTGCGGGACTGCTGCGTGGCAAAGCCCAGCCCTTGGTTCACGCCAAGACCCAGCCGCTGTGGGTGCCCGCCGA
The DNA here is from genome assembly GCA_031365225.1 of candidate division FCPU426 bacterium. Lineage (GTDB taxonomy): Bacteria > Oederibacteriota > JAJYGY01 > JAJYGY01 > DAIDJD01 > JANLXT01. The sequence continues at coordinate 1,319 of JANLXT010000297.1, forward strand.
TGTCGAGTTTAGCTTAGAAGGTTATGTGGATCTATCTGACAAGCGTGTCGAAGGCCCCTTTGGCGATCACTTTGGGCATTACAGTCACGCCGCGCCTTATCCCACTTTTAAATTAACGGCGCTGACCCACCGCAAGGATCCGATCTATACCGCGACCATCGTGGGCAAGCCACCCCAAGAAGATAAGGTCTGGGGCGAGGCCATCAACGAGTTCTCGGCGCCGATCTTAAAATTGATTCATCCCGAGATCGAGGACTTTTGGACCTACTTTGAGACGGGCTTTCACAATCTGCTGGTGGTCAGTGTGCGTCAGCGCCACGCCAAAGAAGGCGTCAAGACCGCGCTGGGTCTTTTGGGCCAAGGCCAGCTTTCGCTTTGCAAAGTTGTGGTGCTCGTCGACCCGGGTGTTGATACGCGCGATTTTCGGGCGGTGCTCAAGCAGGCGCTCATTCACTTTGATCCGCGCGAAGATATGCTGCTCTTACCAGGCACCCCGCTCGACACGCTTGACTTTAGTAGCTACACGATGAATCTAGGTTCTAAACTTATTCTAGACTTCACGTCAGCTCACGGCGGTATCCCTGGTCCTCGGCAGGACTCGCTCAAGCTGGTGCGCAAGACCAAAGCACCCGCAAAGCCTAAACCTTTCAATCCCGGCCTGCTCAAAAAGGCGCTCGGCAAAGCGTATCTGTCGCATGCCAGCTGGGAAGACTGCTTGCTGGTGGTCCGCGTCGAAACGCAGGGCAAGGGCGCTGCCCGCGAGCTGGCCCAGGTGCTGAAGACCGTGCCCCTAGGCGCGCACAAACTGCTGGCCCTAGTCAGCGATGACGTCGATATCAGCGACAGCGTCAGCCTGGTCTGGGGCCTCTTCACCCGTTTTGACGCGGCCCGTGACATGCAATTTACTAGCAGCAGCCTGCGCCAGGCCTGGCCCCTGCACCAGGGGGTGCTGGGTCTGGACGCCACTTGGAAGAAGGGTTATCCTGACCCGGTTGAGATGCCCAAAGAGATCGTCCGACGCGTCGACAAACGCTGGAAAGAATACGGACTGAGCTGAACGCCTTAGGAGCGCCCATGCAAGCCCCCACCTTATACATTCGCGACAGCCGCCTGACCCCGATCTGGCAAAAGGTGCAAGCGGGTCAGCGCCTTGATTTTGACGATGGCATGGCCTTGGCCACCACGGCGGATCTGCACAACCTTGGTCTGATGGCTAGTTGGGTCGCAGAGAAACGGCATGGCAAAAAAGCTTTTTTTGTCACCAACCGTCAATGCAATCCCACCAACCTCTGCGTCTTAAACTGTAAATTTTGCGAATTTGCCCGCCGTAAAGGTGAAGAAGGCGGCTGGACTATGGAGATGGAAGAGATCCTGGCCCACGGCGAAGGGGTGCACGAGGTGCACATCGTCGGCGGCCTGCATCCTGATTGGCGCTTTAAAGAGTATGTCGAGATCGTCCAAGCCTTCCGCGCCAAGTATCCCAAGCTGGGCATCAAAGCCTGGACAGCCGTCGAGATCGAGTGGTTCGCCCGCCTCGAACATCGTCCCATCCGCGATATCTTGGTGGACCTGAAAGCGGCGGGCCTAGACGCCTTGCCCGGTGGCGGGGCCGAGGTCTTTAGCGAACGTGTGCGCAAAGAACTCTTCTTCCCCAAGATCGGCTGGGACATGTGGCGAGAGGTGCACCTTCAAGCACATTTGTTGGGCATCAAGAGCAACGCCACGCTGCTTTATGGCCACATCGAGACCTACGCCGAACGCGTGGACCACATGCTCAAGCTACGCGGCCTGCAAGACGAGGCTCCCGGCTTTATGAGCTTTATCCCCCTCGCCTTCACCCAAGGCAAGACGGGCATCCCTGTCAATCGCCAAGGCGCCATGGAAGACGCTCGCCTGATAGCGACCGCGCGCCTGCTCTTAGATAACTTTGATCACATCAAAGCCTACTGGGTCTTGCTAAGCCCCGACATGGCCTCGCTTGCCCTGCACTTTGGCGCCAGCGATCTGGACGGCACCATCGGTCACGAAAAGATCATGCACATGGCCGGCAACCTGTCCCCCGAAGGCTTGGCTAAAGAAGCCATGAAGAGCCTGATCCGCGAGGCAGGCAAAGAGCCCGTCGAACGGGATATTTTTTATAATCATGTTGCGGAAGCGGTCACGGCGTAAAAAACTCAGGCACAAAATAAAAAGACCCCTGCGCGATGCGGGGGTCTTTTTATTTTGCGGACCTTAAAGTTTGAAGCCTCTAATACTTTCTCAATACTTCCAACAACTTCTTGTCCAGCTTATGCCCATGCCAATCCACATACTTCACATCCGCGCGCTCGCTGTCTAAGACGCCAAACGAACCGCTAAAATTCCAAAGGGCCCAGCCGAGACCGGCTTCTTTGTAGAGCTTTAGCTGATCTTCCATCCACGCCAAGACCACGGGATGCGGTGTCTTGTTGTAGGCGCCCATCTCGCCCACCATCACGCCCACGCCGCTGTCGCGCAACGCGATCCAGGGCTTGAGCGGGGCGCGCAGCAAGCTCTCCACAGCGTCCGCGCGCGCGGTTTTGCTTGTCACCGGCGTGCCGTCTTTATTTAGTTGAAGCGTGCCTGGCTCGATGCCCCAGCTTTGGCCCGCGGATGAGATCTCGACGGGGCGTTGCCCCTCAGGATGGACGGTCACCGATTTTAGTGTCAACCAATCGCCTTCGATCAAGGTGACTGTCACGATCTTGGCGCGCTTGGGGATCTTAGCCTCGTAAGGCTTGTCATAGCGATTTTGATAGATCTTCCATTGCTCACTAAATTTGCTCTCTTTCCATTCTCCCTGGCCAGGTCCCGGCTTGAAGACGTGTCGCAACACCGTCTTGCCATCCGCTTGGACCAAGAGCGTGCCTTCTTGCGAGACGGTGTTCACGTGCACCCCGAGGCGTCCGCCTTTTTCAAAGCCACCCCTCAATATCAAAGGGCGCTGAAGCTCTTTTTTAAGCGACCCATACAAGTAGCCGTTGAATCCGGCGGGTGGCCAACTGGGTGGCCCCACGCCTTCCCATTCGCCAGCCCACTCCGCTTGGTAGTGCGAGATAGCAAAAGGGTTGTAGCCGCGCAGCGCTTGGGCGGTCTTTAGCTTTAGCAGCTCGGGCGACGCCTTGGTGCCGCCCTCGATGCCATCCAAGATCACCAGCCGCCCAGGGCTCTCTTCTTGGATCGCGCGCAGCATGCGTCCCGCCACGTTGGCGTACGTCGCGCCATCGACATGCTGGGGCTCGTTGAACAGATTAAAGCTGACACGCTCGTTCGGATATTTTTTAAGCAGCTTGGCCCAGGCTCGCCAATGCGCCTCGCAAACCGCCTGCGCTTCTGCATTGGTCCAAAGATCCTTGGGCTCGGCGGGAGGGTTGATACAATAGCCTGGGGCGCGATGCAAATTGATACAGACATGCACCCCATACTTGCCGCCCCATTCAACCACCCGCTCAACTTGAGCCATGGCCGCCGCATCGATCTTGGTCCAGTCATTGTTTTTGATAAAAAAGTGGTAATCCAAAGGCAAGCGCACAAAATTAAAACCCCATTCGCCGATCCACTTGATCTCCTCTTCTTTAAACCCCCGCCGCGCGTCGGGCCACGCCTGGCTGTACATATGCGGCAAATTAAAACCGCGCCAGCGCGGCAGCTTGGCGTAGCTGGCGTCAGGCAACGGGGTGGCGGCGCGCAAATAGCCAAAGAACGCTAGCGCGGCGAGAACACCTAAAACTTTGATCACCATAGAACCCTCACCCATTGTCTTCCACATCATCCGAAGTCCCCAAGCTGACCCACGCCTCGCCCTCAGCGTCCACTTTCACCGTCACCTGCCACGGCCGGCAACAGACCTGGCAATCTTCCACATACGACTGCCGCCGACCTCCACTTGGGTCGACGTCGATCTCGTTGGGCTCGCCACAGTAGGGGCAATCAACGGTTTGTAGATTTAGCATGGCGCGCTTCCCCTTGTTGTGTCAACAAAACCATCATGCCTCGCCCGCCCCTTGACCCGCCAGCGCTATTTAGTCTACCCTCTTGCCTTATGCAAACAGACGAGGCGGGACGAAATTTTAGGTTGGGCGTGTTGCACGAGGCGACCTGGGGCGCGGCGTTTGGGCTTTGCAACCCATTCACCATGCTATCCCTTGCTGCCCATGATATGGGGAGCACCGCGGCAAATATAGGGCTTATGGAAGCGGCCTTGTTCGCGGGGGTGAACGCCCCTCAGGTCTTTTCGGCATTTTTCTTTGGACCACGCTGGTCCGATCCCAAACGGGTGGCTTGGATGCATGCGCCCGCCGTGGCCTGTACGCTGGGGGCGGCGCTGCTCTTTGCTGTAGATCTGGGCCTGGCGCCCAGCCTTAAACTGAACTTGTTTATGGCGTTTTTTGTAGGGCACTGGATATTGACGGGGTTTATCGTGCCCCATTGGGCGACGCTCTCAGGGCGCAACATTCCGCCCGAAAAACTAGGCCGCTATTTTGGGTGGAGCTTTGGCATGGGTGGCGTGGCTGGCGCGGCGACAGGCGCACTTGGCGCGGCTTGGGTGGCCAAGTTTGGGGACCAAGGCTACGCGCTGGCTTTTGGTTTAGCTTTTGTGCTACAAATCATCAGTGTCATCCTGCTCGGCAAAACACGTACTATCCACCCCCCGCCCCATGCACCGGGCAGCTTTACGGCGTTCATGGCATCCCAATGGAAACGCCTACGTGGCGACAAGACTTTTCAACGCTTGGGCATACTATCGTTCTTGATGCAGTTTTTTGGCGCGGCGGGGGTCTTGCTGACCGCGTACCTTAAAGAACAAGCCGTGCCCACCGAGTGGTTCACGATCTATAATCCCGCGCTCAGCCTGGGTGGCATGCTGGGTGCCTTTGCTTTAGGCAGCTTGCTCGACGCCAAGGGTGGACGCTTGGCCATGCTGGCGGCCTATGTCCCTATGTTGCTCGGCATCCTCTTGTTGCTAAGTAACGTGGCTCCCCTTTGGGCCACCTTGCCATTCATCGCCACAGGTGTTTTCAATGCGGCCTATGGCGCGGTCAATCTTCCCTTGGTGCTTAAGAACGCACCTGCGGGCCAGACACCCGCGTACATGGGGCTCTTTGGCACGCTCACCGCGCCCTGGTGCCTTGTCGCGCCGTGGGGCGCGGGCCTCTTGGCGACACGCTTTGGATGGGACGCCGCGTTTGGCATGGCGTTGATGGCAGGGCTGGCAGCCACCGCGCTGGTCTTTGTATGGCGCGATCTTGGTCAGGCCACGACCACGAGGGCCGCGTGATCCTAGGTCGCATGCCCTATGTGAACGTGGCGCCCTACTACCACTTTTTGTCGCCGCGCTGGCTACAACAACACACCATCAAACAAGCCAACCCACGTCAATTAGGCGAACTGGCGCGCGCGGGACAGATCGACGCCGCGCCTTTCAGCTTGGTCGATGGGTGGGACCTGGTCGCCAGTGGCAAGTTTGAATGGATCGGCGATCTGGGCATCGCGGGCAAGGGTCCCATCCAGAGCATCTTGTTGCTAGGGGTGCATGACCCCGCCAGCCTGGGCGGCCAAAGCATCCGCGTCAGCCCACAGACCGCCACCACCGTGCGTCTTTTAGAGATCCTGCTAAAACAGCGCCTGGGAGTACTAAATTACAAGCTCGAGGACGAAGATGGTCCCGGCAGCGCGCGCCTGATCATTGGCGACGAAGCCTTGCGCGTTAGTTTGCAGTCGAGCGACGAGCCCATGATCGATCTTTGTCAAAGTTGGACCGCGTGGACCGGCTTGCCCTTTGTCTTTGCCCGCTGGGCCATGCGCGCCGATCTACCTGACCGCGACAAGCGTGAACTGCGCCTGAGCCTGACCGCCGCGGTGGATCTTGGGCTGGATGACCTAGAGGACGTGGTTCAGGCCCAGGCCGATCGCACGGGTTTGCCCACGCACGGCATTGACAAGTACTTGCGGGGCATTCGTTATCGCCTGAATGACGAGGATTTAAAGGGTTTGGAAGAATTCAAAAAACGCCTGTCTGAGATGTAAAAAAGAAGCTTGAAATATCCGCACAATCGCCAACAATCAATGCCAACGACTTCTTAAAGGCCTTGCCCATGCCCGACCTAAACGCCATTTACGCCAAAGCCCGCGCGGGCGAACGCTTGAGCCGCGAAGAAGGCTTGCGTCTTTACAACGAGGCCCCCCTGCTTGAGCTGGGCGACTTAGCCCACGGCACGCGCCTGCGCCATGTGCCCAAGGCCGAAGTCACCTGGGTGGCGGACACCAATCTTAACTACACCAACGTCTGTGACGCCTACTGCAACTTTTGCGCTTTTTATCGCCCGCCCAACTCGAAAGAAGGCTACACCTTCACGGTCGAAGAGATGGTGGCCAAGATCAAGCGCTCGGCGACCGAGCTGGGGGTCACGACATTCTTAATCCAAGGCGGCCTGAACCCCGCGTTGCCGTTTAGCTATTACACTGATTTTGTCTCAGCCGTGCGCCGCGAAGTGCCCCATGTGCACCCGCACTTTTTTTCGGCCCCCGAGATCTGGAAGATGGTCGAAGTGTCTGGCCAGGACATACGCTGGGTGCTTACCGAATTAAAAAAGGCCGGCTTGGACACCCTGCCAGGCGGTGGCGCCGAGATCTTGACGCAACGTGTCCGCTCCAAGATGTCGAAGACCAAGGTCACTACCGAAAACTGGCTTGCCGTGCACCAGATCGCTCACGAGCTAGGCTACCGTAGCACCGCCACCATGATGTATGGCCACTACGACACCGCCGAAGATATCGTTGAGCATCTAGACCGCGTGCGCGATGTGCAGGATAAATCCAAGGCCAAAGGCCAGCCTGGTTTCACCGCTTTCATTCCCTGGTCCTTTAAACCTGACAACACGCCCCTGGGCAAGCAAATGGCGACCAAGGGTCAGCTGGTGCCCGGCGCCAGCGTGTACCTGCGCATCTTGGCGCTCAGCCGCCTGATGCTAGACAACATCGATCATGTTCAAGCCAGTTGGTTTAGCGAAGGCAAAAAGACAGGACAGATGGGACTGCATTTTGGCGCGGATGATTTTGGCGGGACTATTTTTGAGGAGAACGTGCTCTTTAGCGCCAATCACGAATGCAAGACGACCTATCAAGAGATCACCGACTTGATCCGCGATGCCGGGTTCAGACCCGCGCAACGGGACACCAAGTACAATATTTTGAAGTATTGGGACGAAACGAAAGCATTGCAGCCGGTCTAAGTTTTTCCATAAAGAGAGCTCCAAATAAAAAAGGCAGCGCCAAAGCGCTGCCTTTTTTATTTGGGCCAATTGATCCGTTCTAGTACCGATAGGTCTCGGGCTTGTAAGGCCCTTCGACGGGCACGCCGATGTAGTCGGCTTGTTTTTTGCTTAGCGTGGTCAATCTAGCGCCAAGGCGCGCTAGATGCAGGCGGGCCACTTCTTCGTCCAGCTTTTTGGGCAGGGTCTTCACGCCCACTTCATGCTTGTCGTTCCACAGCGAGATCTGCGCCAGCGTTTGGTTGGTGAAGCTATTGCTCATCACAAAGCTGGGGTGACCTGTGGCGCAACCTAGGTTGACCAAGCGCCCTTCGGCCAGCAAGTAGATGCTGTGCCCGTCGGGGAAAGTATACATGTCCACTTGAGGCTTGATGTTGGTGTGCTTGATGCCAGGATAATTTTGTAGCTTCTCGACCTGGATCTCGTTATCAAAGTGACCGATGTTGCAGACGATGGCCTGGTCCTTCATCTTGGCCATGTGCTCAATGGTCAAGATGTCGCAATTGCCAGTGGTCGTCACGTAGATGTCGGCGACGCCAAGGCTGTCCTCGACGGTGCAAACTTTGTAGCCAGACATGCAGGCTTGCAGCGCGTTGATAGGGTCGACTTCGCTGACCAAGACCTGCGCGCGGTGGCTGTAGAGGATATCCGAGCTTCCCTTGCCCACGTCACCGTAACCGCAGACCATGGCGGTCTTGCCCGCGATCATCACGTCCGTCGCGCGCTTGATGCCATCGACCAAAGACTCGCGGCAGCCATACACATTATCAAACTTGCTCTTGGTGACGCTGTCATTGACGTTGATGGCCGGGATCAGCAGCTCGCCCTTCTTTTGCATCTCATACAGGCGATGCACACCCGTGGTTGTCTCTTCGGACACGCCCTTCAGTTGCTTGGCGGTTTTGTGCCAAAACTGAGGGTCTTCTTGAAGGCGCTTCTTAAGCACCTGCAAGATGATCTTAAACTCTTTGTTGTCCGTGGCCTGATCCAAGACTTTCGCGTCATCTTCGGCCTTAAACCCTAGATGCAGGGCCAAGGTCGCGTCCCCGCCATCGTCCAAGATCAGATTGGGTCCGATGATCCCACCTTTGCCGTCGGGCCAGGTGATGCACTTCATGGTCAGATCCCAATACTCTTCTAGCGTTTCGCCTTTCCACGCGAAGACGGGGATGCCCGCGGCGGCGATGGCGGCGGCGGCGTGATCCTGCGTGCTAAAGATATTACAGCTGGCCCAGCGCACGTCCGCGCCCAACGCCTTGAGGGTCTCGATCAACACGGCCGTCTGAATGGTCATGTGCAGGCTGCCCGTGATGCGCGCGCCTTTTAAAGGCTGTTGCGGGCCGTACTTGGCGCGTGTCGCCATCAGACCGGGCATCTCGTGCTCGGCCACATTGATCTCTTTGCGCCCAAAATCGGCCTGGGTGATGTCTTTGACTTGATAATCTTGAGTCGTTGCAGGCATGAAAGCCCTCCTTGGGTGGTCCAAGGCGGCTGAGACTTCAGCTTTTCTTGGAAACAATCGGTGCCCCGCGGGAGCGGAACACTGCCCAGAGCATAACGCAGGAGGCCGAGCGGGGCAAGGCCCACGGGTGGTTTTAGGGTGGAGCGCTCACCCAGCCTTGGTTAGGATAGGGGACGATCTCACAGCAAACAAGGGACAGCGATGCCAGGTTTGACTTTAGTGGTTTTAGCGGCGGGCATGGGAACCCGCTTCGGAGGCTTAAAACAAATGGAAGCGCTAGGTCCAGCGGGCCAGACTCTGCTGGAATACTCGGTCTATGACGCCGTTCAAGCCGGCTTTGACCAAGTCGTGTTTGTCATACGCCCCGACTTTGCCGAAGCTTTTCAACAAAACGTTGGCGCGCGCTTTGAGCGGGCCCTGCGCGTGGACTACGCCTTTCAAGACCCCAACGACCTGCCCGCTGGATACGCTTGCCCTCCCAGCCGTATCAAGCCTTGGGGCACAGGGCACGCCGCCCGCGCCGCCCGTCACGCCTGCAAACAAGCTTTTGCCGTGATCAATGCCGATGACTTTTATGGGCGCCCTGCCTTTGACGCGCTGGCGAGCGAGCTCGTGAACAAACCTGCCGACTCGACCGAGTGGTGCCTTGTCGGCTACCCGCTCTTAGCGACTTTGTCCACCCACGGCACCGTGTCACGCGGCGTCTGCGCCGTGGACACCCAGGGTTGGCTTCAAGGTATCGACGAGCGCCTAAAACTCAGCCCGCTAGGCAACAACGCCATCGACCGGGGCGTCAGTCCCGAGACCACCCTGCCAGGCAACACACCCGTCTCCATGAACTGCTTCGGCTTCACCCAGAGCTTCTTCGCCCAGGCCGACGCCCAGCTAGCCGATTTTATGTTGGCCCAAGGCATGGACCTCACCGCCGAGTTCACTCTACCCGGCATCGTCGATCACGCCCTAGCCACCCAAGCCGCCAAAACCAAAGTCCTGCGCGTCAACAGCCCTTGGTTTGGAATGACCTACCCCCAAGACAAAGCCGCTGCCGTGGCCAGGCTTGCGGATCTCTACGCGCAAGGCGTGTACCCAGATAAATTGTGGGCTTGATTAAAAATAATTCATCTTTCGGCGTCAACGATGGATCTCAAGACCCATCTTCTGTAAACGAATTTCACCTGAGCAACATCACCCTGAGCGTTTTATTGGGTGCATTATTGTTCACGGTTTTTATTCCGTATTTCGACATGCCTCTAGTCGAAAATGAGAGTTTTTTTGGCTGCGTTGCTCAACAAATGGAACGGGGCGCCTTTCTATACCGCGACATCTGGGACCATAAACCGCCCTTTCTTTTTTGGATGTACATTGCGCTCCGGGCGATCTTTGGCAAAGGTGAGTTGGGCATCCACTTGGCTGCACTATTCATCCTCTATATAAACGCCCTGTTACTGGTAGGACTCTCGAAAAAAATTGGCTTCGCGAGACGGGATTCTTGGTTGGCAGCCTTTCTCTATGTCATTTTTCAGGCTTCGCCGCTCCTACTGGGCTGGACCTTGCAAGCCGACCTGATTATGCAACCTTTTATCATCGGTGCAATCTGGCTAAGTTTTGAAGAGGGATGGTGGCACTAGTTTTGTTGCGGGATTCTATTTGGCTTGAGCATTTTCATAAAACAAACTGCTCTATTATTATCAATATTTATCTACGTAAGATTGGCTATGCAATCAAAAATGGATGTTGCTGGGCTCTCGTGGCCCACAAGACATCGCGCCATTTTTATGGATATCTTGAAACAACGAAACTTTTTCGCTCTTTTAATTGGACTCGACCTTGTCATTGTCGCCTGCACCTTCCCTTTCATCTATCGTGGTCAAAGCCAAGATCTATGGCAGGCGCTTTCTGGATCCGGATTCAATAGCACCTATCTTTCATCCGGCTGGAACTATGCGCTGCAAGATAAGCATCTGATCAAATTCTTTCTTCCTTCTCTTTTCAGCAAATACTTCGCCCCCTTGTTACTATCGCTTGTTTTTGTGCGGCTCTTTAGAGGTAAGGAGATCAAGGCCCAAAAGAATGAGAGGCTAAATTATATTCTGCTCTGGTTCGGGACCTTCTTACTCTCGTGCATGATCAGCGGCTTCTTTTCTCTTACTACTTTCAAGTGATTTTGCCGCCGCTTGCGATGCTCCTAGCATATCAAGGTGGGCAACTTATGGGGTCAACTAAGCACCTAGGCAGGCTATCCCTTGCCTGCCTGATTGCGCTTTATGCCTATTCCGCTCGGCCACTATGGATGAAGGGGCCCTCAAAATATATGTACGCCTCATCCGGATCAGATATGCTGCTTGTTCCACGTGAAGTGGGGTGTTTTTTATCGGCACTCAGCACGCCGGGCGATGATCTGTTTGCCTGGGCTAACCAAGGTGGATTCAATTTCTACTCCGAACTACCTTTGAAAGCCTCGCGGACGATTTTTCATCACCATTTGAACGGCATTCCAGGAGAGAACGAACGCTTACAAGAACATTTTGAAAAAAATCCGCCGACCTATGTAGTTGTCGCGCATAGACCCAATTTTGGTGAAGCGCCAGATTGGCTGAAACTTGAACTAAAGAATAATTACGAAATGATTGGCCGATTTGGTCGAAAAAAAAATTACGCTATTTTTAAAAATCACCCATCCTAAAATAGGTTGCGCAGGACAGGCTTTTTTGCCCAAAACAAGTTGCCACTAGATTAGTCACTCGCTCATTGAAGCGAAACCTTGGGTGATGGGCGCAAGCGATCGCTGCCTTGTGGTTTATCCATTTTTAAAGAAACGAGAAATAAATCTAATAATACTTTTTAACGTATGTAAGCCACGAAATAATCCAATTACCACTAGAACGATAACCAGAAATGTCATCACCCCAACCTATTCAATTCGTGCAAGTTGAAACTATCGCGAAAGCTGAATATATGACTCCCAATATTATTCCTGGAACAACTGACGAAGTTCTTAAAAAAATATATACATATATCGATATCGAAATAAAGTTATGACCAAATTCCAAAACATTTGGTCCGTCGGGTGTAAATGAATAGAAAAATGACCATAGAGAAATTGTGAAAAAAATTCCGATACCCTTCCCGAATTTAGATATGAGTAATATGCAAAAAATGCCTTGAAGTATTCCCAAATCTACAACTATGCTGCTTAACCGTGATGCGACTTGCGAGAATAAACCTGCGAAGTTTTCTAGACAATTAAACTTATTGTTAAATGTCACAACTTCAGGCAGGTAACTATATCTCAACCATTTGACCGCAATTAGAATTAAAAATGAAATCACAGAAATATTGATAGCTTTTCTTAAATCATTTACTCTAAAAATATCTTTGAAAAAAAATCGATTATCCTCTAGTCGCGCAAAGTAAATATATGCAACTAGAAGCAAAAATAAATTTCCGCTTAAATTTTCTGAAATTCCAAATTTTTGATGTATATGATGGCCCATCTTTATCGACACCACCACCACACCCAATACTCCCAATAGATGCCATCCGGCATTGGCATAGATGCCGTAATTATAATCCTTCGTTATATTTGAAAAGAATTTCACTAGCACCCCGCCGCATAGTCCAACAATGCATCCAAGAAATCATAAAGCTCTTTCATCTCTCCAGCCCCTGTACCATTTAACGAAGCATCCCCTCCGAGGTCAAGAAGTTCTCCAAGAACCTTCTCATCAAATTCTCTGGGCCTGTTTATCTCATCGACAATTTGCTTTTGTCGCTCCTCTGGCGTAGGTGCCCAAGAATTATCTGGCGTATCCGACGTGACCCCTAAAAACTGGTCCTTTTGAAAGTATAGAGCTCTTGGGTTAGTATTCCTAACCAAGGAGTACCACATGAAGAAGAGTCAGTTCAGTGAAACACAGATCTTCGAGATTCTCAAAGAAGCGGAATCTGGAAAGGTTTCTGAGACCTGCCGAAAACACGGTATCAGCGTCGGCACATTTTACAAATGGCGCTCCAAATACGGCGGCATGGCTTTGAGCGATCTAAAGCGCATGAAAGAGCTTTAACTTGAAAACGGAAAGCTGAAGCGCCTAGTTGCCGATCAGGCTCTGGATATTCAGGCGTTGAGGGCCGTTAACGCAAAAAAATTCTAACCCGTCCACAGAAGGGAGCCGCCGTGGGCGTGGTGATGACAAAAGGCCTGTCTGAACGACGAGCCTGCCAACTCATCGGTCTTCAGCGCTCCACACAGCGGTTTAAACCTGCGCCAAATGATGACGCGGCTATGAAAGAGAGGCTGAAAGGATTAGCCGCTGAAAGGCCCCGGTTTGGTCAAAGGCGCCTATGGCGGATGCTGCGTCGTAGCGGCATCGTGATTAATCACAAGCGCGTTGAACGGTTGTATCGTGAAGAAGGCCTGCAAGTACGGCGTAAGAAGCGTAAACGTCTTTCTGGGCGACGAGAGAACATCAGGGCGTTCCCGGTTCGACCGAACCAGACTTGGTCCATGGATTTCGTCTATGACACGTTAGCAAGCGGCCGCGCATTTCGAAGCCTGACCATCGTGGACAATTTCACGAAGCTATCGCCGGCCATCGAAGCAGATTTCTCGTTGCCGGGCGTCAGAGTGGCCCGAGTTCTGGACTGGCTACGAGAGACGCACGGGCTACCAGAGACGATCATTGTCGACAACGGCACTGAGTTTGTAAGCAAGGCGCTCGATACCTGGGCGCACAAGAACAAAGTTGCTTTGCACTTCATCCAGCCAGGTAAACCGAACCAGAACTGCTACATTGAGAGCTTCAATGGGCGCTATCGAGATGAGTTCTTGAACCAGCACGTATTTCAAACACTCGAAGAAGCTCGGGATCTAATCGAAGCTTGGCGCGACGACTACAATCGGCATCGCCCTCACAGCTCGCTCAAAGGCCTAACTCCACACGAGTTCACACTTGCGTGGCAGACCCAAAACCAACAACCGGAAGCTGACCCAAAAGCTCAAAAATTACACTTATGACTGGCTCAGTTTTAGGGGTCACGTCGCCAACGATGAAGGTTTGGCGCCCGCATTTTTTCAGTTTATTTATTTTTCTTGAAAATGAGCCCCAATTTTATTTTCTTTGCAATCTTTCTAACGAACCAACTAAAGGCGTTGGCCTTAGTGGTTATGCTACAATAGGCAAATATAGCAGTCTTACAGTTCACTTATTTTTTTGGGAACCAAAAAAATATTGAATAGTACGTTTTAGCCTATAGAACCACCTGAATAGTCCAATTATCACGATAATAACGATTAGAAATTTCATCACCCGACCTCTTCAATTTATGCAAGTCCAAAATATAGAGATGGTTGCAAAAATAGATTTCAATATTATTCCAGGAAGAATCGATGAAGTTTTTAAAAATAGGCATAAATATATCGATGTCAAAATAAAGTGGTAACTGAATTGCATGGCATTTGGCCCATCGTGTGTAAATGAAAAAATAAACGAAGACAAACAAATTGTCAAAAAAATTCCAATACTCTTTCCAAATTTAGATATTAGTAATATGCAAATAATGCCTTTAAGTAATGCCTGGTCTACCACTATTTGGCTTGCCAGTGAAGCGATTTGCTGGAGTGTGACAAAGAAGCTTTGTGCACAATTGAATTCTATTTCAAGTGTCGCGACGCGAGAAAAATATGTGTTTTTAAGCGAAATAGTGAGAATTAGAACTGGACACAAAATTAAAGAAATAATTACAGCCCTTCTCAAATCAGTGACCCGGAGTATATCTTTAAAAAAAAATCTATTTGTTTCTAATCTCATGAAATAAATATATGTGCAAAAAAGCAAAATTAAATTCCCGCTCAAATTTCCTGAAAATCCATATTCCTGTTGTATGTACCGGCCGATATCAATCGACAGCCACAACGCGACCAATACACCTAAGAAATGCCACCCCGCATTGGTGTAAATGCCGTATTTAAAATCTCGCGTTATATTTGAAAAAAAATTCATTAGCACCCGGCAAGAAAATCGATAAGTTCATCGAAGCCATCATAATAATCAGACATATCTAGAAGCACTCCTGCCCCCGTACCATCTAACAAATACTCACCTAAAATATCCGCAACTTCGCCAAGAACCTTTTTATCAAATTCTCGCGGGTTATTTATCTCATCCATAATTTGCTTTTGTCGTTCTTCTGGGGTAGTTTCCCAAGAATTATCTGGCCTACCGTATTGACGCTCATATAAATCGTTCCACCCTTTTACCCAGTCTTTACCCCATCGCCACAGGCCAGTGACCCACTTACCCAGCTCAGCTGCATTGTCCTCTTGATTCCACTCCTTCCCATTCTCAAAGAGTCCATTAGGATCAAACCACCTTAAGGGGTTGTTTCTTACATGATACCGTCGGAAAACCCAGTCGCGCGAAAGCCCATCGCGGTGGTTTGGATGAAAAGCCATAGAAAGCCAGCCGGAATCGCTCCGTAACCGGCTGTATTTTTTTGTTTGGCTCAACTCCATCCCGTTCCTCATCCCTTCCTAACTATTTTTTACCTTTTACGCCCCAACCGCCACGGCCCCCGGTGGGCCAGTCTCGTTCAGCAGCTTGATCCATCTCTTGATATTCACCGCGACCGCCGTGAAATAACACTGCAAGCCCATCTTTGCCAGCCCTCTGTACTTCGCCCGCGTCAAGCCGTGATACCTTTTCAACTCGGACAGCTTGCCTTCAATCATCGGCCTTAGTCGCATGTCCCGTTTGAACTCGTCGCTCTTATTGTAGATTTCGGCCGCCCTCAATTCTGTGTTGAACTTACTGATGCCCACCGTCCGCCTACCATCCTTGTCGTTGGTGCACTGCTTCTGCACCGGACACGCGCTGCACTTGGTCATCGGAAAATGGAACATCTTGATGTCTTTCTGCCAGTCCATGTAGGCCGCTTTCGTCGTCACGCCTTGCGGACAGGTCAGTGTCTCCAACTGCTCGTCATACTGAAACATGCTCTTCGGAAAAACCGCCCGCGTCCGCGTGTTGGTCGTTCGTAGCGGCGCTACCATCTCAGTCCCGTTTTCCTTCAGGCTTTTTCTGTTTGCTCCGTCTCCGTAGGCTGTGTCTCCAATGACTTTGACCGGAACCAAACCCTGCTGCCTCTGCTCCACAATCACCGCCACCGCTGTCTCGCCGTCTGGCTTGTTTCCACGCATGGCCATGATGTTCGTGATGAAATGGCCCACGACGCTCTCCGTCACCTGCGCCTTGTATCCCATGAACTTTTTAGTTTTTGATTTTGCCCCATACCTAGCATCTGGATCGATGGGCGACACAAGAATATCCTTGGGCTTGTCCTTGTAGCCCATCTCCGCAGGCGTACCTTCATCGTCTTTTTTAATGTTTTCCCGCAGAATTCGTTTAAGCATCTTAATAGGCTCTTTAAAGTTCTCGTCACCCTGAAGGCTTTGTGTACCCTCAAGCACCTTGCGGGCGTCTCCCACCACTTCCACGAGCTTGCGTTTTCTTTTCTCCAGATCCATGCGCCCCGGCCCTTCGTCATTGACCTTTTCTCGGCTGTATTCTTTCAAATCTATTTCTTTGCCTAGCCTATCGTAGATCTCTTTTTCCTTTCGGGCCAAAGGCTTGAGTATTTCGTAAATACCTTTTTTGACCATCGTGACCATGGTGGGAATGGCGATGTCGGCGATGATGTGCGTGGCGTCGATTCTCTGGATCTCATCACGTTTGACGAGCCCAGCTTCAATCAAATGGCTCAAAATGCGGTCAAAAACCTCTTTTTCCCTGCCGTTCTTGAGCATCCTTTCACGGAAATCACCCAGGGAAGAATGGTCAAAGGGCCGTTCGTCCAGCCTCAGCCCCAGGGCGTACTTGATCTGGATGTCGAACATGCAGGCCGTCTCCATCTCCCTGTCAGAAAAACCTTTGTAAAATTGCAGGATGGTAGCCATCGCCATCAGTGACGGCGAAATCGGCGGACGCCCGTTGTCCTGGCAATACATGGCGTCAAAATCCTCATCCTTGATCAGGGGCGCGACAATCTCCTTGAACTTTCTGTAGAAGTTGTCTGGCGGGATGAGCTGCTCGCAGAGGTATTCGGCGTCGTAGAAACTACCCTGATTATTGGAGCTCTTTAACATCAGACCTCCTTGTTCTTGGCCTAGAGATGACAGGCAGCAAAGATGCAAACACTTATTGCAATCATTATACAAAGCACCGTCAACAATAGAATCGCTTTGTAAATTGGCCTCAGCCTGCGCTTGGTGTCAGCAATGAATTCATCGCCAGGGTGGGACTCCTGGAACACAAACTTGATGCCCTTTGTTCCCGTTCTTCCCCCGGTAATCTTAGTCCCGAAGACTTGATACCCTGTAAGCCGCTCCCAAGTCGCCCGGTCTTCATCTTTCAGGTGCCGTAACAGCCGGTGAAAATACACGTTAGAAACGAGAACAAGAATCCCCGCCGAAACGAAAAGGGTAATCACCAACCCACCGATAAGCTCTATGGAGGCCATTATTTACACCCCCCGGCTCTTTTGCCTCCAAAAAGGTCGCTGAAATTAAGCGTCGAAGTTCTTGTAATAAAACCATGTTCCTCGAAGGGTAGCCCGCCCACAAAACCAAAATTTCCGGAATAACTGGTGTTGTCACCGGCGATATTTACATCGAATCCGCCTCCAAGCCCTTCACCCCCAGATGCGCCGACCTGGCCGCTGACAACACTCCCAGTGGTTACAGACCCACTGGGAGAGAAGCCCACATTAACTGTCGCGCTTCCGCCGATACCTCCGTAACCTCCTGCCCCAACAGAACCGTAACCACCCACCCCGCCTGATCCAAATGTAATACCGAAGCCAGACGTTCCTCCACCCCCACCGCCGCCAGTTGCTGAAAATCCAACAGACACAGCCCATAGGCCAAGTGGATCAGCATATGTTAAAGGATTATTTTGCGCGTATTCGTAGAGATTGAGGGATGGTTTTCCGACACTATCTACATAGGAATAGAGATTCAAACCACCACGCAAGCCAATAGGGTCACGGCTGATAAACCGTCCAAGCTGCGGGTCATACCAGCGGAGACCCATCAGTTGCAAACCGGTGTCGTCAACTGTCCAACGCACGATCCAACGTCCTAACTTGATTTCTACCGACAACAAAAACGAATTGCCGGAAAAAGCCGTCAGCCAGAAATTCCAAATTTTGAACGCCGACTCGAAAATCATCTGCACGACTCAAAAAAGAAAAGGGCGGCCATGCGGGCCGCCCTCATCGTTAGTTTTATGCTACCAGTAGGTCCTTAGCGTGTTCTGGGTGTTCTTTCACGTAGCGTATGAGCTTCGTGGCCGCTCCTCCAGGGTTCCGGACCCCCTGCTCCCAGGTCCTGACGGCCCCCACGCCCTCGCCGACGATGCGGGCGAACTCCTCCTGGGTGACCTTGAGGACCTTGATGCGGACCTCCTTGACCTCTTTGGCCGTCGCCGGCTTCGGGTGGAGCGTCACCTTCACTCCTGGCACCCTCTTGCCCTTGAGGTAGTCCCCCATCTGCTTGACGCTACCCAGCAGCTCCCGAAAATGCTCATCCTTCATGTAGGGCTTAGTCATGATTTTATACCTCCCGCCGTCACCGTAGGCCGAAGCCGACGTGATCCTGACAGCGTCCCCTCGGATCAAGGTCCCCGCTACAAGGCTATGGCCCCCAAAGGGGGACGGTCAGCCGACAGTCTTGTAGTGGTCATGTTACCCTCTGCCTTGCGGGAGCCGTTCTTCCCGCCGCCCCGGCAGAGTCCCCCTTGGGTCAGGGTTTAATATCCTGTCAAATCGTGTCGAGGGCGTCCTTGAGAGCCGCCACCAACAGTGTTTCCTGGTCCTTGCTGATGTTCTGGGCCTCCCGCTTGTCCAGCAGGTAGAGGAGGAATATCTGCTCTCCTACTTTGTAGAAGTAGTGCCAGACCCGAAAACCACCTCGCTTGCCCCTGGCACCGGCCGGCGACGGTATCCTCACCTTACGGATACCGCCCTTGAGCAGCGCCCCTGCTTCGGGGTTCTTTTTCAGCTCCTCTTCGATGGCCGTGAGGAGCTCGGGGTCGCCGGCCTTGTCCAACTGCCTGGTGAAAGCCGAAAACTGCACAAACTCGTAGTGGGGCCCGTCCATCACGTCCTGCCTTTCTTAACTAAAACAATGTTATAGCTATTCTTCATCGCTGTCAAGGGACTCCACCGACTCCTCATCTTCCGGCCTTGGGGCCTCGCCCCTAGCGGCCTTTTCAGCCCGTAAACGGTCGCCCAGCTTCCCCAACTCCTCACGAACCACTCCTTACGGTTGATAAAGGTCTGGTCCTGGCAATACACCTTGTCGACCGCCTCAAATGCCATCTGCGTCAAGTT
>JANLXT010000309.1:0-1007 GCA_031365225.1 candidate division FCPU426 bacterium
CTACTCTGGAGCCTCGTGCGCGGTTCGAACGCGCTATAGCCAGTTTACAAAACTGGTCCAAGTCCTAACCTGGTCCCGAGGCTTAAACGAAACGGAGAGGTTTCCCTCTCCGCTCCGGTACTACGTGTGAAGATAAGTTGAGGAATGCAATCGGTGCTGTCTCAGGGCTTTGCGTCGAAGGCTTGCGCCAGATGCATGCAGTTCCGAGGATTAGCGGGCCGTCTTATCAGGAGTAGCACTCCTCTGCGCCTCACACTTGAGTCTGGTGGGTGCGCTTCTTAGTCTCCGTCCCGTTGGGGTTCCATAAGAGACTCCGCGCACCTACCTTATTACTCCATCTTTGCGATGCGCTCCGCAAGCGCCGCCGCTTCCGCAACCAGTTGCTCCTTGGTCTTGGTTGTGCGGGGCTTGGTCAGCTTGGCCGCGTCCAGGTCAGCCTGAGCGAGTGCCACGGCCTTGACGTAATCGACCACAGACGAGCCTTCAATCAGGTCCGTCTTGGCCGCGCCAGCCGCAAGACGCGCGGACTCTTCGGCGGTGAACGGGACATTGCGGCCTGTCTTAATGCCAGCGGCGGCATTAGCCTGACGAACGAGGAACGCCTTCTCTAGCGGGGTGCCTTTGATCTTCTCGGGGACTTCCATGTGTGTAGCCTTTCTTTCGTGTTACGTTAGGGGAAAAGAGAGGGAGGGCGGATCGTCGCTCCTGTGTGTCTGGACCGCTAGGTTGGCACAACTCTTGCGCCGCCTATACACCCCAGGGTCGGTAGCTCCCCGCCCATCTCTCGGTATGCTAAGTCTACTTCACAGAAGTGAAGGGGTCAAGCACTTCCTTGACCGCGCCCGTCTTTTCATCCTTCGGCGGGTAGTCAAGGGAGTAGAACCAGTCAATGGCCGGGAGATCAGACGTGCGCTTCCCCGCCTTGTCCGTCTGGAAGTACAGGTCAATGAAGAATTCCTGTCCTTTCAGAATGGACCCATCCTTGATTGCTGCGTGGGCCGCGAGCT
>JANLXT010000340.1:0-19179 GCA_031365225.1 candidate division FCPU426 bacterium
CGGCCCCAGAAAAGGCAAAAGTGACTCAAACCCCGCGCTTTTCTAAACATAAAAAGCGAACGAAGAATATACGAAAAACGAGACTGCTAATCCAGTAAATTTTGAGCTATGGAATATATAAAAAGTGTTGTAAATAAAGCATAAATCAGAATTAAGGGCTTGCGGGCGGTTTTCGACCGAGAACTTGGGCCCCCGGGGTCAAAATTCGCTATCAAACACTAAAAAAATTAGCCGCCTGTCAGGATCGAACTGACGACATCCGCATTACAAATGCGGTGCTCTACCAGCTGAGCTAAGGCGGCAAAAATTTTGGACCCGCAACAGTCTATGCTCTTTGCCTTGAAATTTCAAATAAAGCTACACCCGCTGCCACAGAAACATTGAGCGAGGACAGCGTCCCTTTCATCGGGATCTTTATCAATTTGTCGCAATTTCTAGCTACCAAGTCACGCATGCCTTGGCCCTCGGCGCCAAAAACCAGACAAAGCTTACCATCAAACTTTTGAGCATACAAATCTTCACCTGCTTCGCCCGCGAGGCCATAGACCCAGAAGCCAGCTTCTTTGAGCTCTTCGAGCGCGCGATTAAGATTGGTGACACTGCAAATAGGCAAGAGCGCCGCGGCACCCGCCGAAACTTTTTCTACCACGGGAGTCACTTGAACCGCGCGGTCCTTAGGGATGATCACCCCGGTCACCCCTGCGCATTCGCAAGACCGTAGGATCGCACCCAAATTATGAGGATCCTCAATACCGTCCAGGACCACAACAAGCGCCTGGTCTGAATCTTTGGCTAGATCCAAGATCTTACCAAGGTCCGCGTATTTAAAATCTTGGGACAGCGCCGCAACTCCTTGGTGCTTAGCATCGGTGCGCTCGTCCAACCACGAACGCTCATGCCATTCCACACGCAAGCCTGCTTTTTCGGCCGCGCGCACGATCTCGTCGGCGTCCTTGGGCTTGAGCCCGCGAGCCAAGTACACGGCCGAGATGCCAGGCGACTCGAGCCGCAAGCGCTCTAAAACCGTGTGTTTGCCGTAGATCCAGCGGCTCATGCCATGGCCTTGATAAAGGCGGCCAGGCGCCGTTGAATACGCTCGCCACCCAACAAGAGCATCAAGCGCGGCAATTCCGGGCCGTGCTCAACACCCGTCAGCGCCAATCGCAGTGGCATATAAAAGTCTTTGCCTTTGACGCCGCTCGCCTTCTGCGCTTCTTTAAGCTTAGCCTGAATTCCAACCGCATCCGCCGGGAAATCTAGGAGAGCGCTCATCGCCGCTTGCGCAGGAGCAAGTGGCTGCGTAAAAGCCTGTGCAGATCGCAGGGAATCTTGGCTCGGGGCCACGTCTAAAAACACATCGCGGATCGGCTGAGCCAGCTCGCTCAGATGCTGGGCATTGCCCTTAAAAAGCTCTAGCGCCTCAATAAGCCAAGCGTGCGAGGGGGCCGTGATATCTTTTAGAAATGGCGCCGCCAACTGCGCAAGCTCTTCACCTGACTTGAGGCGCAAATAATGACCATTTAAAAAATCAAGTTTGCCAAAGTCAAAAATGGAAGCTTTTTTAATGAGCCGGTCACTAGCAAACATCTCGGTCAACTGGGCGAGGCTAAAAATCTCTTCGCCCTCACCCTGCCCACCCAAACCAAGAAGCCCCAAATAATTGACCACGGCTTCAGGCAGGTATCCCCGCTCGCGCAGATCGGCGATGGACCCGCCCCCATGCCGTTTGGAGAGCTTTTGACCATCTGGCCCTAAGATAAAGCTGACATGCCCAAATTGTGGAGGTGTCCAACTTAACGCTTGGTAGAGCAATAACTGGCGGGGGGTGTTCGAGATGCCATCTTCTCCGCGGATCACATGCGTGATATCCATCGCGTGATCGTCCGCAACCACCGCAAAGTTATACATGGGCATGCCATCGGACTTGAGCAAGTTAAAGTCCCGGATCTCGGCCAGCTCGACCCGGACCTCACCACGTACGATGTCGTCGTAAACTACCTCGCCCAATAAATCATCGGTCGCAAAGCGGACAGAGGGCTTGCGGCCCTGCGCCTCGAACTCGGCACGCTGGTCAGGACTTAGGTCACGATGGGGATGCCGCTTTTTGACGTGCTCAACGAGCCAGTCCTGGCGGTCCGTCTCGAGCTCGGCCTCGCTGTCATAGCAAAGATAGGCGCGTCCGGCCTTGACCAGCTCTTGCGCCAGCTGGCGATAGGACTCTAGGCGCTGGGACTGGCGGTACGGGGCGTGCGGCCCACCAGCGTCATGCCCTTCATCCCAATTCAGACCTAACCAACGCAGATCCGCCAAGATGGACGCGACGCTTTCGTCAGTCGAACGCTGCAAATCTGTGTCTTCTACACGCAAGATGAATCGACCGTGCTCTTTGCGGGCGTAGAGCCAATTAAAGAGCGCCGTCCGCGCGTTGCCGACATGCAGCGAACCTGTGGGTGAAGGAGCAAAACGGACACGAAGTGACATCTTATCCCTCAACCGCGGTGACGATCACCAGCGCCTGAATCCCCTCGCCCCGCCCAAACGCGGTCAAGCCCTCACCCGTGGTGGCGGTGATCGCGATGTCACGCAAGGTCAAACCAAGCAGGCTGGCTACCTTTGTCCGCATGCTGTCAATTCGCTCTCCGATCTTGGGGCGTTGCCCTTCAATCGAGATCGAGACATGCGTCAAACGCTGTGGTCCAAGATGCTTGAGCGCCTCCAGGACGTACTCGGCGCTATCCACACCCCCCGCTTTACAAAGCTCATCCGTGCGAGGTCCGAGCACCACGACCCCTGTCACCCCGCTGATGGCGTTGACCAAGGCGTGTAAGACCACATCTGCATCGCTATTGCCTTCGAGCGCGGGCTGGCCCGAAAACTCAATGCCCGCAAGACGCAATACTTTACCCGAGGGTCTTTCCTCGAATCGGTGTGAATCTTGCCCTAAACCTGTGCGCACGGTGGTCATTTGAAATCAAATCCTTTGATCTGGCCGCGAGCGGCGCTTAGATCGCGTGGGGTGGTGATCTTAAAATTTTCTTCGTAACTCATCACAGGAACACTTGGGATGCCGCTGGCTTCGGCCAAGCCTGCCTCGTCAGTGTAGTAAGCCTTCTTTTTAGCGGCCGCTTGATGAGCCCGGCGCAAAAGCTGAGCCTGGTAGGCCTGTGGCGTCTGAGCCGCGCGCAAAGTAGCTCGATCAAGGCCTACCAGGCGCCCATTGCGCAGAACATGCACGCTGTCTTTGACTGGCACGCAAGCCACCGCCCCGCCTTTGAGGCGCGCGATCTGGGCACATTCGCGAATAAGGCTCTGTCGCAAGAATGGCCGCGCCGCATCATGCACGAGGACCACCTCAAAATGCGCGTCGGTGGCTTGCAAGCCCAAGCGCACAGAGTCTTGACGCTCAACGCCACCCGCCTGGATCTTGAGCCGCCGATCCTTAAATCGCCGACTGACCGCGCGCGTCACACCCGACACATCTTGCGAATGCACGACGAGCACGACTTGCCCGATGAAAGGGGATGCCAGCATCGCCTTGACGCTCCACGCATAAAGCGGCAATCCGCCAAGCTCCACCAAGCCTTTGCGGCCCGCTTGAAGCCGAGATCCCAGTCCTGCGGCCAAGACGATGGCGGCCGCATAGGGTAAGCGCTCAGTCCGCCCAGAGCTCACGGAATGCCTCATCCACATAATCGACAAAGTGACATTCGATGCCGGTTTTTTTAAGACGCGCGATGGCTTTGGCGTCTTCGCGCGCCAGCAACGCATGCGTTAAGCCCAGACGCGCGGCTTCCTTAAGCCGAAGTTCTGCCATGCGCCCTGGCCGAATCTGACCACCGAGGCCGATCTCACCGAAAACCACCCAGCCGGCTGGAACGGGACGATTGCGCAAAGAACTCGCGACCGCGCAGGCGGTGGCGAGATCGGTAGAAGGTTCCTCAAGGCGGAGCCCCCCCGCCACCGAAACAAAGACATCGTGACTGTAAAGGCTAAGACCGCATCTTTTTTCGAGAACCGCGTACAGCACGCTCAAACGATAGGGGTCCAAGCCCGTGCTTCCCCGCTGAGGCGTGCCAAAGTGGGAAGGCGTCACAAGGGACTGCAGCTCTGCCAAGAGAGGCCGGGTGCCTTCGAGGCAGACCGTCATGCAAGAACCCGCGCCCATAGCCGCTCGATGCGACAAGAAATACTCGGAGGCCGCGCTTACCTGCGTCAAGCCTGCCTCGTTCATCTCAAAAAGCCCGAGCTCTTGGGTTGAACCAAAACGGTTTTTGACGGCCCGCAACATGCGCATGTCGTGGTGACGCTCGCCCTCAAACGTGAGCACGGCATCGACCAGATGTTCTAGGACCCGCGGGCCAGCCAAGCTGCCGTCCTTGGTGACATGCCCGATCAAGAACACGCAAACATTCTGACGTTTGGCCACTTCCATCAAACGGCTGGCGCATTCGCGCACTTGAGTCACCGAACCGGGCGCCGACGGCAGATCATCGGTGCCGAGGGTCTGGATCGAATCCACGACCAAGATATCCCAACTCTCGGCTTTGAGCGCCGCCGCCAAGACCTCGTAATGGGTATCTGACAATAGGCGAAATTGGCCTTGGATACCCCCCAAGCGTCGCGCGCGGATGGCGATCTGCTCTAAGCTTTCTTCGCCAGAACAATAAAGGACCCGCTTCCCCGCTTCGGCCAAAGACCGACAGGCTTGGAGCAACAACGTTGACTTGCCGATGCCCGGGTCGCCACCCACCAGCACGAACGCGCCCGGAACCAAACCACCACCAAGCACTCGGTCAAATTCGGCGATGCCCGTGCTTAAGCGCGGGGCATCGGTAGCAGAGACATCGTCCAGGCTCAAGAGTTTGGGGGCACCTTGGACCCGCTGCACCTTGGCCTCGCGCGTCTCAGCCGCGATCACTTCTTCGATGAGCGTATGCCAGCGCCCACACGCAGGGCAACGCCCCATCCACTTTGCTTGAGGCGCGCCACATTCGCTGCAAACATATTGGACGCTAAGCTTAGGCACTTATTTTTTCCACAGTAATTTCCAGGGATGCTGCTTGAGGTCACGCAAAAGCTCGCGAACTGTTTCGGCGCTCTTTTCATCATAAACCAAGGCGCCCAGCATGCCTTTGCGTTGATCCACCTGGGTCAAGACTTTATCTAACTTACCGAGGGTAGAATCCAAAGTTTGCAATCCGCTCTCGAAATTCTTTCGATTTTTTTCGGTCACAAAACCCTGAGCGCCTTGGGTCAAGACTTTCAACTCTTCGGTGCGCGTCTTAAGCCCTTGGGTCAGATCGCGCAGATTGGCCACGCTCACCTTGAGGTCGCCACCCGTCTGTCGGACCAGCACGGTGAGCTCGTGCGTTAATTGATTCAAATTGCTGACGGTCTCGACAAAGCCCTTCTTGATCTTGGGATCTTGCAACAGCGGCGTCAAAAAATCAGTGAGCGCCTCAACGCGTTGCAACGTACGGTCAATGCTGCCTGGATCCATGCCACTCACGATCGCATCAGGCGCCAGAATGCCGCGTGTCAGATCGCCCGCAGCGACTTGGACGTATTTTTCACCCAAAATGCCAGAGGTGTGGATGGTCACCACGCCATCCGCCGGAAGTTTTATGTTCTTAAAAATATGAAGCTTAAGCTGGACCTTGCCGTTAACCAGCTTAAGGCTGTCGACACTGCCGATCTTGACGCCACCACCATAAAGGATCGGGGCGTCAACTTTTAGGCTATCGACATAGTTGAAATCAGCGTAAATGGTATAGCCGGGCCGATTGAAATGCATGCGACCTAGAAAGACCACCAAGACGCCAATACAAAGCAAGCCTGCGATCACGGTCAAACCAACACGTCGTTCGCGAGTTATTGGCAAGTGAACCCCCTACAGGAACTTGATGGGCCCTTCGGCCCGACCGTGGATAAATTGTTGCGTGACCGGGCTAGAACTAGCTTGGATCTGCGCCGGAGTCCCCGTCTCATGGATGCGCCCTTCAAAGAGCAGCGCCATGCGATCGGCCACTTTGTACGCGCTCGTCATATCGTGGGTGACAACAATGGATGTCACTTTGAGGCGCGCCTTCAAAGACAGTATCAAGTCGTTGATCGCGTCAGCGCTGATCGGATCGAGTCCGGTGGTAGGCTCATCATAGAGAATAAACGCTGGATCCGTCGCCACCGCTCGCGCCAAACCTACCCGCTTGCGCATACCCCCCGACAATTCAGCTGGTTTTTTATCCTGAATGCCCCTCAAGCCCACCCAGCTCAAGCGCTCTTCGGCGATGTCTCGTAATTGCGAGGGACTGCTTGAGGTGAATCGGCGCAAGGCAAAAGTGACATTCTGACCCACGGTAAGGCTATCAAAGAGCGCCGCGCCCTGAAAAAGAAAGCCGAAGCGGAGCGCCAGCTGTAGCCCTTCTTCTTCGTTCATGTCGTCGCGTTTGCGCCCATCAATGCTGACGCTGCCCTGATCTTGCGAGAGCAATCCCGCGATGATCTTAAGTAGGACGCTCTTGCCGCCACCTGACTGCCCCAAGATAACCATGGTCTCGCCACTTTGAATGGTCAGATCCGCGCCGCGAAGCACCTGCAGGCTACCAAAGCTCTTATGGATATCCTGGACTTGGATCATCGCTGTCTCAGACGAAGAGCGCGAAGAGCGCCGTGAGAAAATAGTCCGAGACTAAGATCAAGATGGAACTGACCACCACCGCGTTGGTCGTAGCGCGTCCGACGCCCTCGGCGCCCCCAGTCGTCGCAAAGCCTTGATAGCAACTGATGATAGCGATGATGCCACCAAAAAAGACTGTTTTACCCAGTCCCGAAGTGAGATCGCCGACCGTCAACATCTCTGGGATATCGCCAAAGTATTGCGCGGCGCTCACCCCGATCACGCCCCGGGCAACGATAAAGCCACCCAAGAGCCCGACGATATTTGCCATGGCCGTCAAGAGCGGCAGCATCAACAAGCACGCAAAAAATCGTGGCACACCCAGATAGCGCATGGGGGGCGTGGCCAGCGTCCGCAGTGCGTCCACCTGCTCGGTCACGGCCATGGTCCCGATCTCGGCGGCGATGGCGCTACCGATACGGCCCGTCACAATAAGGCCCGTGAGCACCGGCCCAAGCTCGCGCACAAAGGGCAACGCAACCGTGCGCCCAATAAACTGAGTCACGCCCTTCAGTTTGACCTCTAAGGTCAGGCTGGCTTGCAAGGCGAGCACCATGCCCGTGAACAAGGCTGTGGTGAGGACCACTGGCACGCTGCGGGCACCAATGGCCTCAAATTGCTCGACCACCAAGGGCCAATCCAAGCGCTTGCCTCGGATCATGTCATTGATAAAGCGTAGCGAGGCCTCGAGCAGTTCGCGCACAAAAAGCCAGAGACGGCCCGTCTCGTCAACAAATTCATTCCACGTATCAAGCAGTGACTTGAAAAAGCTCATCCCAGCACCTTTCGCGGAACTCGGTCGCGGATGCCACAAAGTATCTCGTAAGCGTTGGTCCCGCTTAACGCAGCCCACGCTCGCGCGCTTCCTTGGCCCCCAGGACCCGCATACATCAGGTCCACTGGCGTGCCGGGATGAACGTCACGCGTGGTGCTGACATCGATCATCATAAAATCCATGCACACTCGCCCAATCACGGGGCAAAGCTTGCCTGCCACCCGAACACGGGCCCCTGGGCTGATTGCGCGCGGCACACCGTCCGCGTAACCCACGCAAAGCGTAGCTACCTTGGTGGGGCGTTTGGCCTTGAAGGCATGCCCGTAGCTGACCCCTTGGCCTTTGGGGATGCTGGCCACGCGCACGACCCGGCTATGCAAACCGAGCACAGGGCGTTGACGCCGAGCCAAGGGACCCATCGCGGGATCCAAGGCTCCATATAGAAAAAGGCCTGCCCGAACCATATCAAGCCTTGCCTTTGGATAACGCAAAGTCGCGGCTGAATTGGCGACATGCCGACGCAGCCCTGCGGGCCAAGCGATGGCGTTGAAAGCACTGAGCTGTTTGTTCGTCGCGCGATCCACACGCTCGTCGGCGCAAGCCAGATGGGTGTAGGCACCCACCAGCTTTAAGCTGGGCCAGCGTCCATAGATGAACGACGCCACCGCAGCCGGCGCCTCTTGGGGGCTCAATCCCAAGCGGCTCATCCCCGTATCCACTTTAAGGTGCACTTCTAAGCGACCATGGCGGCGTGCGGCCCGCTCAGCGTCATCGAGGTAGCTGGCATTCCACACGGTGATGGCAATGTGGGCACGGCAGGCGACAGAGAGCGCTTTGGGCTCGAGCGCGCCTAAGAGGACCACGCGGACGCGACTGTGGATTGAGCGGATTTGAAGAGCCTCTTCGAGGGTGGCCACCCCAAAATCTTTCACACCTAGCTTGATCAAGGTGGGGACGACCGCAAGCGCTCCGTGACCATACGCGTCAGCCTTGACGACCGCCATCAGGTCAACACTGCTACCGATGGCGCCGCGCAAAAGTCGCGCATTGGCACGCAGGGCATTCAGATCCACGCTCGCCCAGGTGGGCCGTGTGAGCGCCGGGACCAACATGCTAAGGCCGCGCCCCGGGGGCACCGTCATCAAAGCGGGTGTATTCTTGATGCCACACGAGCGAGATCTCGCCGGTAGGACCGCTACGCTGTTTGGCAATATCAAGCGTGGCGCTGGTGTCGGGTTCACCCGAGTCAGTCTGAGCGCCCTTGTCATAATAGCTTTTGCGATAGAGCAGCATGACCACGTCAGCATCCTGTTCGATCGACCCAGACTCGCGCAAATCTGAGATCTTGGGTTTGGCCTCGGTCTTGCCTGTGGCGCGACCTTCGACGGCGCGATTAAGCTGAGAGCATACCAGCACGGGGATGTTGAGCTCTTTGGACAGGGTCTTGAGCCCGCGCGAGATGCGCGTGATCTCTTGCTGGCGATTTTCGGCGGATTCGGACGCGCTCATCATCTGCAGATAATCAACGACGACCAAACCGATCTTTTTCTCTTTGACCATACGCCGGGTCTTGGCGCGCATAGTTTGAATATCAAGCTCGGAACTATCATCGATATAAATGGAATGTGGACTGGCATAAAGATTAGACGCCGCGTTGATCAAAAAGTGCATCTCGTGCTGCTGCATGCGCCCGCTACGCAACGCGTGGCTATTGATACGGCCTTCGGCGCAGAGCAAACGTAGCAAGAGCTGCTCGTTGCTCATTTCCATCGAAAAGACCAGCACGGCCGCGCCCTTTTCTTTGTTCATGGCCACATTGCGCGCCAGATTGAGCGCGAAGGCGGTCTTGCCCATGCCAGGCCGACCCGCGACGATGATCAACTCACCTGGATGCAAGCCAGACGTGATCTCGTCTAAGTCAGCGAAGCCGCTGCTCAAGCCCGTGATATGCGTGCCCCGCGCGCGGAACTTTTCTACCTTTTCGATCACCCCGCCCATCAGGTCATGCAGGGCCATCGCCTTTTTTTCACCTTCGGCGCTGCCCACGGCCAAGATCTGATTCTCGGCCTTGTCCACGACCAAGGTCGCTTCTTCGGGCCGGCTGTAGGCCTCGCCGATGATGCCGTCGCAGGTCGCGATCAAGCGGCGCAGACGCGCGCGATCGCGCACAATACGAGCGTACACCTCAACATTGGCGGCACTGGGCACACGCTCGGTCAGGACCGCCAGAAAAGCGGGCCCGCCGATATTGTCGAGGTCGCCCCGATTGCGCAGATGGTCGGCCAGCGTCACCATGTCGACCGCCTCGTTGCGCTGATTGAGCGCGACGACCGCTTCGAAGACTTTGCGATGGGATTGACGATAGAAATCTTCGGGCCGCAAGAGCTCGAGGGCGCGATCGATCGCGTCGCGATCAATGAGCACCGCGCCGAGCACGGACTCTTCGGCCTCTAGATTATGAGGCGGGATTCGTTCAAAGTTTTCTGTAGCCATGAGACCCAGAAAAAAGGACGCCGGGGACGGGCCCCGGCGTCACGCATCAAGTTCCGGCGTCGGCCGGGGCAAAAAGCTTATTGCGCTAGCTGTTGCTTGACCACCCAAACTTTGACGGTGGCGTTCACTTCTGGATGCAAGTGCACGAGGACATCAAACATGCCCAGGCTCTTGAGTGGCTCTTCGAGGCGCACGGTGCGTTTATCAACCTTGTGTCCTAGTGCCAAGAGGCCCTCGGCCACATCGGCGTTGGTCACGCTACCAAAAAGCTTGTCATCGTCGCCTGCGTTGCGAGCGATATGCACCTGCAGACCACCCAAGACGGCGGCGAGCGCGACGGCTTCTTGCTTCTCTTTGTCTTTTTTCTTGGAGCGAGCTTTGGCCTCGTTGTCATAGACCTTGAGGTTGCCAGGGGTCGCGCCCAGCGCCAAGCGACCAGGGATAAGATAGTTGCGAGCGTAACCCTCGGCAACCTCTACCTGGGTGCCGGCGGCGCCAAGGGATTTGATGTCTTCTAAGAGTATGACTTTCATTGCGTGCTCCTTCTTTTTTTAAGCTTCCCTGTCGCGCGCTGGCGGCGGGGTTAAACGACGAAAATCCATCCAAGGTTCAAAGAGACCCAGCAAGCCCAAAAAAACCAGACTGGGGACAAACACCGGGCTGAGCGCGAGAACCAGCGCTAAACCCGCTAACAAAAATCTTGTCGAAACGCTGAGCGCCTCGCGCTTGATACGCTCGACCACGACCAACGCGCCTTGAAACAAAAAAATGGGCGCGACGATCACCAGTATATTCAACGCCAGATCCGTCGCCATGGGATTGGCAGTCGCCCATCCCATCGAGCGGGCCAACAACCAAAACCCAGGGGCTAACACCAACCACGTAAGGCCAAGCGGCGCTGTCCACAGGGCCAGCTGTTTTGGCGAGCTGGTCCAAGCTTGTTTCGCCAAAATGCGGCGCGCCAAGAAGACCAAGGCAACCAAAAGACCTGCCCTAAAAACAAATTCGACCGCAGGCGTGACCCGGATGACCCCCAGGGCTATTTCGTGCGCCACAACCTGAATGGCCGCCGCATCTTGTCCGGACTGAGCCAAAAGCTCGATGGCCCGCTGCTCGGTTTGCTTGAGCAGATCTGTCTTGATTGAGAGCACCCAAGGGGCGTTGGTTTGAAACGCCCACCAGGTCGATGTCGAAGCCGCAAGCAAGGGTGCCAAGCCCCAAACCAAAGGATCAAACGCACTGCCCTTTGGATGGACACGCATGCGTAGAACTGCCAACAAGAGCCCCAAACCCAAGACCACGAGTTCTTCACCCCATAGTTCTGATCCCACGCTAGCTACTTTAGTTGTGCGTGAAGGCCAGCAACCCGATGTGCCGGGCGCGCTTGATCGAGGTCGTCAGCATGTGCTGGTGCCGCGAGCAATTGCCTGTGATACGCCGAGGCACGATCTTGCCGCGGTCGGTGATAAAATTGCGCAAGCGATTGGCATCTTTGTAATCGATGCTGGTGATCTTGTCGGCGCAAAAGCGACAAGACTTGCGCTTAAAGCGGCGGTCGTCGTCGGTACGTTTGCGCTTGGTCTTGGTCTTGGTTTTTGAGCGAGCAAATGCCATGAGAAGAACCTCGGATACTTAGTTGGGTTTAAAAAGGGATGTCATCGTCAGACGCGCCCGCTGGTCCGCTATCGCTAGGAGGAGCCTCGTAATCGCCACCCGTCGCTGGAGCCGCGCCGTCTCGACGCGGGCCACCGCTAAGGAACTGGGTGCGTTCGGAGACGACCTCTAGCACAGAACGTTTTTGGCCGTCGGGTGTTGTCCATTCTTTGAGCTTGAGCCTGCCTTCGACCAGCACGGGCGCGCCTTTTTTTAAGTACTCGCCACAGGCTTCGGCCGATTTGCCCCAGACTTCCACGCTGACGTAAGTGACCTCGTCCTTCCATTCGCCATTGGCGGCCTTGTACTTGCGATTCATCGCCATGCGCAGATTGGCCACGGCTTGACCGCTGGGTACAAAACGCAGCTCTGGGTCTTTGGTAAGGTTACCGACGAGAACGACTTTATTCAGGCTGGCGGCCATGGGGATCCTCCGCTATTCCGCGGTCGCGGGCGCGGGCTTGGTAACCGGCACAGCGCTCACGGGCTCTTGCTTGAGGGTCATAAACTTAAGGATGTCTTCTGAAATGCGGAGTTGGCGCTCGAGCTCTGCCACCACCGGGCCAAAAGAGTCAAACTGCAAGGTGCAGTAGAAACCTTCAGGTTGTTTTTTCATGTCATAGGCGATCTTGCGCTTGCCCATGCGATCGATCTTGGTGACGGTGCCACCTTGGGTCTTGATCACTTCGGCGTACTTATCAATGAGCCGATCGGTGTCTTCTTTGGCCAAACTCGGCTTGAGAATCACCATGGTCTCGTAGCTAACGATCTGCGCCACGTTTGCCTCCTGGGTTCCCGCAAAAGACGCGGGTAGCCCCCAATCAATCAAGCGCTGGGCCATGGAGTTGCCCTGCCCGCCGAGTGGCGGTCTTGACGCTGGGAGCGAGGTAAAAGTACTTGTACAACCCCTCGAAACCGAGGGGACAAAGAATATATAGGAAGGCTTAAGAACCTGTCAACGAGGGACCCGCTTACAAGGCCGTGGGAAAGCTTTCAGAATCAGGCCTTTTCGTCATCTTCGTCCCCGTCATCATCGTGCGACACGGCATCTTTTCGGCCCTTGCCCGCCACAACGAATGTGGCCTCACCTTTGGGCGGATGGGCAAGGAGCTCAGCCTCGAGGCTGGAAAGTGTACCGTGCAAGCAACGCTCAAACATCTTGGTCAGCTCGAAGGCAACGCTGGCCTGACGATCCCCCAGAACCTCGCGCGCCACCGCCAACGTGGCGGCCAGACGCAAAGGGCTCTCGTAAGCGATGAGCACATGCCGGCTCTCGGCTTCTTCTTTAAAGAAACGCGCCCGGGCACCCGGCTTTTTTGGAACAAAGCCTTTGAATGTATAGCTGCTGGTCGGCAACCCACTCATCAAGAGCGCCATGGGCGCCGCATGGGGCCCAGGAATCACTTCGACCGCAATACCTTGTTCGCGGCAAAGATGCAGAACACGGTATCCCGGATCGCTGAGGCCCGGCAAGCCAGCGTCGCTGACCAGGACCACCCGCTTGCCGTCTTGGATCAACTTAATCAGTCCAGGCGCAGCCTGCACTTCGTTATATTCGTGATAGGCCAAGGTGCGGCCGCTGATCTCGGCGCCGCTGAGCTGCATCAATTTTTTAGTGCTACGGGTATCTTCACAAGCCAGCACGTCTGCTTGGGTCAAGGCCTCTTTAGCCCGAGGACTGAGGTCGGCCAGATTGCCGATGGGCGTGGCGACGAGGGTGAGCTTAGACATTGAATTTGAAATGCACGACGTCTCCATCCGCCATCACGTACTCTTTACCTTCTTGGCGGACCAGCCCCGCTTCTTTCATCGCTTTTTCGTCCCCGCCTTTGGCGAGTAGATCGGCGTAGCCCATGATCTCGGCTTTGATGAACCCGCGTTGTATGTCGCTATGGATCTCACCAGCGGCCTCGGGCGCTTTGCTGCCCTTGCGAATGGTCCAGGCCCGGGCTTCCATAGGGCCCGCGGTGTAATAGCTTTGCAGACCTAACAAGTCATAGCCAGCGTGAATAAGGCGATGCATGCCTGGCTCGCTTAAACCCAGATCTGTGAGGAAGGCGGCTGCATCGGCCGGGTCCATCTCGCCGATCTCGGCTTCGATCTTGGCGCAAATAGGGATGGCTAAAGCGCCCTCGGACTTGGCGACGGCCTGCACGGCCCGCGTAAAATCATTTTCCATCGCGGGCAGGTCGGTCTCCGCCACATTCATGGCGTAAAGCACCGGCTTGCTGCTGATCAAAAAGAACTCTCGTACTAGCAGTAGGTCATCCGCCGACAGGCCCGCGGTGCGCGCAGGTAGGCCTTTGCCCAGATGCTCTTTTAACTTGTGCGCCAGATCGTGCTGGGCGGTGGCCTCTTTGTCCCCGCCGCGGGCCTTTTTGGCCAGGCGCTCGAACTGTTTTTCTACCGATTCTAGATCGGCTAGGATCAGCTCAGTCTCGATGATCTCGATATCAGACTTAGGGTCCACCTTGCCCGAGACATGGGTGATGTCCTTGTCCTCGAAGCAGCGCACCACATGGATGATGGCCTGGGTCTCGCGGATGTGGCTTAGAAATTTGTTGCCCAGACCCTCGCCTTGGGACGCCCCCTTGACCAAGCCGGCGATATCGACGAACTCGACGCCGGCAGGCACGGTCTTTTTAGACTCGAACCAGAGAGCCAGTTGATCCAGACGCGCGTCGGGCACGGGCACGGCGGCCACGTTAGGCTCAATCGTGCAAAATGGAAAATTAGCCGCGGCCGCGCCGGCCTTGGTGATGGCGTTGAAGAGGGTCGACTTGCCGACGTTAGGCAGACCCACGATCCCGAGTTTCATACTGTCCTTCCCTTTCCTATAAAATAAAAACGCCCCCGTGATAGGGGCGTTTTTTCTTAAACCAGATCAGCGCTATCAGTAATCGATGGGCAAACGCTTGCGTGGCGCACTGTGTGGCTCGTAACGCGGTGTGTCTTTGGCTTTTTTAACCGCGTTGGCGATCTCGTCCTGGGCAATGTTGCGCTTGATCTTTAGGTTCCACTTGGGCCGGATCAGATCGGGATCTTGGATCAGGTCGCGGTTAGAGATAAAGATCAAGGGCCATTGGAAATTGTCGCCATACACACTGGACTTGCCAGAAATGCGCCAGAGCGAATCACCTTTGGCCACGCGGTAGCTATCCTTAGAGCCGCCATCGTCAGAGCTTGCGACAGGCGCTTCGTTCGCGGGAGCAGTCGTGTCAGCCGGTGGTGGCGGCATCGCGCCAGCATCCAGCGGGGGTGCCATGTCACCACCAGGCGGGGGCATCATATCTCCACCAGGAGGGGCCATCATATCTCCGCCGGGTGGCGGGGGCATCATGTCTCCACCAGGAGGCGGGGGCATCATGTCTCCACCGGGTGGCGGGGGCATCATGTCTCCACCAGGAGGTGGGGGCATCATGTCTCCGCCGGGTGGCGGGGGCGGCAACATATCTTCGGCGCGCAAATTAATTGGCGAAAGAGCCACTGCTACTGCGCAAACTACGGCTAAGTTGAATAGACGCTTGGTCACCGCGCGACCTCCACTAAAGAAAACTATCGAAAAGCACCTGCAATCAAGGACTTTTTGATTTCTGTGATACTAGCGATAGCCCTAGAAACTGTCAATAGAAAACCCTATTCCGCCTATAGAAAAAGGACTTTCGGGCCTGTTAATTACTTCTTGCTCGCGTAAAAAGCTTTATTTTCAGCCAAAGTCATGGGCTTGTAGTCTTTGGCATGTCCCGCCGCGCCAAACTGTCGCATGCGTTCGGCCACGATCTTGGCGTGGGCTTCACGAGCCGGCGTTAGATATTCGCGCGGATCAAACTTAGTCGGCTCTTCGATAAAGATCTTGCGGATGGCGGCGGTGATGGCCATGCGTCCGTCGGTGTCGATGTTGATCTTGGCCACACCATTTTTGATGCCCTCTTGGATCGCCTCAATCGGCACACCCATTGCGTTAGGCATCTTGCCGCCATACTGATTGATCAAGTCGCGCAAGTCCGCGGGTACGGTTGAAGAGCCATGCATCACCAGAGGCGTCTCGGGATTGCTCGCGCGCACCTTCTGCACGATATCCATGGCCAGCTTGGGAGCGGTCTTAAACTTAAAAGCGCCATGTGAAGTGCCGATGGCCAAGGCCAGATAGTCGAGCCCCGTCTCTTTGATAAAGCTGATCGCCTGCGCCGGATCGGTCAGGTGTATCTGCCCACTGCCCACGCCGTCCTCAATGCCACCCAAGGTCCCCAGCTCACCTTCAACCGAAACGCCATGTGCATGGCAATATTCCACGACCTTTTTGGTCACTTCGACGTTCTCTTCGTAAGTCGTCGGGGTCTTGCCATCTTCTTTGAGCGACCCGTCAATCATCACACTGGTAAAGCCCAGATCCACCGCGGTCTTCGCGCTATCAAGCCCGTTGCCATGATCAAGATGCATGGCGATCGGGATATCAGGGTTCAGCTCAACCGCCGCCAACATCAAGTGCCGCAAATACTGCAGATTGGCATACTTGAGCGCTCCCCGGCTAGCCTGGATAAAGACCGGCGACTGCGTCTCGGCAGCGGCCATCATGATGGACTGGATCTGTTCCATATTATTGACGTTAAACGCGCCAACGCCATAACCACCCTTGAGGGCTTCTTGCAGGATCTGTCGACCTGGGACCAAAGGCATCACTGACTCCGTGTTTTGGTAGGGGAAAGCTTTGAACTAAAGCGTTATAGCACAATTAACGCACGACCGCCAATTTGAAATGTTCCTTCGCTCTGCCCTTCACATTTGAAAGCTTCTTTTGCAGCGCGCGCTCAAACAGCGCCAGCACCTTCTCGGCATCGTACGCTTTGCCAAAGGCCTTACCAGCACTGCTCAGGTAGGCGGTCATCTGCTTTTTGACGTTGAAGCGCGCCGTCGAGGCGGGGCTTTTTTTTAGGGCTTTGGCCCAGAGGCGGGCTAATTTGGCCGGGTCTAGGGCTTGCTTGCGGATGACCGCGCTCAGATCCTGCAGGTCGCGGTCCGTGCCACGGGCGATCTTGCCGATGGACCAATAGTAAGGGTCCAGGACGCGGATCTCGACAAAGCCGCTGCGCTTGTAGGGGTGGGAATGCTTTTGCCAGTCCAGGTAGCTGATAGAGGACCCGCGGGCTATGTCGGTGGAATATTGCACCAGGATGCCACGCTGCTGGGCCAGGCGCTGCAGCAGGGCCTCGGTCTGGGGCAGGATGTCGCGGCGGTAGCGCAAGATGGCAAAATCGATGTCGTCCGTGGTCCTCTCGTCGGCCAAGATGCCCGCCGCGATGCCGCCGGTGAGCACCAGCACCAGGGGGGTGGTCACCTCTTTGGCCAGGGCCGCAAAATAGGCGTCCGCCTCGCGCAGCCTCATGCGCCCGCCTGCGGATAGGCCTTCTCAAAGCGCCGTGTCAGCTCGGCAAAGGCCGCAGAGCCCAGCTGGGCCAGGGCCCGCCGCTCGGCCGCATAAGGGCTAAGGCGGGGCCGGCGGCGCGTGACCTGCGGCGCCAAGGCGCTTAGCTTGGAGCAGTAGACCGCCTGCAGGTCCTGCCACAGCTTGGGCGGCAGCCCTTTAGGCGGAGGCCCCCCGGCCATCAGGGTGCGAGCCAGAGCGTCCATGGCGAAGCGGTCCAAGACCAGCGGCGGCTCGGAGCGCAGCAAGCGCCCGACATCCACGCCCAAGCCCTGCGAGAGGCGCCCAAGCGTGCCCACGCTGGGCCGCCGGGTCCCGCTCTCGAAGGCCGCCAGGTTGGGCTGGGCGATGCCCGTGCGCTGGGCCAGCTGGACCTGGGTCCAACCGCCGGCCTGGCGCAGGGCGCGTATCTGCAAGGGTAGGTTCATGACAAAAATATATCGTTACTAATATAAAATTGCAACAGGAAAACTAGCGCACGACCGCCAATTTGAAATGCTCTTTGGCCACAAGGCCATAACCCTGATCGACCAGCAGCGTGACGAAATAGATGCCGTTGGAAAGGCCCCGCAATGAGACATCACAGTGCCCGACGCCGCTGGCTTGGGATCCCAGATTCTGGCGCAGGATCTCGGTGCCACTCAAGTCACTGACTGCGATGCTAGCTTGCCCTGGCTTGTCCAAGCGCCAGACCACAATGGCTTGGTCTCGGGCGGGGTTGGGCGCGACAGCCAGCTTTTTACCCGGGGGCAAAAGGTCCGCGGTTGGCGTTGCTCTAGGCCTCGGGTTCAGGCCCGCAGCGCTGACCCCGCCGCCCACCGAGGCGCTGACAGGGGCAGGCCGCTGACAATGCCCTGCGCCGATGGCCAGGTCATAGTGGATAAACGCAAGTCCGTTGAGCTTGGCCGCTTTGGCAGCCACTGCGCCATAGACCCCGCTCTGGCCGTTCAAGTCCACGTCGGCCAAGGGCGTGTAGAGGATGCCCGTGAAGCTGGACTCGCCCGCGATCGCAACTTGATTGCAACCGGGCATGCCTAGGATGACAAAGTTGCTCGGCAGGCCACCCAGGTTGATGTGCGACTTGCCGTTGATGGCGATGGGCCCGGTGACAAAGAGGATCACCAGACCCGTGGCATGGATCTCGGCCTGGCCGCTGAGGAAGAGGCTGCTGGCCTTGTAGACGCCCTTCGCCAGGGTCAGGCTCTGCGGGCCCGTCAGGCTGATGGCCCCCAGGTCCTGAGCCAGAGCTGGGATGCTGCTGGGCAGCAGCAGGCGCGGTGCTGTGTGCTCAGTGAGCAGACCTGCTTGGTACGACTGGCCCACCGCCTTCAGGCTTCCCTGCAGCAAAGCATCACCTTGGACGCCCACGTTTACGCCCCCATAAGCACCGACGCCAGAGTCATAGCTATCCACCCAAGACTGACCATCCAGCGTGAGGTTGCCGGTAAAGGTCTCGATGGCCTCGCAGGGTTTGGGCACCCGCACCAGCGTGATGTGCGCAGGTGACGACTGGTTGCCCACGTTGTCCGTGGCCCGCAGGTCCACCTCGTAGACATCGGCGCCAGCGATGGCCGTCTTAAAGTTGTCGCCACTCAACTGGGTCCAAGCGCTGAAGCTGCCGTCCCCGCCCGACGTGACGCGGAACTCGCCCAGGGCCACGCCCGAGGGCAGCAGGCGCTTGCCCGCACTGTCCTCATAGCTGTCATAGAATACTGGCAGGGCGGTGTGATCGAAGTCTTCGAGGAACAGTTGTCCAGTCGCCTCTTTAAGTCCCTGCGTGGCGCAGCCCGCGCACTCATACCAAAGCCTGATCTGCGGCGGCGTAGAATCCGCCACATAGGGCAGGCTGTCCTGAGCGGTGGGTGTCGTGCTCGCAACGCTGACGTTGGCGCCCCCATAAGCGCCCGCGCTCGAGTCATAGCTATTCACCCATGACTGGCCGTCCAGCGTGAGGTTGCCGGTGAAGGCCTCGATGGCCTCGCACGGTTTGGGCACCCGCACCAGCGTGATGTGCGCAGGTGACGACTGGTTGCCCACGTTATCCGTGGCTCGCAGGTCCACCTCGTAGACATCGGCGCCAGCGATGGCCGTCTTAAAGTTGTCGCCACTCAACTGGGTCCAAGCGCTGAAGCTGCCGTCCCCGCCCGACGTGACGCGGAA
>JANLXT010000073.1:0-11498 GCA_031365225.1 candidate division FCPU426 bacterium
GCCTCGTACAAAGCCTCATCCGCCTTTTTAACCAAGGTGGCCTTATCCATGCCTGGATCCCAGATGGCCGCGCCGATCGAGATGGTCACATGAAATTGTTCGGACGGCTCACCAAAGTATTCTTGCTCGACCGCGACGCGCACTTTTTCGGCCACGGACAGGGGGTCGGCTTGTGCCTGCACCAACACCACGCCAAATTCTTCCCCGCCTAAACGCGCTGGCAGATCCGCTCGGCGCAAATTCTCGCGAAAGACCCGCGCCATCTGCCTTAGGACCACGTCACCCACCGGGTGACCATAGGTGTCGTTCACTTTTTTAAAAAAATCCAGATCCATCATCAGCATGGAGACGGCCCCACCACGGCTCTTCGCGCGGGCGGTCTCGCGGGTCAAGACGTCCTCGAAGAGAGTGCGGTTGGCCAACCCAGTGAGCGCGTCATGCACCACGCGCTCTTCGAGCACCGCGTTCTCTTTTTGGATCGCGTCCAAACGCCGCGCTTGCGATTCCATCACTCGGCCACGGGTCAGCAGTCCCACGGTCTTGCCCTTCTCAACCACCGGAATACGGCGAATGCGCATCAGGATCATCAGGTCGGCGGCGTGCTGAATGTCCTCGTCTGGCCCGAGGCAGACCACGGGAGAGGTCATGACCTGCCCCACCGTCATGCCCAAAACTTTATCGCGATGCGTGGCAAAAGCGCGGATGAGATCACGTTCGGTGAAGATACCCATGGGCTCGGGCGGCAAATCTAGCTTGGCGCGTGGACGCCAATCTTTTTCGACCACCAGCACCTGTCCCAAGCGCGACTCGGCCATGGTCTCGCAGACCTCAAGCACGGTCGCGCTCTCGGACACGGCCAGCGGACGTTTGAGCATGATGTGATCCACCGTCCAGTGAGCGCTATCACGCGCTGGCTCGGGCTCGGTGCTACTTGGTTTTCGGCGCTCGGTTTGCTCGTCCATGGTCTAGGTCCTTGGGACAAAAAAAAGGCCGGGGGAGCGTTCCCCCGGCCTTGGCGTGCTAAGCGTTTCGTGCGGCCAGCGATTTTTCGGCCTTTTTGCGCTCGTTGGCGTCCAA
Source organism: candidate division FCPU426 bacterium (assembly GCA_031365225.1). GTDB lineage: Bacteria > Oederibacteriota > JAJYGY01 > JAJYGY01 > DAIDJD01 > JANLXT01. The sequence continues at coordinate 1,078 of JANLXT010000073.1, forward strand.
GATCTTTTTGCGCAAGCGGATGTTGATCGGCGTGCACTCGACCAGCTCATCGTCGTCAATGTATTCCATGCATTGTTCAAGGGACAGCTGACGGGGCGGCGACAGGGTCAGGGCTTCGTCCGTGCCCGAGGCGCGCATGTTGGTCAACTGTTTGGCTTTGCAGATGTTGACGCCCAAGTCATTCTCGCGGCTATGCTCACCCACGATCATGCCCGAGTACACCTTGGTGCCAGGCTGAATAAACATGGTCCCGCGTTCTTGAGCGCTGAACATGCCATACGCGTTGCTATCGCCAGCATCGGTGGCCCACAAGACACCCCGGGTGCGGCCTTCGGTGTCACCCTTGTAGAGGTCATAGCGGTCAAAGACGTGGTGCAACGCGCCATCGCCACGGGTCAAGGTCATGAACTCGGTACGGAAGCCCAACAAGCATCGGCTAGGGATCGAGAACTCGAGGCGCACTTGATCGTGGCCAAAGGGGGTCATGTTGACCATCTCGGCCTTGCGCGAGCCAAGCCGCTCGATCACGCCACCCATGACGCCCGTGCCCACATCGATGATCAGTTTTTCGAAGGGCTCGGTCAGGCGGCCCTGCTCGTCTTTGTGCATGATGACGCGAGGTTTGCCGACTTCTAGCTCAAAACCTTCACGGCGCATGGTCTCGATCAAGATGCCCAGATGCAACTCACCGCGACCACTGACGACAAAGGCGCCTTCGCCCTCACCCGTCTCGACGCGCAAGGCCAAGTTTGAGAGCAGCTCGCGCTCGAGGCGCGACTTAAGGTGCCGGGCTGTCACAAACTTGCCCTCGGTGCCAGCAAAAGGGCTGGTGTTGACGCCAAAAGTCATGGACAAGGTGGGTTCATCAACCGAAATACGCTCAAGGGCGTCAGGGGTCTCGGCATGGCAGAGGGTGTCGCCAATAAAGACATCGTCAAAGCCCGCCAGACCGATGATATCACCCGCTTCGGCTTGATCCACTTCGACCTGTTTGACACCTTGAAAGACCAAGAGCTTGCTGGGGCGGCCCTTCACATTGACGCCGGCGTCTTTCATCATGACGATGGGGGTGTCTTTGGCGACCCGCCCACGCTTGACACGACCCACGGCGATACGGCCCACGTATTCGCTGTATTGAATGTTGCTGACCAGCATCTGAAAGGGAGCCTCGAAATCAACCTGCATGGGCGGGAACGTCTCCAACACCATGTCGAGCAGAGGACGCAGATCGGTGTCGGGCTGGTCCATGCTCAAGCGGCAAGTGCCCGCGCGCGCGGTGGCATAGATGCACGGAAATTCGCATTGCTCTTCGGTGGCGTCTAAGCTGATAAAGAGATCCAAGATCATGTCATGCACCACATGGGCGCGTTGATCGGGGCGATCGATCTTGTTGATGACAACGATGGGCTTGAGACCCAGGGCCATGCTCTTTTTGAGCACAAAGCGGGTCTGGGGCAAGGGCCCTTCGGCCGCGTCAACCAAGAGCATGACGCCATCGACCATCTTGAGAGCGCGCTCGACTTCACCACCAAAGTCCGAGTGACCAGGCGTGTCGACGATGTTGAACTTAACGTCTTTGTAAACGTAGCTGGCGTTCTTGCTAAAGATCGTGATGCCGCGCTCACGCTCAAGGTCGTTGCTGTCCATCACGCGCTCGGCCACCGCTTCGTTCACACGAAAAACACCGGCTTGACGCAAGATGGCGTCGACCAAAGTGGTCTTGCCATGATCGACGTGGGCAATGATGGCAAAATTACGGATCTTGTTTTGTGGCGTCGTAGACATCTAAATCTCGCAGATCAGGGTAAAAGAAGGAGGGCTAATGTGCCGTGCCGGCGCTGTTCCGTCAAGCCTGACGGTGTTTAAAAAGGCCCGGAAATACCCAGGCGATCACAAATCCGCTGACCAAACCCCCTAAATGGCTCCAATTGTCTAGCTGGAGGGGTGTGCCTATTAGGGACAACAAGAGGCCTAAACCGAAAAGTATCGCAATGGGGCGGGCTAACGAGTCAAAAAGTCGGTCGGCCATGGCCTTGGGCATGCCCTTGGGCCGCCTTAGCTTGGGTGCCATCAGGACCCCCGCTAACCCCAAGATCGCGCCGCTCGCGCCTAGCGCCAGGCCACCTGTCGACATCAGCGCCGAAAGCAAGCTACCACAAAGGCCTGTCACCAAAAAAAGAGCCATCAAGCGAGCCCCCCCACAGAGCCTCTCAAGCAGGGCGCCCAAGGATAGCAGGCCCATCATGTTCATCAAGATATGCAAAAGGTCCGCGTGCAAAAAAATACTGGCCAGCAGTCGCCAAGTTTGGCCTTGAACGATCACCAGCTCGTGACTGTTGGCGCCCAAGCGTTGCAGGGTCAGGCTGTACGCTCGGCTCCACGCGTCAAGCAACTTGGGGTCGGCTTGGGTCAACGCGTCGCTGAGTGCCCGCGCGACCATGACCTGCCCGACAAAGACCACACAACAGATCCCAACCAGTATCCAGGTGCCCCAGGGTTTGGCTCCCCCCACCAGGTCCCGCACCAAACGCTCTTCGGCTTCGGCGCGCAAGATGGCGGACTCGGCCAAGGCCTGGCCTGGTCCTTGGCCCCGCTTGATGACCGACTCGAACCACGCCGCGCTCGGATCGCTGGCAGTCCCTTTGACGAGCTGGACACTGGCGTCGTCCAAATTGATCACCGCCGCGCCAAGCAGGGTCTTAGACAAAAAATGACCAGGGTCCGCTTGCGCCAACGCCTCGCGCGCTTGCGCGGCGCTACCCCTGTCGGGTGCCAAGATCCAAAGCGTGGCGATGACGCGCCCGGGGACGCTGCCCTCAAGATTTTTTAAGGCCTCGCGCAGATCGCGATGCCGTCCGCGCAATCCCTCCAGGCTGTGTCCATGATCAACCAAGAGCGCGTGCACATGCAGGTCTTGTGCTTCTTGGCGCGCAAGGCAAGCATCGAGCATGCCCGTGGCGACCGCCGCGCTTTGCGGCAGGCTGCGCTCTAAAGGCCGAAACCCGCGCTCGACGATCAAGCTTTGTTCTAACGCCATGAGCATGTCGATGGGCGCGCTCATGGCGCCGCCTGCGGATCGGCGTTCAAACGCTCGACGCTGCGTCGTAGCGCGGGCGCGTGCACATAGCGTGACAAGCCCTGGGTCAACGCGATCAGACCCACCCCCGCGCCCGCCAACGACAAGCCCACTTGAGGACCGCCACCCTCGCTTGAATAACTGATCAATCCCAAGACCAACAAGGTCATGCCGCCCAACGATCCCGGCAAGGTGTACCACGCGCCCGCGTCTTCGGGCGCGAGATACACACGCAGCTCACCCTCGCGTGGCACGGCAACCTGGGGACGCTGCGCCTCGACCCAGCCATCAAGGCGCGCGCTCAAGGGATAGCTCTCTTTGGCCACCAAAAATTCTGTCAAGTTAGTTGGGCTCTTGCCGATAAATTCGCCATTCAAAAAAAGCTCGGCGCCATCCAAGGGTTTGCGATCCAAACCAGAATACGCTCGCACCACGGCGCGACTATAAAACGTGCCCGCCGTCAGGGTCGCCGAGGACGAGGCCCCCATCTGGCCTGACGTCTCACCGGTCTCTTCGGGCGCGTAATACACGTCCGCTTCACGCAGCTCAAGCGGGCTCTCGCTCACGCTGGCGCTGGGCGACACGTCGGCCAAACCCCAGGCAGGCAGGCTCGCCACAATCATCATTGCTCTAAACCAACGCATGCGTCCCCTAATCCCAATCCACTTCAACTTGCAGGCCGGTGCTTCGCAAGACAGCCGCCACTTTTTCGCAATCTTCGCGCACCGCATGATACACGATGGCGCGACCCTGGGTGTGCACGGTCCAGGCGTGCTTTTTGGCCACGTCGCTCGAGCACCGTGTGGCCAAGACCAACATGGTCTCGACATCATCAAAGCTATGACAATCGCAATTGTAAAGCACGACGCGCCCAGGCTTGGCGGTCTCTAAATCTTGGTCAATCTGGGGGCGGGTGATGGTTTGACTCATGCGCTCATCGCCTAGCGGTCAGGCACCAGTTTTGGGCAAAGCCGGCGTGCGAGACCAACCACTCAAAGCCCACCGCGCGCAGTTCATCTAAGGCTTGGCGCTCGGACACGCGATGAATGAACGGTGGGCCCATCGACGGCGTCTCAAGCCCCAGCAGGCTTTCGTCTTCGGCAGGGGTCTTCCAGTCCAGCATGCACAGGGTGCCCCCGGGCGCCAGCACGCGGCGCAACTCTTTAAGATACGCGTCGCGCTTGTCGATCTCGTGCCAGACCTGATTTAGCAGGATAAGATCGGCGCTGGCGTCAGGCAAAGGCAAGCGATCACGTTTGGCGCGCAAGACTTCGATGCGTGTAAAACGGGGATGCTCGGCGTAATCCTCAAGGCGCGTAAAAAAACGGCGCAAAAGCTCTTCTTGCAGCTCGGCCGCCATAAAAACGCCCTCACCGGCCATCGCTTCAAACACCGGAAAAAAATAGGTGCCCGTGCCGCAACCCACATCTAAAAAACGCTGGCCCGGCGTCGGGCGCAAGACGCTCAACAAACGCTCGATGGGCACATAGGCCAAGCGCTCTGGCGAGTCCAGACGGTCCGCCCTCTCAGGTGGGAACAGAAAGGCCATCAGGGTTTTGTATCAGGACTAGGCACGGGGCTTTTTGGCGCGGGACGCTGCGGCGCGTTGAGCCAAGAATCAGGATCTGGGCTAGGCGCCGCGCTGGGCACGGGACTGAGTTTAGCGGTCGCTGAGATCGAAACTGAGCTGGGGAAGGTCGCGATACCCGTTAGATAATATTCGGGGTCCATGACAAAACGCTGCTTGGCGCTACGTCCTTTTTCGTCGGTGTCGTCCGCAAAATAAAAGTCGCGGTCCTTGTAGGTGAACTTGGGCGTCGTGGCGTCCACTTGCAAGTGCCGCTTGGTGACAGGGCAGGTCGCTTCTTTGGGAGCGCTGCCTTCGGCCGCGCCTTGCGTTTCGGACACAGGCTGACTGCTACGTTGCAAGGCCAGATAACCCAGCCCCGCCACACTGAGCGCCAAAAACCAAGCCGCCGATACCAGACCCCATTGAGCTTTCTTGTCCATGTTCAAACCTCAGCGCAAAAGATTATTTTCGATCCACACGGCCACGCCATCCTGGGCGGGCGGATCCACCAGCTCGTCTGCCACATCGATCAAGGCTTGGCGCCCGTCGCGGGTGGCCAGGCCATGCCCCGCCCAAGACACCATCCCCAGATCATTGTTGCCATCGCCCACCGCGACCACCTGCGCCGCAGTCAGCCCCAAGCGCGCGGCAAGATCCGCCAGCGCGTGGCCTTTGTCGGTGCCCAAAGGCATAAACTCTAAGTATTGATCCGCCGTGACCACCATGATGGCTCTGTCTTTGACCAGGGGCGCCAACTCTTCTTTTAAGCCACGGATGGTCGCCGCGTCGCTAAAGATCAACAACTTGGTCGGCGACTGCCCGCGGTACGGCAGCAGGCTGTCCACCGCGACCATGGGGGACGAGGTGCGCCCATGGTAGAGATCCCACCAAGGCTCGAGATTGCGAGCGAGCAAGCTGCCTTCTAGATAAAAATTAAGCTCGAGCTCGCGCGCCTCGGCCAAGTCGATGAGTTCGGCAGCCAAGCCAGGTTCGACCCGTTGATGCGTCAGCACCTGATCTTGGTGGTCGCGCAGCATGGCGCCATTGTAACTGATCACGGGGCCGATCACGTTTAGGTCCGCGGCGATATGCCGAATGGACTCATGCATGCGCCCCGACGCCAAACACACCGTGACTCCCTGACGTTGCAACGCTCGCAGCGCCGCGCGCGAACGATCAGTCGTGAACACGCCGTCTTGGCCACGATCCACCAACAGGGTGCCATCCAAGTCGCTGACAAAAAGCTTGCAGTCCATGGGCGTCTTAACCTTTCACGTGCAGTAGGCTGTTCTGGCCCCAGTACCCGTCGCTGATCGCTTCTTGCGTGCCCTGGTCATTGACCCATTGCTCGCCATTGAGCACATACTTGTATTCGTAGGTGCCGGGGATCAACGCGATCTTGGCGAAGAACGAGCCATCTTCTTGAGGGTTCATGGGATCGGCGAGCACGTCCCAACCGTTGAAGTTGCCGACCACGCTGACGCGATCCACGCCAAAGCGCTCGGGCTTGTACTTAAAGACCACCTGCGTGGGTGGCTGATAGGCGGTGACACGATTGCGCCCAGCGTGCTTGCTGTCGTACAGGGCCTTGTCCGCGGATTCAACCAGACCACTTTGGGTCCAGGTATCCCTCGGGTAAGTCGCCACGCCCACGCTGACGGTCACGCGATGAAACGCGTCGCCCACCAACACAGGACTGGCCTCGATGTTAGCCCGCACGCGACCCGCCAGCTCGAGCGCGAGGCGCTTGGTGGTCTCGGGCAGGATGAGAGCGAATTCTTCACCACCATAACGCGCGGCCAGATCGGTCTCGCGCACCGTCGTGCGCAAGATGTCCGAGATGTGGCGCAGGGCCTGGTTGCCAGCCTGGTGCCCATGGGTGTCGTTGAAGCGCTTAAAATAGTCGATGTCCACCATCACCATCGAAAGCTGATGACGGTAGCGCCGCGCGCGCTGAACTTCTTCGCCCAGGCGATCGCTAAAAAATCTAAAGTTATGCAGGCCTGTCAGCTGGTCATAGTAAGCCATGCGCTCAAGCTGCCAATAGCTGGCGCTCTCGCCATCGCCTTCGATGCCAAGCGCTTGCTCGACATTGCCCAAAAGATCCATGGCCGCGACCTTGAGGCCGACGGGTCGCTGCAAGCCTTGGCGCATGCGCTCTTGATGCTCACGCAAAGAATCAAACGTCAAACGCGCCTCGTCGGCGCTGACGCTGATATCGGCCACAGCCAAGGCCAGATCTTGATAGTCGGCCTCAGCGCCCACGAGCTGGCTATCCAGCAACATCTGCAGCTCGTTGGACCTTTTGCCACCCAAGGCGATGCCTTTAAGTAGCCCCAAGTCCAAGCTCTGGCCTATTTTTTCGTAGTCTGTTTTTTCCATCATCCTGTTTGTGGCGTCAGTCTAACCCAAGGCGCAGGCCGGCACAATCAAGCCCGCTCTATAAAAAACAAGCCCGCGACATGACGCCGCGGGCTTGAAAATTGCCTGTTTAAAGGCTTTTTAAATTAGCAACCGCATGGTTTCTTAGGATCAAACATCGTGAATACCTCCTGCTATGGCCAAAATTAAGGCCGAACTAGATCTTCTTGGAAGTCTCTTTTACTTTAGCTTGGCTCTTGTCGGTCTTTACCTTGGCGACCTTGTCTTTTTTGCTCGCTGAAGCCTGGGTCTTGTCGGTCTTGAGCGAAGCGCCGTCATGCTTGCCCGCATCGCAGGCAAAGGTGGGCGACGCGATCAAAAGGCCCAACGATAGCGCTAACAGTGTCTTCTTCATGGATCCTCCTAGGTGAGTGGTTGTCTAAATTACGCTTTAGGTTCTTTTATGGATTGCTCGAACCCGTTAAGGCTACGCCCTGCCTAAGAAACTGTCAAGGCGACCCGCCCTAGATTTGGAAAGATGTCAAAGCCGCTCGCCGGGTGAAAAACCCAAGGCATTCAAGGTGTTTCTGTCAGGTGGCAGGGGTTCGAGCGCCTGGGTCAGGATAAACGCATCGGGCCCTTGCTCGGCTTTTCGTTCGCCTGACAAACTTGAGGCGGTGTCCGAGCATAACAAGACTTGGGACTGCGCCGCTTGGACCAGGTCGCGGGCCAAACTGGCGGGCGTACCCACGCAGGCGTAACGCCGCCGGCCGGGCGGGCCCATCAAGCCACAGGTGGCGCTACCACTGGCCACCGCCACGCCCCAGGTTGGCGCAGGTTCACCCCGCATGCGGCGTTGATTACAAAACACGTTCAAGCCCAGGCTGATCGCCCACGCCGTGTCCACGGCCGCAAGCTTGGGTGTGGCGTGTGGCAACGGCGCGTTAAACCACGCCACCACGCGCCCATCTTCGACGCCTTCCACACAACCGCCCTGCGCATTGACCGCGTCATAGACCAGATCAACAAAGCGAGTTAAGGCTGCCAGACGGGCGGGTGGAGCCAAGCCTTCTAAGGCTTCGGCGGCCTCGTGCCAACGACAGACCAAGATCGACACATCGCGGTCTTCGCCATCTAAACGCAGATCGGTGAACAAGGCTTCGGACTTGCCAGGCAAGACTTGAGGGCCAAAATTCTCAAGCACAAAGATGCGCCTATCGATCGCGCGCACGGTCTTGTTGTAGCGCTCGGTGACTTGACCGACTTCGTCGCCACTGGTGACATCTAAAATAGAGCTAAAGTCCCCGTCCTTAAAACGACCCAGCGCCAAGCGCAGATCCACCAAGGGCTCGATGGCGATGGCGCGCAAGGTCGAGACACCCCCCAGCGCCGCGGCCACGGCCCAAGTCAGCAACCACAGGCTGACACTTAAGCTGAGCGGTGTGGCCCATAAGCTTGTCAGCACGGGATAGGTCAAGCCGACGCTTAAAGTCACCAACGCCAATTGTTGATAGCGCCGCTCTAGGCTGGGCAAGCGGCGGCCAAAACCATCCGCGTATTCGTCTTTAAAATAAAAAAATGGCAAGACGCGCTGGACCATGCTGGTGTTGATCAAGTACTGGGTCCATGCGGACACGGGCAGGCCCAGCCCGGCGGCGGCCAAACTGGCCAGCAGCGGCGCGTCAAAGAGCGCCAAGGCCAACGCGCCCGCCACCCAGGCCAGTTGAGCGCGCACGACGGACGCGGGCGATAGATCAAGCAAGCTGTCCTGAACAAAATCGCGCTCGGCGTCGTCTAACTTTTTAAGCGGAAAAACCGCCGGCGCCATTTGTTTAAGCCGTCGCGCCCGCGCGTCAAAAAGCGTGGCGCTAAGCTCAAAGAGCGTGATCGCGCTTAGCAAGGTGAAGGCGGCACGCAAGGTCTCGGGTCGGTCCAAGCCGCTTAAGCCCAGCAGTCCAAGCGTCGCGAGGCTGCCCAGCAGATGCCCGGTCCATCGCGCCGAGCGCCGTGATTGTAAAGTGTCCAGGACCAGATTCACGGCTTAAGGCCTGACGACCGTGAGGGTGGTCTTGTCCACGCGCAAAAAGCGTTTGGCCGCGCGTTTGGCATCGGCCAAGCTGACGGCGTCGATCTTGCCCGCCATGCGATCGATCTCGGCGGCGCCCAGGCCCCAGGCTTGGTAATTGGCCAGCAGTCGCGCTTCGGTGCCAAAGTCTTGGCGCGCGACTTTAAAGATGCCCTTGGCGTACGCCTTGGCGCTATCAAGATCGCTTTGCGTGAACTCGCCCCGCGCCATGGCGGCCACCACATCGAGCGCGACCCGCGTGGCTTCTTTTTCGGACTCGGGCTTGGTGCCGACATAGACACGCCACGCACCTGGCTGCGGGCGTCGATCAAAAGAACTGTTGACGGTGTAGCAGAGCCCGCGTTTTTCACGCACTTCGGTGAACAGGCGGCTGTCCATGCCCTCGCCCATGATCGAATTGACCAAGCGCGCGGCATAGTAGTCTTTGTCGGTGACGGCGGGGCCGACCCAGCCAAAGACGATGTGCGCTTGTTTTTTCTTAGCCTTGGTCGAGGCGCTACGGGGCGCACTGCTGACTTTGAGAGCCTTGGGCTTAGGCAACTTTTTGCGCGTGGCGGGCCAGCGCTCAGGCCCAAAGACCTGCTCGACCACCCGTTTGGCCTCGGCGGGATCGACATCGCCCACCAGCACCAAAAGCATCTGGTCTGGTTTGATCTGGCTGGCTTGCAGGCGCAGCAGGTCCGCGCGCGTCAGCTTAGACACGCTAGTCGCCGAGCCTTCGATGGGTCGCCCGAAGGCGTTGGCGCCAAAAAAAGTCTCATTAAAGAGGTCGCCCACCAGCTCTTCGGCGCTGTCGGGCTTGTCCTTGATGTCTTTGAGCACGCGCTCGCGCTCTTTTTCTAGCTCGTCGGGTGGCAGGGTCGCGTGCCGCAAGACCTGACCCAAGAGTTCTAAGCTGGGCTTGAGCCGGCTGGACAAGACCTGCCCCGCCACGCCAAAACGATCCACATCGGCCCAGGGTCCAAAGCTGGCGCTTTGATCATCCAAGGCCTGCGCCAGAGCTTTGGCGTCCATGCCAGGCGCGCCCTTCATGAGTAGGCGTGCCAACATGTTCAGCCCGCCAGCCTTGGCCGCAGTCTCATACTGGGCGCCACCCGTAAAGATCATGTGCATGCTGACCAAAGGAGTGTGTCGCAAAGGCTTGACCAACAAACGCAAGCCGTTGGACAACACGGTCTCGGTAACGCCCGCGTTTTTAGTTTTGGCCGTCGCGCTGACCTTGGGCAAAGCGCTAGGCTTGGTGACTTGCAGGTCCGCGCTGTCAGGGGTAGCGGCCAACAAGGCCTTGGTCCAAGCCTTGGCGTCCATGCCCGTCGCGGCGCTCTTGG